>DWYL01000169.1 GCA_019118685.1 Candidatus Blautia merdipullorum
GCATTTAATGTATAGCCAAAGTCCGGGCTTGCGTACTGAAGATTATACGCAGTGAAATAAATTCCCAGGATCAAAAGGATAAATGCGATAAAAACATATCCGATCATAGAAGTAAGGTAGCTTTTTAATTCTTTTTTATATACTGCCAGCATAATTACTTTTCTCCCTCCTCTTCTTCCTGCTCACTTTCAAACAGGTCTTCTTCAGACAAAAACTTTTTTTCATTCTTTTCATCCGTCAGCTGGAGGAAAACTTCTTCCAGAGACATATTGGAAGACTGCATTTTCAGAATCGGGCATTTTGCTTCCGCAAGAGCGAAAAAGATGTTTTCCCTCATGTCCACATCTCCGGATATCTTCACTGTAAAGTCACAGGCTCCTGGAACAATGGAATTATGGTAGATCAGATCTTCAATATTCTCTACCAGATCCAGAGCCTTCCGGATATGCCCCTCATTCCCTTTTACTGTCATTTCCAAAGAATTGGCGCCGGACATCACACGGCTCAGGTTTTCCGGGGAATCACTGGCTACAAGCCTTCCTTTATCAATGATCAGAACATAATCACAAACGGCGCTTACCTCAGATAAGATGTGAGAACTGAGGATCACCGTGTGGTTTTTTCCAAGGCTCTTGATCAAATCCCGGATTTCTATGATCTGCTTAGGATCCAGCCCCACTGTAGGCTCATCCAGGATGATGATCTCCGGATATCCCAGCAGCGCCTGGGCCAGTCCCACTCTTTGCTTATAACCTTTGGAAAGATTTTTTATCAGTCTGTTCTTTACATTCTGGATTTTTGTAGTTGACATAACTCCATTGATGTTTCCCGATCTCTTCTCTTTCGGGATACCTTTCAGTTCTGCCGCAAATTCCAGATATTCCTTCGCCGTCATATCCTGATATAAGGGAGGCATTTCCGGAAGATAGCCGATTTTTTTCTTTGCTTCTTCCGATTCCTCCAGGATATTATGCCCGTCGATGAGGATATCCCCCTCCGTTGACGCAATGTAACCGGTAATCATGTTCATGGTAGTAGATTTTCCTGCTCCATTCGGGCCCAGAAAACCGTAGATCTTTCCTTTTTCTACGGTAAAGTTCAGATGGTCCACTGCCACATGATTCCCGTACTTTTTTACAAGATTCCTTACTTCAATCAAAGTACTCCCTCCTTATTCCGCTTTTTTAACTGTTTTATTCTATGGGAAAAATGTGATAAAAATTAGATTAGAATGTGATTTTTCTGTGAAACAAAAAGACTTGATTAAAAAGGGGACGGGAACTGCCTAAGGGCTTTTCTATAAAAAACAGAAGGGGACGACTTTCTTGCTCAGTCTGCGCTGCTCTGAGCCTGTAGTCTCAGAGCGTGCTCGACAAATTCGCATAAAGCCGTCCCCTTCTGTTTTTTTTTGTAAATGATGAAGCAGTTCCCTGTTTTATTTTAGAGGAAGTCTATATTACGGTTGTTAAGCGTGAGGGATGTTGGTGTGTTCGCTGATCTCTCGGTTTATGGTGCAGAGGTCGTCTGTTGACAGGTCGTGGAGGTTTTGGTGGCCGGTAATCCGGGCGAACATTTTCAGTTCTTCCAGAGAAGTGTTCAGGTAATTTCCCACTCTTCTGGCTCCGGCTTCTCCTTTTAATCTGGCTCTTAATTCCGGATCCTGGGTGGCCACCCCTACAGGGCACATCCCTGTTCCGCAGATCCGGTACTGCTGGCATCCTAAAGCCATCAGCGCTGCAGAGGCAACTGCCACAGCGTCTGCTCCCATGGCGATGGCTTTCGCAAAATCGGAGGAGACTCTCAGGCCTCCGGTGATGATCAGGCTGATATCCGACCCTATGCTGTCCAAATATTTTCTGGCTCTGTATAAAGCATAAATGGTAGGTACGCTGGCAGAGTCCCGGAGCAGAAGAGGAGAAGATCCTGTTGCGCCTCCTCTTCCGTCTATGGTAATAAAATCAGGTTCTGCGTATACGCAGAAAGCCAGGTCTTTCTCTATCCTTCCTGCCGCGATCTTAACGCCTACAGGACGGCCTCCTGAGGCCATTTTCAGCTGGGATATAAGGCTCTTTAAGTCTTGTCTGTTATTTATTCCCGGAAATCTGGAAGGGGCGGTAATCTCCTGTCCTACAGGCTTATTCCGGACCTTTGCGATCTCTTCTGTCACTTTTTCTCCCGGCAGATGTCCGCCCATCCCGGGCTTGGTGCCCTGTCCGATCTTAATTTCAATAGCATCCGCATTCTGAAGATTTTCCGGAGTCACACTGTAGAGATTTCCTACATATTCAAAGATATATTTGTCCGCTGCTTCCATTTCTTCCGGAAGGATCCCTCCCTCCCCCGAGCACATAGCGCTTTTTCCCAGAGCAGATCCCTTGGCCAGAGCCACTTTTGCTTCTTTGGAAAGGGCTCCGAAAGACATATGAGAAATATACACCGGGTTTTCCAGAATCAGAGGCTTTTTGGCATGTTTCCCGATCACAGTCCTGGTATTTACCTGGGCGTCCTCTGGAAGAGGCATGGGATCCAGCTGCGCTCCTAAGATCAGGATGTCGTCCCAGGAGGGCATAGGCAGCCTGGTTCCCATAGCAGCGTGGACGGTTTTCCCTGTCACCGCCATCTCATGGATCTCTTTCATATACCGGCAGCTTTCATCCTCTCTGGAAAACTCTCTGGGATATTCCAGGCTCTCTTCTTTTCTTTCTTCTCTCTTTACCTGCCGGATCTCCTCATAAAGAGAAAAGGCAGAAGCCGGCTGATGACAGACCGGACATTCTTTAAGCTGTGAGAAGGGGATTCCCTGTTCCTCTTCATCAAAAACATACCCGCATACATTACATTTGTATTTTGCCATACAATACCCTCCTTTATAAAAGATTATTTTTTGTTTTCCCCTGCCGCTCCCAGAGGCTCTTTTGCCGGAGTTCCCGGCTTTCTGGGATATTTCTTCGGCGTTTCCTTTACTTTTTTTATGATCACAAGGGTTCTTTCCATATCTGTATCAGGAAGACAGAATTTGTCTGTCTTCTCCAGTTTTCCCCCGAGAATGGAAATGGCTTTTTTTCCTTCTTCAATTTCCTCTTCCGCCTGTCCCCCTTTATAAGAAACAAAATATCCGCCTTTTTTCACATAAGGCATACAGTATTCCGATAGAACAGCCAGCCTGGAAACAGCTCTGGACACGCTGAGGTCGAATTTTTCCCTGAGCTGAGGCTTTCTTCCTCCCTCTTCTGCCCTTAAATGGACAGTCTCAATGTCCTGGAGACCCAGCTGGAGGATCACTTCATTTAAGAAGTTCAGTCTTTTGTTTAAAGAATCCAGAAGGGTGACCTTTAAGTGGGGAAAAGCAATCTTCAGAGGAATCCCCGGAAAACCTGCCCCTGTCCCTACATCCACACAGGTTCTGATTCCGGTCAGATCCAGGCTTCCTGCCAGGGACAGACTGTCTGTAAAATGCTTTAAAAGCACCTGTTCAAATTCTGTGATCCCCGTAAGGTTCATAACCTTGTTCCACTCTATAAGCAGTTCATAATACCGGATAAACTGCTCTTCCTGTTTTTCCGTAAGAGTAATCCCGTACCGGGCCGCCCCTTTCCGCAAAATTGTCATATCATAACTCATGAATTTTCTCCTCTTCCTCCCTGCCTTCTGTAGCTTTCCATATATACCAGGAGCACAGAGATATCTGCAGGGGAGACTCCGGCAATCCTGGATGCCTGTCCTATGGAGACCGGCCGGAACTGTTCCAGCTTCTGTCTTGCCTCTATGCGCAGGCCGCTGATCCTGCTGTAGTCCAGATCTTCCGGCAGTCTCTTCTTTTCCAGTTTCTTAAAACATTCCACCTGCTTTTCCTGTCTCTTAATGTAGCCCTCATACTTAATGTTAATGTTAACCTGGTCTTTCACATCCTGAGGCAGCTGCGGACGTTTTTTATCCAGAGGCGCCACAATGTCATAAGAAAGCTCCGGCCTCCGGATCAGATCAGCCAGGGAAATGCCGTTTTTCAGCAGGGTGCTGTTATGCGCTTTTAGAAGCTCCTGTACCTCGGGAGAAGCCCCTACATGAACATGCTCCATTCTTTCTTTCTCTTCTGCGATCTTTTCTTTTTTCCAGAGAACATATTCATACTGTTCTTTGCTCACCAGACCTACTTTATATCCTTTTTCTCTAAGCCGCAGATCTGCGTTGTCCTGGCGGAGGAGAAGCCTGTATTCCGCCCTGCTGGTCATCATCCGGTAGGGCTCATGATTTTCCTTTGTCACCAGGTCGTCAATAAGCACCCCGATATAAGATTCCGATCTGTCCAGAATCAGCATTTCCTTTCCCTGTACCTCCATGGCTGCATTGATGCCTGCCACCAGGCCCTGGGCCGCCGCCTCCTCATAGCCTGAGCTTCCATTAAACTGTCCTCCGGAAAAGAGACCTTTGATCTTCTTAAATTCCAAGGTAGGATAAAGCTGATTTGCATTAATACAGTCATACTCTATGGCATAGGCGTTTCTCACGATCCGTGCATTTTCCAGACCGGCCACAGACCGGTACATCTGATACTGAACATCCTCGGGCAGAGAACTGGACATGCCTCCGATATACATTTCATTCGTGTAAAGGCCTTCCGGTTCAATGAATACCTGATGCCGGTTCTTGTCTGCAAATTTTACCACTTTATCCTCTATGGAAGGGCAATATCTGGGTCCTGTTCCTTCTATCATACCAGAAAAAAGAGGTGAACGGTCTAAATTTTCCCGAATGATCTCATGGGTTTTTTCATTGGTATAGGTAAGCCAGCAGGAAATCTGATCGATCTGCACATCCTCAGGATCTGTAGAAAAGGAAAAAGGAACCACCTTCTCATCGCCAAACTGCTCTTCCATTTTGGAAAAGTCAATGCTTCTCTTATCAATCCGGGCAGGGGTTCCTGTCTTAAACCGGTACATTTCAATCCCCAGCTTTTTCAGGGAATCGGTAAGATAATTAGCCGCCTGAAGGCCATTTGGGCCTGTATAATTGCTCACATCACCGTAGATACATCTGGCCTTCAGGTAGGTTCCTGTACACAGTACCACCGCCTTTGTATGATAGACCGCCCCGGAATAAGTCTTAAGTCCTTTTATCACGCCCGCTTCAGCTATCAGTTCTGTAACTTCAGCCTGACGGATGGTGAGATGTTCTGTGTTTTCCAGGGTTTTCCGCATTTCTTCTGTATAGGCATGTTTATCTGCCTGGGCCCGGAGAGAATGGACTGCCGGTCCTTTGGAAACATTCAGCATTTTTGACTGTATGAATGTCTTGTCAATATTTTTTCCCATCTCTCCTCCAAGAGCATCCACCTCTCTTACCAGGTGTCCTTTCGAGCTTCCTCCTATATTGGGATTGCAGGGCATAAGAGCAATGCTGTCCACACTTACCGTAAACATGATCGTCTCAAGCCCCAGTCTGGCACAGGCAAGAGCAGCCTCACAGCCTGCATGTCCTGCTCCCACCACTGCTATATCATAATTTTCTTCCAGCCCTTTCATCTTCTCTGACCCTTTCTTTCAACATTCTTTTAGATTTATCTTCATAGTTATCCACATTTTTTCTATTTTTTGTGGATAACTTTATTATTTTTCTACTTTCCTGTGCAAAACTTAGAAAAGATTTCATTTACCAGGTCTTCTCCTGCAGATTCTCCGATGATCCTGCCTAAAGCTTCATAAGCGTTCATCAGATCAATAGAAAAGAAGTCCTCCGGCATCTGCATCTCAATACTGTTCTCCACCATTTCCAGGCTTTTTCTGGCTTCTTCCAAAGCCGCCTTATGCCGGGCATTGGTGATATAGATTTCATCATTAAATTCCAGCCCTCCCTGGAAAAACAGCTCCTTGATCTTATCTTCCAAAAGATCGATCCCCTGCTCTTCCTTGGCGGATACAGAAATTACCGGATGACCTGCAGTGTTCTTCAGGTCGTCTTCATCCACCGCCTGTTCCAGATCTGCCTTATTTAAAAGGACAATGGTCTTCTTGTCCTTCAGAAGTTCCATGATTTCTCTGTCATTTTCATCCAGAGGAACAGAAGAATCCACCACAAAGAGCACCAGGTCCGCATCCTTTGCAGAATCAATGGCCTTTTCCACTCCGATCTTTTCCACCACATCCTGGGTTTCCCTGATCCCTGCAGTGTCAATAATACGGAGAGAGATCCCGTGGAGAAGGATGGTTTCTTCCAGAATATCTCTTGTGGTCCCTGCAATGTCTGTGACAATCGCCCTTTCCTCTCCCAGAAGTGTATTCAGAAGGGAGGATTTTCCCGCATTGGGTTTTCCCACGATCACAGTCTTGATCCCTTCTTTTACCAGTTTTCCATCTTTCACACTGAGCAGCAGCCGGTCTATCCGTTCTTCCTGTTTCTTAACTTCTTTATACAGGTTTTCTCCGTATCCGTCAATACTAATATGCTCCGGATCGTCCAGGGCAGATTCAATATAGGCGATCTGATAAATCAGATCCCCTCTGATCTCCTTTATGGCCTTTTGGATATTTCCCCTAAGCTGGCTTACCGAGCTCTTTAAGGCATATTCATTTTTTGCGTTGATCACATCAATAACCGCCTCTGCCTGGGAAAGGTCGATCCTTCCGTTCAGAAAAGCCCGTTTAGTAAATTCTCCCGGATCAGCCGGCCTGGCTCCGTTTTTTACCACAGTATCCAATATTTTTCTCATAGCCAGTACGCCGCCGTGACAATCTATCTCTACAGTATCTTCCCCGGTATAGCTTCTTGGACCGTCCATGACCATAACCAGAACTTCATCTATCACCTCGTCTCCGTCACAGATAAATCCATAATGAATACTATGAGAAGGAACATCCTGAAGTTTCTTTTTTCCTCCTTTTGAACGATAAACTTTTCCTGCGATCTCTCTGCTTTCAGGTCCGCTGATCCTTACGATCCCAATACCTGAAGGGGACAGAGCTGTGGCGATGGCTGCGATAGTATCTGTCATATTTCTTCTCCTTTCTTTATTCTATCTTAGCTGAACATTTACAAAAAAAGGTGAAAGCGCAGAGCAACTTCCGTTATTCACGCTTTCACCTAGAATAATCTGTTATTATCTGTTTTTCAATTTTACCACTACATGACGATAAGGCTCATTTCCTTCACTGTATGTCTCCACATAGCGATTTCCCTGAAGGGCGGAATGAATGATCCTTCTTTCATAAGGATTCATAGGCTCTAAGGATACAGGCTTTCTGGTTTTTCTTACCTTATAGGCAATGCTTCTTGCCAGGTTTTCCAGAGTTTCTTTTCTCCTGTTTCTGTAATCCTCAGTATCCAGCTTAACACGGATATAACCCTGTCTTCCTTTATTTACTACAAGACTGGTAAGATACTGAAGAGAATCCAGGGTCTGCCCTCTCTTGCCGATGAGGATCCCCATATCCTCACCCTCGAAATCTATATCCAGATTTCCGTCTTCATTCTTGTACTCAATCTTAATCTCTACCTGAAGACCCATAGCTTTGAAAACTCCTGATAAGAACTTCACTGCCTCATCCTTAATCTCGGCAATCTCTTCTTCCGTTCTCAAAAGTACTTTTCTCTCTTCTCGAGGTTTTTCTTCTTTTTCGGCCGGCACATCCTGAACCTTCACAGTATTTTCTTTCTTTGGTTCTTTTCTCTGCTCTTTCTTATGGTCTCTTTTCTGTTCTTTTTTCTCTTCTTTTCTGGCTGGAGCAGATTTTTTCGCCGGTTCTTTTGCTTCTTTAACGTCTTCAGGAAGAATCTCTTCCTCTTCTTTTTTGCCGGCCCTGATGATGGCAGGTTTTGCTCCAAATCCTAAAAATCCTGCCTTTCCCTGGGAAATCACCTGGATTTCCAGATTTTCGCTGGAGGTCTCAAACTCAATACTTGCCTTTGTAATGGCTTCATCTACGGTTTTTGCAGAGAATTCTCTGAATTCCATCTTTTTTCCCCCTTACCTTCTACTTCTTTTTCTTCTTGTTTTCCTCGTCAAATTGTGCCACCATATTGGCTTTTGAAGCCAGACTTCCTGGCTTTGTCTTAGGAACGGTATATTGGTAACCGGAAACAGCTTTAACAGACTCGCTTTTTTCAGCCATAGTCTTTCTTTTCGGCTCTTCAATATTACGGACATTCATTCTTGCCTGCTGGCTGATATTCTGGGAAGTGATTCCCCTCTTCGCCATTTTCTTTTCTCTTTTTTCTTTATTCTTCTGGATAAAAGCATCCATGTCCATATGGTTCAAATGTCTGTTGATGATCAGCTGCTGGACTGTACGTACCAGAGAACCGATGATCCAGTAAATACCGATACCAAAGGGGAATGTAAAACAGATAAAGGCAGTAAAAAGAGGCATAAAAATATTCATGCTCTTCATGGTGGCTTCCATCTGAGACTGAGTTCCATTGCCGCTGTTATTGGAAGAAGCTGTAGGCATCAGCTTCATATTGATCATCTGAGTAGCCCAGGCAAGAACCGGAACCAGCACAGCCGCAACGATCATCAGATATTGATGAGAAGACCATCCTGTCTGGATCAGCGCCCAGGGATTATCTGCAATGTTCAGTCCGAGAAAGTTCTGCATAGGCTGAAGTGTCTGAGCCGTTTTGTCCAGCACATCCGCAAATCCCTGAAATTGATCGATATCTGCCAGCTTATCCCACTGAGAAGGAGATAAACTGTATAAAAAGTCAATAACCTGATTGGGAGTTCCTTCCTGTCCGTTTACCCAGCTATAGCTTCTGATAGCATTATCAGAGATAAACTGTGTAATAATATCAGAATAACCGCTGACACTGGTGATCTGAGTCACTGCATCACTGAAAACATCCTTGATTCCTCCGATATATCCGGGAATCTTAATGATGACCTGATACAAAGCAAAGAAGATCGGCATCTGGATCAACAGCTGAAGACAGCTTCCTGTAGGAGAAACGCCGTATTTTTCATATACAGCCATCGTTTCTTCCTGCATCTTCATCTGTGAAGACTGATCTTTCTTGTTTTTATATTTTTTCTGAATTTTCTGCAGTTCAGGCTGCATAACATTATTCATCTTTGAAAACTTCTGCTGCTTGATCTGCAGAGGCGTCATAAATGCATAAATAATAACCGTAAATATAATAATACATAAACCTAAGTTATGAACTCCGATGCTGTAGATGCCATTCATCAGCCAGCCAAGGACTTCTGCTACCCAGTTTACGATCGGCATCGTACTTTTCGTCAGTAACATACCCAAAACAGTATCCTCCTTATCACCTTGTCACCCATTATGCTACGGCACCGGGTCATACCCGCCTTTTGAAAAAGGATTACATCTGAGTATCCTCCATGCAGCCAGAAGGCCTCCCTTTAAAGCTCCGTATTTTTCTATGGCTTCCAATCCATACTGGGAGCATGTAGGCGTATAGGGACAGCATGTTCTTTTCATCGGGGACAAATATTTCTGATAGACTTTAATCATTTTGATCAATAGTATTTTCATTCTCTTCACTTCTCAAAATCTTGTGGAGCTTTCCCAAATGCAGAAGGGCGCTCTCTATAGAATGGAAACCCTGATTCTTTCCATTCATTCTCACAATCACAACTAAATCATATCCGCATGAAAACTTTTCTTCATTGAGACGGTAACT
>DWYL01000170.1 GCA_019118685.1 Candidatus Blautia merdipullorum
GCAAGACGTCCTAATGTCTGTCCATCAGCATCTACAACATACCATTTTCTTTCAACCTTATCTGGATTAGCCATATAACTGTTCATGGTTTTCCCTCCTAATTATCAATCATATACGTTAAATTCGTCATAAAAAATCAAGTAAAACAGGCCGTTAATTTACATCACAGCCTTCGGAGACTCTCCTTCCGCCGCCATACCGGGGCTTTTGGCTAGGCAGCTTCACAGTTCGTCACATTGAGTTATTATATTATAAGTAAAATCCCATGTCAATAACTTTCTGCACATTATCGGCATTTTTTTCCTTTTCACGGTCTTTTTCTTCCGCTTTCCATAGCCCGGCTCTCTCCCTGATCATCATAGGCGTTCTCTCTTCCAGGTCTTTTCTTCCCAGAAGAAGCTCATTGCACACCAGCACCAGGTTATCCATGGTCAGAGGAATCCCTTGTGAAAAACGGCTGGCAAAGAATAGGATGGGCTCTTCCCTGTCTGCTCTGTACAGTTTCTTTACCAGATCCTGATCCTTTTGCAGAAATTCCATTAACGGCACAGAAAGCACCGGGTTTTCAAATCGAAGTCGGAATTTGTTCCGCAGCATAGCTTCAATCTGCATATTCTTGTAATTTTTATAAGCAAGTCTTTCTAAAAGGTTTACCATACTTCTGTCGCAGATCTCCAAAGTAGCGTAGATCCCATTCAGTTCTCTGGAAAATTCATAATGCTCTTCCCACTCTTCTTTATGTTTATACCGCACATCATGATCTACCTCATGCCACCCTTCAGAAAAAGTGGTTCGGACCTGTACTTCAAAGGTTTTATCAATCCTGTAGTTTTCCCACAGTTCTTTGGGAAAGGCACCAGAAATCTCCTCAGGCATACGGCAGACATAATTCATCCTGATGGGATTAAACTCGTTTACCTTGGGAATGTCTTCATGAGAATCCTTTTCAATAATGGAATAGGTCTCTTTCAGAAGCTCTTTGCATATGGAGACATCATCCATATAATAAAGAACGATCCGGATACCGATCAGATCCTGCAGCTTCTTATCCTTCTCAATATATTCTTCTTTCTTCCACTCCAGTTTATGCCAGATAGAGCCGGCGGATTTCAGTCTGGAAAATATATGAAAATAAATGCCGCTTTTGCTTAATTTCTCCTGAATATCTTTTCCCAGGGCTTTTCTCAGGCCTCTCACTTTTTCATCTGCCAGATATTGGGATAATTCTTCGATTTCTCTCATAAACACTCCTCTTTCGCAACCAGGTGAATCGCCGCCGATAAAACCGGAAGTACCATTTATCTGATATACCTTGCTTATTATAACAATTTTCCTTTTGTTCGTAAATGTTTTTATACATAATTCTGTGACTTCGTCACAGACTAAAAAAAGAAAAAACGCTATACTTTAGTTAAGCTCAAAGAAAGAGCTGTTCCGAATAAAGTAAACACAATACAACAATAGATAAAGGAGATAAAATTATGGCTGTTTTACATGTAAAAGAAAATGAATTTCAGAAAAAAGTATTAGAATCCTCAAAACCTGTCCTGCTGGACTTTTACGCTACATGGTGCGGTCCCTGTAAAATGCTTGGACAGGTGCTGGAAGAGCTTGATAAAGAACAGGAAGACTTTCAGATCGTAAAGGTAGATGTAGACGAAAATCCCAATCTAGCTGAAGAATGGCAGGTCAGCAGCGTCCCGGCCCTGTTTTTCATTAAAGATGGACAAGTGAAAGATTCTGCCGTAGGATTTTATCCAAAGCCCAGACTTCTTCAGAAGATGAAAAGCCTTTAAGAAAGGCGGTATGACTTATGACAAAAGATTATGATTTCATTATCATCGGGGCGGGGCCCGCAGGAATGGCCGCCGCAGTATATGCTTCAAGGGCGGGAATGAGAACTGCCCTTCTGGAAGCCGGAGCCCCCGGAGGAAAGCTTTTAAAAACACATAAGATCAGCAACTGGCCAGGTACTAAAGAAGAACCAGGTTCTCAGCTTGCTATGGATATGTTTGAACATTCCACCAGTTTCGGAGCGGTTTACGAATATGGAAACGTAACGGAAATTCTGGACGGTGACAGAAAACAGGTCATCTGCGAAGACGGGACTATCTTTACAGCCCCCGCCGTTCTGGTTGCCACAGGAACCAAAGAACGTCTTCTGAATATTCCGGGAGAACAGGAACATATTGGAAAAGGCATTTCCTACTGTGCGGTATGTGACGGTGCCTTTTTCAGAGACAAAGAAACCGCCGTGATAGGCGGCGGAAACTCTGCTCTGGAAGAAGCGGTATATCTGACCCAGTTTGCCTCCAAAGTATATCTGGTCATGCGCAGAGATGTTTTCCGGGCAGAAAAGGCCGTTATTGAAACGGTTCTGTCCAATCCTAAAATAGAGCTTCTCCAGAACTATATCCCTCTTCGGGTGCTGGACAAAGAAAACCATGTGGGAGGGTTGGAAATTTCCCATACCAGATCAGGGGAAATAAAAATACTCCCTGTGTCAGGGATTTTCCCGTATATCGGCGCTGACCCGGTAACCGGTTTTGTAAAAGGGCTTCCGGTGCTGGACAGCCAGGGCTATATAGTGACAGACAGCAATATGGAAACTGCCGTCCCTCTTCTATTCGGAGCCGGGGATGTATGTCAGAAGGGACTCCGGCAGGTAGTCACTGCCGCCAGTGACGGAGCCATCGCTGCCCAGGCGGCGTTCCGGAAACTTCAGGATTCAGGTTACTTCTAAAAAACGGATACTCCCTAAAGGAAGGAAACCCTTTTCTGTTATTTCACTTTTTCTTTATCCAGCATATTTGTCATACTTTCCAGAGTAATGGCCAACGTAGACGTATTATGAAGAAAAGCGGAAGCTCCCGGCGCCAGGATCCCGGTAAGTCCCAAAATGATCAGGCCTGTGTTGAATCCTATAACAAACCGGTAGTTCCTATGGATCCGTTTCATCAGGCAGCTGCCTGCCCTTTTAAGAGTCACAAGCTGATGAAGATTTTCTCCTGAAATGGTAATATCTGCAATTTCTCTGGCTATCTGAGCGCCGCAGCTTACGGCTACTCCTGCATTTGCTGCAGAAAGTGCGGGAGAATCATTGATCCCGTCTCCCACCATCAGGACTTTCCTTCCTTTTGCCTTCTCTTTTTCAATATAAGAAGCTTTGTCCTCCGGAAGAACCTCTGCATAAAACTGGTCTACCCCTGTCTTCTCAGCAATGGTTCTGGCGGTCCTCTCACTGTCCCCGGTCATCATCACGACTTTCCGGATACCGGCTTTCTTCAGAGCAGACACAATATCCTTCGATTCTTCCCGGAGAGGGTCTTCTATGCAGATCGCCGCAGCCAGTTCTCCGGATACTGCCAGGTATAAATGAGAATATTCCGGCGGAAGTTCCTCAAACTTTTCCATTTCCCCTGGGGGAATCCTGGATTTCTCATCTTCAAAAACAAAGTGATAACTTCCGATGATCACTTTTTCTCCATTTACCTGAGATGAAATTCCATGAGCCACCACATACTCTACTTTACTGTGCATTTCCTCATGAGCCAGGCCTTCTTTCTTAGCCTGAGCCACCACTGCATTTGCAATAGAATGTGGAAAATGCTCTTCCAGGCAGGCTGCCAGACGCAGCATGCTGTTTCTGTCTTTTCCTCCAAATGTGACTACAACTGCCACTGTAGGCTGAGCTTTTGTAAAAGTCCCGGTCTTATCAAAGACCACCGTCTCTGCCTCAGCTACAGCCTCTAAGAATTTGCCGCCTTTTACTGTGATCTGATGATCCTGACACTCGCGCATGGCTGCCAGCACCGCAATAGGCATGGACAGCTTCAAAGCACAGGAAAAGTCCACCATAAGGATAGACAGGGCCCTGGTCACATTCCTGGTAAGAAGGTAGGTAAGCACAGTGCCTAAAAAGCTGAACGGTACCAGACTGTCTGCCAGATGAGCAGCTTTTCCTTCCAGGGAAGACTTCAGCCTCTCCGAATCTTCAATCATAGATACAATCTTCTCATATCTGGTAGAGCCTGCGGACTGTTTTACCTGGACAGTAAGCTCTCCTTCTTCCACAACAGTTCCCGCATATACATAAGCGCCCTTTTCCTTCTTTACAGGAATTCCTTCTCCGGTAAGGGAAGCCTGATTTACCATCGCTTCTCCCTGAGTCACAATGCCGTCTAAAGGAATCATATTGCCCATATGGACACAGATGAGATCCTGTTCCTTTATATCATGTATTTCTGTCAGGAGCTCTGTCTCCCCTTCCTTCTTCCATACCTTTTCTACATTCAAAGACATGCTTCTTGCGAGATCGGCCACTGATTTTTTATGGGTCCATTCTTCCAGAATCTCTCCCACCCCCAGCAGCAGCATAATGGAGCTTGCGGTACTCACATCTCCTCTGATAAGGGAGACGCTGATTGCTGTAGCATCCAGCACAGGCACCTCCAGCTTTCTGCGGCGGATGCACTTCAGCCCTTCTTTAATGAAGTGCAGAGACTGGATCACAGCCTTTGCCTTGGCAGCCGGGGCAGGAAGAAATATCTTGCAAAGAAAATGGATCACCAGTTTGCTGACCAGCTTCTCCTTATATTGGTTCATCAGTTCTCTTCCTGTATTTTCCGGAATCTTTTCCTGAAGTTCCTTATCCTCAAAAGAGAAGGTCACCAGATTTTTGATCAGTTCCTGCCGGCTGCCGATATAACAGACAACACTGTCTCCTGTTCTTTCATATACCTTAGCAGATGTTACCTTCTTCAGCGAATTAATATAGAACAGAAGCATATCCGCTTCCCGGGCTGTCATTCTTTTCTTCTGGGTAGAAAAGCGGATACGGCCTTTGATCTCATGCTGAATTTTTATTCGCATCTCTCATCTTCCTGTTCTTCTGTCTCTTCTGAATAAACTTCCTCTTCCCGGCGTTTTTCATTCACCTCTTTTGCTTCGGCCAAAACATCCTCTGCGTTTTCCTGAACTGTTGTCACGGTGTCCATGATGCAGTCCTTTGCCCTCAGTACGGCAGCTGTAGCCTGCACATAAGCACTCTTTGCGTCCTTACTAGACAGAATCTTTACTCCCGCAGTCCCGAAAAGGACCCCACCTGCAAAAAGAGCTGCTTTTTTCATTAATTCTACACTGATCATTTCTAAATACCTCCTTTTATTTGTGTTTGTACCCTGTGTAAAATGTCATTCCAAGGCAGAAAAGCATTGCCCACGCCCAAAATCTGTGCTGTTTCATATTACCTCTCCTTTTCATTTTACTTTAAGAGGCATTAAGTTAGATCTATCTAACTTATCCTCAAAAAAAATGAATGCCTCTTAATTTCTTGAGTTTAGCATTTTTTTCCCGTTCTTGTCAATGTACAGTCTTCTGTTTTATAAAAAAATACGGAAAAAAAGCCGGAATTTTTCCGCCTATGTATTCCTGGCTTTAAATTTCCGGCTTTCTTTTTTCTTCTCTTTATACAGTGGTTTTCAGCATATGTAAATCCGATAATTTCATCCTTTGTCTTAATCCTTACAGGGGGTCTGTTAACCCACTGCTCCTTTTTCTAAAACCTGATCAATCGTGATACCGGATAAATATTCTTCCATCTGGTTCTGTAGTCCCTGGTAATACCTTCTGATCGCACAGAATTGTGTCCCGTGCCGACTGCAGAATCCGTCAGCCTCCAGACATCTGTTAATTTTTGTAGTACCCTCCATTACTTCTACAATATCCCACAGAGAAATTTCTTCCGGCTTTTTTGAAATGGCATATCCGCCTCTTTTCCCCTGATACCCGGCTACCAGCCCGGCATCTTTCAGTGCCTTTAATACCTTCATAAGATAATTTTCAGATATTCCCATTTTGCTTCCAATTTCGGCTACAGAGGTGATTCCGCTCTGTGTAGCCAGATACACAACCGTACGGATCGCATAATCTGTTGTTAACTTTAACTGCATGTAGTCTCCTTTCCGTCTGTCCTAACATTCCCCTTTCAGCTTTATGGTATTATTATCTGATTTATTTTTACAACGTTCTGTCCGAGAAGAATACTGTTTCATTGTATCAGCTGAGCTCCCTTTATTCAAGACTTTTTATTGATCATCCCTGAATTTGACAGAAAATTTGATCTTTCACAAAAGTCTTGATTTTTTCAGGTGTGGATTCCAGGGCTATAGCAAATTCTCCGTAGGTAATCTCTTCCGCAGATTTCAGATATCTCTGATCGATCTGACACAGCTTCTTGTTCTTTTGGCCAGCCTGGTATTGTTTTACATAAATCCCCTTTATCAGAGAAAGCAATACGTTGATATCATAAGTGTCCATCATTTCTTTATAATGTTCTGCCAACCGGGTCTGCTGCCTGCAGGTAAAAGTATCCGCCTGGATCTCCGGCACTACTTCCAGATATTTTTTAGCTGCATCAGAGCTGATGACCTGCCGCATAAACACTTGATTCTCTACAGGGATATATACCTGATCTCCTTTTACAAAAATTGGCGACAGCTTATAATATTCTCTGCTGTCCCCCATAGACTCCTTAAAAAACTTCCCAATGTCTTCTACTTTACATACTCCTCGTTTTCCATACATAACATAAGACCCGATTCTGAACATTTTTTCCCTCTTTTCTTTAAAATCCATGCACTTTTCTTCCTAATATATTGTATCAAAAAAAATACATAAATTTCAAAGGCAAATTTTCACGAAAATATTCAGTATCGGGTCTGGTAAAAAACATTATTTATGCCATTAACGGATATTTATCTGTAAGAGACTTTACAATCGCCATAGCTTCTTCTTTGTTATTTCTGTCCTTCACCATAAGGGCAATGGCCTGAGCAATCAGATCCATATCTTCCTGGTTCATTCCTCTTGAAGTGACTGCTGCTGTTCCCAGGCGGACGCCGCTGGTTATAAAGGGAGATTCCGGATCATTGGGGATAGCATTTTTGTTGCAGGTAATATTTGCCTCGTCCAGAAGATGTTCCATCTCTTTTCCTGTAATCCCTGTTCCTCTGAGATCTACAAGCATCAGATGGTTTTCTGTGGTGCCTGAAACAATATTGATTCCTCTCTTTAAAAGACCGTCGCAAAGAGCCTTTGCATTTTTCACAATATTTTCCTGGTAAATCTTATATTCCGGGGAAAGAGCCTCCTTAAAGCATACTGCTTTGGCAGCGATCACATGCATAAGAGGTCCCCCCTGTATTCCAGGGAATACTGCTTTATTAAAATTAAACTTCTTGGCAATCTCTGCGCTGCTCATGATCATACCGCCTCTCGGCCCTCTCAGCGTCTTATGGGTGGTAGTCGTTGTCACATGGGCATAGGGAATAGGGCTTGGATGTACCCCTGCGGCTACCAGGCCGGCAATATGAGCAATATCTACCATCAGATATGCGCCAACCTCGTCAGCGATCTCTCTGAATTTTTTAAAATCAATAATCCTGCAGTATGCGCTAGCACCTGCTACGATAAGCTTTGGCTTTGACTCCAAGGCTATCTTTCTTACTTCTTCATAGTCGATCACGCCCTGATCATTTACTCCATATGGTACAATATGAAAGTATGCTCCGGAAAAATTAGCCGGGCTTCCATGGGAAAGATGTCCTCCATGAGCCAGATTCATACCCATAACTGTGTCTCCCGGTTTCAGCATGGCAAAAAATACCGCCATATTAGCCTGAGCTCCTGAATGGGGCTGTACATTCACATACTCGCACTGAAACAGCTCTTTGGCTCTCTCAATGGCAAGGCGTTCTACTTCATCTACGCATTCGCATCCTCCGTAATATCTCTTTCCCGGATACCCTTCTGCATATTTATTGGTAAGCGGGCTTCCCATCGCAGCCATGACTGCTTTACTTACCCAGTTTTCTGAGGCGATCAGCTCAATATGTGAGTTCTGACGTTCCACCTCATCTTTTATACACTGCGCGATCTCCGGGTCTACCTGATTGATTTCTTCCCAAGAATACATTTTTCTTTATACCGCCTTTCTTTCTGATAGAGATATTTGTTTTTCTCCCAAAGACATTTAAGGGACAAAAAAATGCCCAGAGCCGGAATCGAACCAGCGACACGAGGATTTTCAGTCCTCTGCTCTA
>DWYL01000171.1 GCA_019118685.1 Candidatus Blautia merdipullorum
ATTATGTCTCTGCTGATGAGCCTGATGATGCTTTCTATGGTAGTGGTTATGATCAGTATGTCCATGGCAAGTATCCGCCGTATCAGCGAAGTTTTAAATGAAAAAGCAGATCTGACAGACCCGGAAGATCCGGTTATGACTGTATCAGATGGACAGATTGATTTCAACCATGTGAATTTTTCCTACAAACACGGCAGCGGAAAGAATGCACTGTCAGATATTGACCTTCATATTAAGAGCGGCGAGACCATCGGCGTTATTGGAGGTACAGGATCCGGAAAGAGTACTCTGGTGAATCTGATCTGCCGTCTCTATGATGTAGACGATGGTTCTGTCTGTGTGGGGGGCGTGGATGTGCGGAAGTACGACACAGAGGTTCTCAGAAATCAGGTTTCTGTGGTGCTCCAGAAAAATACTCTGTTTTCCGGAACCATCCTGGATAACCTCCGCTGGGGAAATCCGGACGCTACGGATGAAGAATGCATAGAGGCATGTAAAGCTGCCTGCGCTGATGAATTTATCGACCGGATGCCGGAGGGCTATCATACCAATATCGCCCGTGGAGGCGCCAATGTTTCCGGAGGACAGAAGCAGCGTTTATGTATTGCCAGGGCTCTTTTAAAGAAGCCGAAAGTACTGATTCTGGACGACTCTACCAGTGCAGTAGATACGGCTACTGACGCCAGTATCCGGGCGGCTTTTGCAAAACAGATCCCGGGAACGACCAAGATCATTATTGCACAGCGTATTTCCAGCGTACAGTCCGCAGACAGGATCCTTGTACTGGATAATGGACGAATCGATGCTTTTGACACCCATGATAATCTGCTGAAGACCAATGCTATTTATCAGGAAATCTATCATTCCCAGATGGAGGGCGGCGGCGACTTCGACCAGCCCGCTTAAATCAGAAAGGAGGAAAAACCGAGTTATGAGTAATAAACAATCAAGACCTGAAAAGAACTCAGCTACCAAGCTGATCAGCAGGGTTATCCGATATATGCTCCACTATTACAAAATTCCGTTTTTGCTTGTTATCGTCTGTATTCTGATCACCGCCATTGCAACGGTTGTAGGGGCTACTTTCCCCCAGACGTTAGTAGATGATTACATAACGCCTATGCTTGCCAATGGTTCTGATGATTTCAGCGGTCTGGCTGCTGATCTGTTACAGCTGGCCTGTGTAATGGCTGTAGGTGTTATCACAGCATTCAGCTATAACCGGATCATGGTAAATGTAAGCCAGGGTACCATGCGGCATTTGAGAGACGACCTGTTCCGGAAGATGGAAGCTCTGCCTATCAAATATTTTGACAACCATGCCCACGGGGACATCATGTCCGTGTATACCAACGATGTGGATACTCTGCGGCAGCTTCTCAGTCAGAGCATTCCTCAGATCATCAACTCCGTGATCACTATGGCGGCGACTTTAGTCACTATGATTATTCTGAATCCTGCTCTGACAGTAATCTCCATTCTGACAGCTGTGGTCATGCTTCTGGTTACTGCCAATTTTTCCAAACTGTCAGGAAGATATTATATCCGTCAGCAGGTGGATCTGGGTATTGTAGACGGGTTTATTGAGGAAATGCTGGACGGACAGAAAGTGGTAAAAGTCTTCTGCCATGAACAGGCAGCTATGGATGATTTCCATAAAGTAAACGAAGAACTTCGAAACAGTACCAACAAGGCCAACAGCTATGCAAACCTGCTGATGCCTGTAAACGCCAATATCGGCTGGATCAGCTATGCTCTGGTGGCTATCATAGGAGCCATCCTGGGGATCAACGGTCTGGCAGGAGTTACCATTGGTACCGTTATCACCTTTGTCGGACTGAACAAGAGCTTTACAAACCCCATCACTCAGGTCAGCCAGCAGATCAACTTTGTGGTCAACGCAGCAGCCGGTGCTCAGCGTGTCTTTGACCTGATGGATCAGACACCGGAAGCTGACGAAGGTTATGTAGAGCTGGTCAATGCAAAAGAAGATGAAAATGGAAATCTGACGGAAGCTGAGACAAGAACAAATCTGTGGGCCTGGAAGCATCCTCACAAAGCCGAAGGAACGGTTACCTATACCAAGCTGGAGGGGGCCGTTGTTTTTGATGACGTAGACTTTGGCTATACAGATGACAAGATCGTTCTGCACAATATCAGCCTTTGGGCGAAGCCGGGGCAGAAGATCGCTTTTGTAGGAGCCACTGGCGCCGGAAAAACCACCATTACCAACCTGATCAACCGTTTCTATGATATTGCAGACGGTAAGATCCGGTATGACGGTATTAACATCAATAAGATCAAGAAACCGGATCTCCGCCGTTCTCTGGGTATGGTCCTTCAGGATACCCACCTGTTTACCGGCACGGTTATGGATAACATTCGTTACGGCAAGCTGGACGCCACAGATGAAGAATGTATCAAAGCTGCCAAGCTGGCCAATGCAGATGGCTTTATCCGCCGTCTGCCTGATGGATATAATACCATGCTTACGGGAGACGGGGCTAACTTAAGCCAGGGACAGCGCCAGCTGCTGGCTATTGCCCGTGCTGCTGTGGCAGATCCTCCTGCCCTGATCCTGGATGAGGCAACCTCCTCCATTGATACCCGTACAGAGAAGCTGGTACAGGATGGCATGGACGCTCTGATGAAGGGACGTACTACCTTTGTCATTGCTCACCGTCTGTCAACGGTTAAAAATTCTGACTGTATCATGGTCATGGAACAGGGACGTATTATTGAGAGAGGTACCCATGACGATCTGATCGCAGCGAAAGGAAAGTATTATCAGCTGTATACAGGAAATTTTGCGGATTAAAGAAATATTGCAGAATGAGCATGAATGCGCTCGTAGAGAGTGGATGTACAAACGTCCCTTTCTGCGGGCGCAAGTTTTTGGATGGTATTGACGAAAAAAGGAGAACGCAGTAAGATAAGCTTTGCAGAAAGTGAATTTTGGGGGAAATGTCCATGAAAAAGAATAAATTTGAGATTGATATGTGTAACGGATCCATTATGGATAAGCTAATATCCTTTTCCCTTCCCCTTATGTTGACAAGTATCCTTCAGCTGATGTTTAATGCAGTGGATATTATCGTAGTGGGAAGGTTCAGCGGAAGCCAGGCTCTTGCGGCAGTGGGGTCCACCACAGCTCTGATCAATATTTTTACCAATCTGTTTATCGGGATTTCTCTGGGAGCCAATGTCCTTGCGGCCAGATATTATGCAGCAGGCCGGGACAAGGAAATGTCCGAAGCAGTACATACGGCCATTGCTCTGGCCCTGGTCAGCGGTGTCATTATGGCATTTGTGGGAGTGGGGGCTTCCAGATTTGCCCTGGAGCTTATGGCCACTCCGGCAGATGTGATCGGCCAGTCCACACTTTATATGAGGATCTATTTCATGGGTATGCCCTTTTTTATGCTGTATAACTATGGAGCTGCTGTTTTAAGGGCAGTAGGAGATACAAAGCGTCCCTTGATTTTCCTGCTGGCGGCAGGGATGACCAACGTGGTGCTGGATCTGCTGTTGGTGATTGTCATTCCTCTGAATGTGGCAGGGGTGGCTGTCGGAACAGTAGCATCCCAGATGATCTCCTGTATTCTGGTGCTCTGGTGTCTTCACCGGACAGAGGGAAGCTATCAGCTGCGATTTTCAAAACTCAGGATCAAGGGGGCATATCTGAAACGTATATTTCAGGTGGGTATACCCGCAGGAATACAGAGTACAGTGATCAATTTTTCCAACGCTTTGCTCCAGTCATCGGTAAATTCCTTTGGCTCAACAGCAATGGCCGGCTATACGGCCGCAAATAATGTGCTGGGATTTTTATATTCATCAGTCAATGCGGTGACCCAGGCATGTATGAGCTTTACTAGCCAAAACTATAGTGTAAGGAAAACAAAGAGAATGGACCGGGTTCTTTTAGACTGCATGGTTCTTTCTGTAGGAGTGTCCGCAGTTCTTGGAGTGGGCGCCTATGTGTTCGGTTCCCGGGTGCTGGGAATCTATACCAGTGATCCGGAGGTGATCCAGTGCGGGCTCGAGATTTTGTCAATTACCACAGTGCCTTATTTCTTATGCGGCATTATGGATTTGATCCCGGGAGCTCTCCGGGGAATGGGACATTCCGGTGTGCCTATGATCCTGTCTATTATCGGAACCGTAGGTACCAGGATCCTGTGGATCTATGTATTTTTTCCTCAGCACAGATCCCTCCGTTTTCTATTTATTTCCTATCCCGGCTCCTGGATCGCCACCATCGTTATGCAGGCAGTCTGTTTCTACTTTGTACGGAAACAGTGTATAAAGGAACTTGGGATAAGATAGGAGAGGACAATGTTTAATAGCCGAAAGGCGGAGATTAGGAAAAACTTACAAAAACTGCATGTAAAATTATACTAAACTGCTGAATTTATTTTTCTGTCTTAAAAAGAAAAGGGCAGCGTGCTATATTATTCACGGAAACAAAATATAGCAGGGATTGTTACTATTCCGAATAGGCAATACTGAATTATACAAAAGTCGGGAATGACTTATATTGTACAGTCCAGTATTTTTTATTATCTGAAAGGTATTTTCAATAGATTTCTAAATATAATGAAATGTCTTTCAAACGGAATACAGCGCAGAGTGCTTGGACCCCTCAAAGTAAAAGGGATGGGATCAGGATAAAATCCGAAAGATAATTAACAATAATATTGTATGGGCTTCTGACGATACAGAAAAAGAGGTAATCGTTCTTGGCAATGGTGTAGGATTCCAGAAGAAGAAAGGAGATCTTCTGGATAAAAAAGGATTGAGAAAGTCTTTAACAAAAAGCGGAAACTCAGAAAGAGGAGATCTAGAAAGAGATTCCGACAGCAGAAGGCCAGTGGAAGGAGGAAATCGGGAGTCCGATTAAAGGAGCACTGGTTCCTCTTGAAGAGATCAGCGACACCGTCTTTGCCAGCGGGGCTATGGGGCCTGGTATAGCTATAGTTCCTGAGGAGGGAAAGGTGTATGCTCCGGAGAACGGGAGGGTATCCATGCTTTTTGACACCCTTCATGCCATAGGTTTTGCCACTGAAAAAGGGGCAGAACTGCTGATTCATGTAGGAATGGATACTGTGAAGCTGGAAGGAAAATTCTTTACTGCCCATACGGAAACCGGCGCCCAGGTGAAAAAGGGAGACCTTCTTCTGGAATTTGATATGGAGAAGATTAAGGATGCAGGATACGATCTGACTACTCCCGTAATTGTCACCAATGGAGATGAATTGGGAGAAATTTTACCAGAAGGTCCGGGAAAGGTTGAGCCAGGAAGCAAGATCCTGGGAATTCGGTAATGAATACCATGAATAAGGATAAAAATTTTTATAGAAAGAGGAAATTTAAAATGAGCGGATTAAAAAAAGATTTTTTATGGGGAGGAGCCGTAGCGGTCAATCACTTTGAGTCATTTTGAAATGCCTCTTCATCTGGCAAAAGAATACGGAGGATGGATGAACCGGAAACTTATAGATTTTTTTGTCCGTTTTGCAAAGACTTGTTTTGAAAGATACAAAGACAAGGTAAAATATTGGATGACCTTTAATGAGATAAACAATCAGATGAATTATAAGAATGATACCTTTGGATGGACAAACTCAGGAGTAAAGTTCTCCGCTTTCGAAAATCCGGAGGAGGCTATGTACCAGGCAGCCCATCATGAATTGGTGGCCAGCGCTCTGGCAGTGAAAGCGGGACATGAGATTAATCCGGATTTTCAGATTGGCTGTATGATTTCTATGGTACCTATTTATCCATATTCCTGCAGGCCGGAGGATATGATCCTGTCTGTTCAGGACATGCATGCAAGATACTTCTTTACGGATATCCAATGCAGAGGCCATTATCCGGCCTATGCAAAAAAATGTTTCAGAGAAAGGGATATCAGATAAAAATCCAGCCGGAAGACGAGAAGATCCTGTAGGCCTGCGTTATGCTCTGAATGTTTTATATGAGAGATATGAAAAGCCTTTGTTTATTGTAGAAAATGGTTTTGGCGCCATAGATGTGAAGGAAAGGGATGGATCCTGTGATGATTCTCCCAGGATTACGTATCTGAAAAAGCATATTCAGGAGATGAAGAAAGCAGTGGAAGAAGACGGCGTGGACTTGATGGGATACACTCCCTGGGGGTGCATCGATCTGGTCTCTTTTACCACTGGTGAGATGAAAAAAAGATATGGCTTTATTTATGTGGATAAAAATGATGACGGGACAGGAAATAATGCCAGAAGCAGAAAAGAATCCTTTTATTGGTATAAGAAAGTAATTGAGACTAACGGAGAAGAACTTTAATTATTAATATTTTTTAGAAATCCGGCAGAAATTCAGCCGGATTTCTTATTTTTTAGGAAAAAATATCTGTTAAAATCTTTTAAGAATCCTGCTGTATGGATATGGAAATTTGTGGAATACTTGAAATAGTAATAAAAAATTGATAAATTTGTAATCAGGTAAAGAAAATCAGAAAAGAAAGTGCTATAATAGCTTATGGTCTAATAGGAGGCCTGCAATGTAAAAGGGGAGTATGAAACAGGAGATGCAGACTAATAAGGCGGGATAATATATGAAAAGTGATGACACAATGGAAAGAAGACATAGGGTAAAAAGAAGGGGAAATATACGCAGAATCAGACAACGAAACCGCAGAGTGGCTCTTTTTGTAGTTGTAATGTGTGTGGCTGCCGCAGGGATCTTTCATGTTGTAAGGGCAAGACAACAAAATGAAGCAGAACAAGCTTATGCAGAGCAAATGGCGGAACAGGAAAATCAGGCGGCAAGAGAAAAGGACAGCCAGGAAGGAGATTTGAAACTGGCAGATGAGGATGAAAAAAATCAATGGTATCTGAAGCTGGTCAATGCGAAAAATCCAATGACTCAGGAGGATGTGCCGGAAGTCGCCACAGAAACTGTAGACTCCAACGGATACCAGGTTGACGCCAGGATCATAGGAGACCTTCAGGAAATGTTTGACGCTGCCAGGGCAGCAGGCCGCAATCCGGTGATCTGTTCAGCCTTTCGGTCCTGGGATACTCAGGAATACCTCTATCAAAATAAGATAGAACGGGTAATGGCAGAAGAGGGACTTTCCGAAGAGGAGGCAAGGAAGGAAGCCGGGACAGTGGTCGCCGTTCCCGGAACCAGCGAGCACCAGGTAGGTCTGGCTCTGGATATTGTTTCTTCAGAATATATGAATCTGGATGATAAGCAAATGGAAACAGAGGATCAGCAGTGGCTGATGGAAAACTCCTGGAAATATGGGTTTATTCTCCGCTATCCTTTGAATAAAAGCGACATTACAGGAATTATATTTGAACCCTGGCATTACCGTTATGTAGGCAAGGAAGCCGCAAAGGAAATTTATGAGCAGGATATTACCCTGGAGGAATATCTGGGAGCAGAGCCTGTGGGTGAGGCATCGGCAATAGAAAGCGACAGTGAAGAAAGCTCGGCAGAATAGAAAAGAACCGTTCAAAGGGAAAACCATGAATTTGGAAATTCCTTTATGAACGGTTCTTTTTTCAGCTCCTTTACGGATTTTAAATTTAAAAAGTTGCTGTCTGCCCCATGTTTTTTACTTCCAGAGCTTGATCAGTTCTACAATGACTTCTACAGACTTTTCCATTGCCTGGATGCAGGTGAATTCAAAATGCCCGTGGCAGTTGTGATCCCCTGTTCCCAGATTCGGGCAGGGAAGTCCTTTGAAAGAAAGCTGAGCGCCGTCGGTGCCTCCCCGGATAGGCTGGATCTGGGGTTGGATTCCCAGCTTTTCATATACTTTTAATACATTGTCGATGAGGAATCTATGGGGCTCTATTTTTTCTTTCATGTTAAAATAAGAGTCCTGGATCTTCAGGGACACAGCTTCATACCCATATTTAATATTCATGATCCGGGCCATGTCCTCCATATGTTTCTTTTTCTTTTGGAACAGATCCATGTCATGATCCCGGATAATATATTCTGACCGGGCATGATCCACAGAACCCTGGAGAGAATCCAGATGGATAAAGCCTTCTCTGCCTTCTGTACATTCCGGACGCTGGACAGAGGGCATGAGACGTTCGTATTCCATGGCAAGGCGGATGGCGTTGATCATTTTTCCTTTGGCAGAGCCGGGATGGATGCTGACTCCATTGAAATCTGCAACAGCTTCGGCAGCATTAAAGTTTTCGTATTCCAGTTCTCCGCATTCTCCGCCATCCATAGTATAGGCAAAATCTGCGCCAAATTTTTCAACATCAAAATGATCGGTGCCTTGTCCGATCTCTTCATCGGGAGTAAATCCTACCCGGACCGGACCGTGGGGGATTTCCGGGTGGGCCAGAAGGTATTCAGCGGCCGTGAGGATCTCTGCAATCCCGGCTTTGTCGTCGCCTCCCAGGAGAGTATTGCCGTCTGTGACAATGAGATCCTGTCCCTGGTACTGAGCCAGGTTGGAAAAATCCCGGGGACTCATAATAATGTTTTTTTCTTCGTTTAATACAATGTCCTTTCCGTCATATTTTTTAATGATCCGGGGACGGATATTTTTGCCGGATTCTGCACAGGAAGTATCCATATGGGAGATGAATCCCAGGATTTTTCCAGAATAGTCTTTGATTGTAGAGGGAATTGTACCAAAGACATAGCCGTATTGGTCTATGGTAACATCTTCCAACCCAATGCTTTTCATTTCTTCCCCAAGGGCGGCGGCAAAATCTAACTGACTTTTTGTGCTGGGAAAAGTGTCAGAGGAAGGATCCGAGGTAGTATCCACAGCAATATATTTTAGAAATCGTTCTTCAACAGTCATATTCCGACCTCTCTTTCTTTTTAGTTTAGTATGATACCTATGTCCTTATCCTATCACAGAGGAGAAATTATGTCTATGTTTTCCAGGAGCATTGACTTTGAAAGCCCAGAATCCTATAATGGACTGGTACTACCACTGATAAGGAGGAAAAAGTGAAGTTTTTAAAGCAATTCAGTATTATTTTATTTATTTCATTTCTGGGAGAAATCCTGCATACGCTGATCCCTCTGCCGGTGCCTGCCAGCGTATACGGACTGGTACTTATGCTGGCCGCTTTGGTCACCGGCATTTTAAAGCTGGGGCAGGTTCGGGAGACGGCGGCTTTTTTGATAGAGATTATGCCTGTGATGTTCATACCGGCAGGAGTGGGGCTGATGGAATCCTGGTCCTCTCTTCAGCCTGTCTGGCTGCCTGTGATCCTGACCACCATTTTAACTACAGTCCTGGTAATGGCAGTGACAGGAAAAGTAACACAGGCAATGATCGGAAAGGAGAAAAAAGATGAAAGAGTTTCTCGCTAATTCAGTATTTTTCGGCGCAGTTTTAAGTTTTCTGGCATATGAGATCGGCCTGCTCCTGAAAAAGCGTTTTAAGCTGGCAGTGCTGAACCCTCTGCTGATCGGGATCCTCTGTGTCATGGGAGTTCTGGCAGTGCTCCATGTAGATTATGACCAGTATAACGGGGGAGCCCAGTATATCAGTTATCTTCTGACTCCGGCTACTGTCTGTCTGGCAGTGCCTCTTTACGAACAGCTTACGCTTTTAAAGAAGAATTTCAAGGCAGTGGCGGCAGGAATTCTGTCAGGGACTTTGGCAAGTCTGGGGAGTGTTTATCTTCTGGCAAGGCTTTTCCGGCTGAACCATGAGCAGTATGTGACGCTCCTGCCAAAATCGATTACCACAGCTATTGGAATGGGGGTATCCCAGGAACTGGGAGGCGTGGTAACTATTACGGTGGCGGTAATTATTATCACAGGTATACTGGGGAATGTTATTGCGGAAGGCGTATGCAGAGTATTTCGGATCCGGGAACCTATTGCCAAAGGACTGGCTCTGGGAACTGCCTCTCATGCTATCGGCACAGCCAAGGCTATGGAGATGGGACCGGTGGAAGGAGCTATGAGCAGCCTGGCCATTGCGGTGGCGGGACTGCTCACAGTCCTGGGAGCATCAGTGTTTGCAGGGCTTCCTGTATAGGAAAGCAGAGAAATAAAGGAGAATAGGTATGGAAAATTTCAGGATTACCATAGGACGGCAATATGGAAGCGGAGGCAAGGAAGTAGGAAGGATCCTGGCCAAAAAGCTGGGGATTCCTTTTTACGGAAAAGAAGAATTAATGAAAATAGCCAAGGACCAGCCTGACTACGAAGAGGTCCGGGCTTTTTATGAAGAACAGCCGGTAAACAGCCTGCTGTATGCCATTGCCATGGAACAGGGAGAAAACCGGACAGGTAAAGTCCCTTTCCGAAAAATCAGAGAGCTTTGCGGCAGTAAGTCCTGCATCCTTATAGGGAGGTGCGGCAGTTATATTTTCCGTGAAGACCCTTCCTGTGTGAAAATATTTATATATGCGGATATGGAGAAAAAAATACAGTGGATTGAAAACCAGGAAAATGTTTCTGCCCGTAAAGCTAAGAAGCTGATCGAGAAAGTAGAAGAAGAAAGAGCTCAGTTCCATAAGTTTTATACAGGAGGAAACTGGGGCAATGTAAACGATTATGATCTCTGCCTGGATGCGGGAGTTACAGGAACCCAAAAGGCTGCGGATATTATAATGGCATATTTGGAAAACAGGGGATTTATAAAACATGGGTGAAAAAACAGAGAAAACAGAAAATACAGGAGAAAGTGAAAAAGTCTATTTTCTGGTGATTGAATATATCAAAGAGCTGGTGAAAAAAGGGGATGTGAAATTCGGCGGCAAAATCCCTTCTGAACGGGAACTTATGTCAACCTTGGGACTGAGCCGAAATTCTATCCGGGAGGCTTTAAGGACCCTGGAAAATATGGGACTGCTGGAATGCCGCCAGGGCCAGGGAAACTTTCTGGTAAATCACATCGGTCAGAGTCTGAGCAGTCTCTTTTCCGTATTGCTGTTTACGAAAGAAAGCAATTATGTGGAGATCAGTCAGCTTCGGAGATTTATTGAAATAGGCGCTTTCCTTCTTGCGGCCCAAAACCCCGACCAGGGGGCCAGAGAAGAGATGAAAGATATTTTGGATAAGATTGACCTGTGCCAGGCAAAAGAAAGGGTAAAACTGGATAAACAATTCCATGATCACCTGATCAAGATTTCAGGCAATCATCTCCTGGTACTCTTAAACGAAGCCCTTTCGGAATTGTTTGAGACAATGATCAGCGACTATACCCTGCACATTACCCAGAAAAACTGGGACCGGCTGCTGGACTGCCACCGCAGAGTATATGACTGTCTCATAAAAAATGCTGTCCAGGAAGGCGTGAAGGCAATCCGGGAGCATTACAATATTATCGATGAAGACCTAAAAGAGTATCAGATTGGGGAATGAAACAGGAAGAATCTGTTCCATTAATCAAAATCGGCAATATTCCTGACATATGATTAATGGGACAGATTCTTTTCTTATTGTGGGGCAGAGCTGGATTTTTAGACAAATGTGCCGTTTACATCCTTATTTTGAGGATGATTCCTGCTCTTCTTTTAATTTTAAAATGGTATCGAGGGGAAGCTCCAAAGTCTTTGCCAGAATATCCGGGCTTACCTGACCAAGGAGATTTCTGGCTGCATCCAGTTTTCCTTCTTCTACGCCTCTGCTGTGTCCAATATCATAACCTTTATCATAACCTTCGCCATACCCTTTGTTTACCAACATTTCTCCAAGTCTCGTCATACTGATCTCCTCCATTACTTCTTCCAAATCCATTTTTTCTAAAAACTTTTCTGCCATGGCATAAATCACCGCCTCTATCTTTTGTACTTCGTTCTGAAAGACCCTGGCCGGAGCGTGAAGATGAGTTTCGGCCATAGAGTAGGAAATTTTTTCTTTAGTAGGAGCAGATTTCTGAGATGAATTTTCTGGCATAGACTCCTTTCCGTAAAACGGTATGCAAAAAGCCTGATCTGCTATGTTTACTATAGCAGAAAGTAC
The DNA here is from genome assembly GCA_019118685.1 of Candidatus Blautia merdipullorum. Classification (GTDB taxonomy): domain Bacteria; phylum Bacillota; class Clostridia; order Lachnospirales; family Lachnospiraceae; genus Blautia; species Blautia merdipullorum. Next base: position 11,953 of record DWYL01000171.1, read on the forward strand.
AAAGACAGACAATGGGTTTTACTGATTCTGATAATGATTGGTTTAAGATGGAAAGCTGTCCGAAAGGGACTGAAAAATATAGATCATGCATAGGCATGTATGTAAGAGTAATAAGAAATTTGAAGCTGCGGCTTCCTGCATAAGATTATCTGTACCATTAGAATAATATTCCCAGAGAGCAAAGTCAATAGTAAATTGCAATAACACTGCTGTACTACATATTGTAGTATAGAGAAACTTAATTTTCAACATATGGCACATCTGGCTATTGTGAAAAAACTGCGGTAAAATATATTTAATAACAGAAGAGGAGGTATTTTTATGTGTAAAAATGAAGGGGAAACAACAACCTTAACACCGGAGCAGAAATTGTATCAGGAACGTTTGAATCGGGTAGAAACAGCAATCCATTTAGGAACACCTGATAAAGTACCGGTATTTGCATTCTTTTCTTCTTATATGCAGAGAGCCTATGGCTCCAGCTATGCGGATATCTATTATGATTTTGACAGAGCCGGGCAGGCGGCAGTGCAGTTTCATAAGGACCATCCTCAGCTGGATATCGGCTTATACCCTCGATTTACCAGCGGAAAAGCCAACGAGATCGCAGGTTCCTCTATGATCGACTGGCCAGGCAGGCCTGGCACCAGGGTCAGCCCTTACAGCTCCCATCAGATCATTGAGCGGGAACTGATGCTTCCGGAAGAATACCCGGAGATGCTCAATGATTTTACAGGATTTATGCTGCGGAAGTATATTCCCAGGGCATATCAAAATCTTCCGGGGACAGCTGGCCTGCAGCTGACGCCTACTATTGTGTTGAATACGACTTTCCTCTCTCCCTGCTACAGTGATGAGATCCAGGAAACTTTTCAAAAGATCAGACAGATCGGAGAAGAAGACGCCAAGGCGGCGGCAGCCTCAGCAAAATATAGTAAGATTTTAGCAGAAATGGGCTTTCCGCCTATGATGACCGGATCTTCTGAAGCGCCATATGATATTCTGGGAGACTATTTCCGGGGAACCATGGGAATCTTTGAAGACCTGACGGATCCGGATATGGCAGACTATATTGACAAAGCCTGTGAAATGTTTGCCCAGCAGCAGATCCAGGCTCTTCAGTATTTCCGCTTTGCAGATATGCCGGTGAAAAGAGTGTTCTTCCCGCTCCACAAGGCCATGGACGGCTTTATGAGTGACGAACAGTACGAAAGGTTCTACTGGAAACCTTTACGCAAGATTATAATGGCTTTGATTGATATGGACGTGACACCCTATATTTATACAGAGGGTCCATATAATACCAGATTAAAATTCCTGACAGATGTTCCTAAGGGAAAAGTTTTCTATCATTTTGAGAATGTGGATATGGCCGAGGCAAAAAGAGTACTTGGGGATACAGCAGCTATCTGCGGAAATCTTTCCATCAGCCGTATGGAGTTTGGAAAAAAAGAGGACATCATCGAGGAAACGAAAAGACTTCTGGATGTCTGTGCGCCAGGGGGCGGCTATCTCTTTGATTTCAATGGCTCCCTGGAAAACTGCAAGCCGGAGAATCTGGAAGCAATGTTTGAGACACTGGACAAATACGGGAAGTATTAAGGCTTAACAACATTAGGGGAGTGTTTGAAATGATGTAAGTCAAGTTAAAATTTGCTGAAAAAGTCTGCCTCATTCAGCAAATCTTTCCTCAGAGCTGAATGAGACAGACTTTTTCCTATCTATCACCAGATTCCTGACTGTCAGGACCTTCTGGATCGTAAAAATCTTTGATCATGGCTTCCCGGCCATTGATATTAATATTTTCCATATGGCAGAAACACCACCGGCCTGACTCAGGGGAATATTTGACGATGACCGGAATCCAGCTGTTCTTTACCCGAAAATAGATATACTGGCCTGAGCTTAAATGGATTTTTTTGTGTTCTGCGTAATTGTCTAAAAAAATCTTATTGTCCCTATTAACATGTAATACTCCCATCATAATAATCACTTCCCTGTAAAGAAAATATAAAACACGAAAGGTATCATAGTTTCAAAACAGTTCAGAGACGATATATGTTTTATTCCTCCGTGGAACTGTCGGAATCCAGATCGTAGGAGCTGGAACTGTCAGAGTCCAGGCTATAAGAATCACTGCTGTCCTCTGAAGAATCCAGAGAAGTGTCTGAACTGCTGGAATCAGAGCTGCCGGAATCGGAAGCATCTGTGCTATCCGTACTGGAAGAATCGGTATCTTCAGAATCTGAACTGTAGGTGCTGGAAGAATCCGAACTGCTGTCTTCTTCATCATTGCTGCAGGCGGTAAAGGCCGACACAGATAACATAGTCACACAAGCTAATGCCAGTAATTTTCCGTATTTTTTTGCTTTCATAGAAGTATGCTCCTTTCACATTGCTGTAAAAACTTGATTTCCCTGTTACTGCCATTCAGTCTAAGGGGAACCTGTGTTTTTTCTGTGACAACACTTTGAGGATTCCATGTAAATTCTGTGAAAAGAGCAGAACTCAAAATTATAATTCAATTACAATAGCCTGATAACCTTTCAAATGGACGGCAGAGTTGTCTTTCTCCATATCCAGATCTTTATAATTGTTCAGCAGTACGTTTTTGCATGGAGAAGGAAGAACTGCTGTCTGTGGATCTCTCTGGAAGTTTCCGATCACCAGGAGATCTTTCTCCCCTTTTCTGTGGTATGCCATAAGATTGTGCTGCTCTTCCAGATATGGAACCACATCGCCATATACCAGGGTTTCTTTGTAAGCAGGATTTTTTCTAAGGGCGATCAGCTCTTTATAGAAAGAGAGAATAGAATCCGGATCTTTTTCCTGAGCTGCTACGTTGATGGCGGTATAGTTTGGATTTACCATAAGCCATGGAGTTCCATCTGTAAATCCTGCGTTTTTATCACTGTTCCATTGAACCGGAGTCCTGGCGTTGTCCCTGCTGTAAATGGAGATTACTTTCAGCGCTTCTTCCGGAGTAAGACCTGCATCTAAACATACCTGATACTGGTCTAAGGCACTAATATCGTCTACTTTATCAATGGAAACCACGCCCAGATTTTCCATTCCGATTTCCTGCCCCTGGTAAATAAAAGGAAGTCCTTTCATCAGGAAGTACATAGCTGCCAGAAGCTTTTTGCTGGCGTCACATACATCTCCTTCCGGGATATAATAGCTGACACCTCTGGGCTCGTCATGGTTTTCAATGATATTGGAATAGAATCCCACATCTCCCATTTTTTTCTGAGACTCAAAATAACATTTCTTATAGTCATCTGGGGTAGGTTTTTTACAGGCATACCATCCTTTGTCATCTTTTCCGAAAGAAGTAGTGGTAAAATCGAAGATAGAAGAGAAGTAACCTTTATCTCCTACAAAATCCGGAAGCTCTCCGTCTTTGATATTAAATACTTCGCCTACAGAGAAGGCGTCATGGGGTCCGAAAGTGCGTTCCTGCATCTCCCCTAAAAACTCTCCGATGCCCTGGGCATCTGCCAGCATCAGCGAAATATCACAAAGACCGTCCTCTCTGTCAGAAGGATAATTTTTATAAGGAAGCTTTTTCTTGATGTTAATGATGGCATCAACACGGAACCCTCCAAGTCCTTTATCCAGCCACCAGTTTATGTTTTTATAAACTTCCTCCCTTACGGCAGGATTTTCCCAGTTCAGATCCGGTTGTTTTTTATGGAAAACATGCATATACTGCTTGTCTGGATGCCCAGGGAGAGGTTCCCATACCGGACCGCCGAAATAGCTCCTCCAATTGCAGGGGAGTTCTCCCTCTTTTCGTTCTTCTATATAGAAAAAATTGCCGTATTCTCCGCTGGGGTCAGCGCAGGCTTTTTCAAACCATTCATGTTCATCGGAACAGTGATTTACCACAAGATCCATCAGAATATACATATCACGTTTCTGAGCTTCTCTGATTAGCTCATCCATGTCTTCCATAGTGCCGAAAGCAGGATCAATGCTGTAGTAATCAGAAATATCATATCCCTGATCTGCAAAAGGGGAAGGATAAATAGGAGAGATCCAGAGGATATCTGCACCTAAATCTTTTAAATAGTCCAGTTTCTGGATGATACCCTGTAAATCCCCGATACCATCTCCGTTTGAGTCATAAAAACTTTTAGGATAGATCTGATATGCGACTTTATCATGCCACCATTTTTTTTCCATTGCTGTTTAACCTCCATTAATTTACTTTTTAG
>DWYL01000172.1 GCA_019118685.1 Candidatus Blautia merdipullorum
GCAGCCTGATGGAGAATAGGGACAGCCTGATTGATGACTGCCGGGCGGTCATGCACGTTTTAGGTGACTGCAAGGCAATCGACCGGGAGATGGATGAGGTCAGAAGTGAAATGGAAGTGACCACGGGGCTGATTCAGAGGCTGATAGACGAAAATGCCACAAGGAAAATGGACCAGAATGATTACCGGAAACGGTATGACAGATACGTCAGCCGGTATGCCGCATTGGAAAGCAGGATGGACAGCTTGGAGCAAGAACGGAAAGAAAGGGAATTCAAATACGATATTTTCAGCGGATTTCTGTTCGAGCTTGGGGAAATCCATGAATTGCCGCTTGCCTTTGATGACCGGCTGTTCTACCAGTTAGTCGATTTTGCTACGGTTTATTCAGATGGCAGGGTGGTATTTACTTTCAGGAACGGGACGGAAATCACAGCGGAGATGTAAAAATAAGCCCGGAACCAGGTTTTGAGCGTTGGGTTCCGGGCCTTTCTCTGGGATGGATTCTTAGGCAGATCTGATGTAAAATGAAAACGATAGCAAATCGAAAAACGGTAGCCTTTCTCTAATAGGAAAGAAGGCAGCCGTTCAGTCTGGAATTGCAAGTCAAAAAACGATACCCAATACCATGTGGGTGTGCGGCAAAGAATGAAAAAGTACATATCTTGTATCAATTTCGCAAATTAAAAAACGATAGCCACAAGATGTTGATTGTATCAATTTGGACACGCAATATGGTGGGATGAAGCGCCTATGGTTATCGATACATTTCTGGAATCCTATGATTTCAGCGGAAAGACCATAATCCCCTTCTGCACCAGCGCCAGCGATACGATTGACAACAGCCTTCATATATTCCAGGAGCTGGCTCCTGACGCAGTGATAGCGCAAGGACTTACGGCAAACGATACGGCAGATATCCAGCCATGGCTGGAAGGGCTGGGCTATGTAGCAGAACAGTAGAAACGTTATGCATATGGGGCATGGAAAATGATAATTCACAGGTATTAGACTTGAGAAGAAAGACTTTTTATAATATTTACAGGAATAAAAAGTCTGGAGGAAAATAAATATGCAGTATAAAAAATTAGGAACATCGGAATTGAATGTCTCGAGAATCTGTATGGGCTGTATGGGATTTGGAGACGCAGCTAACGGGCAGCATTCGTGGACGATCGACGAGGAACATTCCCGGGAGATTATCCGCCGGGGGCTGGAACTTGGAGTGAACTTTTTTGATACAGCCATTGGATACCAAAACGGTACCAGCGAACAGTATCTTGGCCGGGCGCTGAGAGATTTCACCAGCCGGGATAAAGTTGCTGTGGCAACCAAATTTCTGCCCCGTACGAACGAGGAGATTGAAGCAGGTGTTACCGGTCAGCAGCATATTGAGCGGATGCTGGATAAAAGTCTGGAAAATCTGGGCATGGATTATGTAGATCTGTATATTTACCATATGTGGGATTACCGGACACCGATCTATGATATCCTTGACGGCTTAAACCGGATGGTGAAAGCTGGCAAGGTCCGTTACATCGGCATTTCTAACTGCTTTGCCTATCAGCTGGCAAAAGCGAATGCCCTGGCGGAAAAGGAAGGATTCGCAAAATTTGTTTCCGTTCAGAGCCATTATAACCTGATTTTCAGAGAAGAAGAGAGAGAGATGACAAAGCTGTGTGCAGAAGACAAAATTGCAATGACGCCTTACAGTTCTCTGGCGAGTGGAAGACTTTCTAAACATCCGGGAGAAACGTCCAAGAGACTTGAGGAGGATGACTACGCACGGCTGAAATATGATACGACGGCTGAACAGGATAATGTGATCATCCGACGGGTAGCTGAATTGGCGGAACGCCACAGTGTGAGCATGACCGAGGTTTCTCTTGCATGGCTGCTTACAAAAGTGACGGCACCTGTAGTGGGAGCAACAAAGCATTCTCATATTGAAGGAGCGGCAAAGGCAGTAGATTTGCAGTTAAGCGAAGACGAAATTCATTATCTGGAGGAACCATATGTTCCCCATCGTCTGGTTGGCGTGATGGCTCAAAATACAGCCGCAGCTTCGGGAGAGGATCATGTCTGGACTGCCCAAAAATAGAAAATATAAGAAATTGCAAAAGAGATGGTCCGCCAAGTTATATCCTTTCTTTCAAATGGATAAAGCATTGCCTAGGCCGCTCTTCGCTGGAATGACCAGAGAGGCGTGACCGTTATCCCAAAATCTGTGCACAAAGAGAGAATGGAGCAGAACATGAATATCTGGGACTTTCAGCTTAGTGAGGAAAATATGGCAGCGATTGGAAAGATTTTCAGGATGGTCAGCTTTTGCTGGCCATCCTTTTTTTGTAATTGGTTCCCCATTTTTCCATAGCGTTCAGGATAGGGCGCATAGATTCTCCCAGAGGGGAAAGGGCATATTCTACTCTCGGGGGTACTTTAGGATAAACTGTTCTGGTAATGATTCCGTCCTCTTCCATAGCCCGAAGACTGTCGGTAAGTACCTTTTGGCTGATGCCCTCTAAATCTCTGCGGAGCTCATTAAAGCGCCAGGGACGCACAAGGAGATTTCTTAAGATCAATAGTTTCCATTTGCTGCCGATAAGCTGGACCGTTGTGGCCACTGGACAGGCAGGCAATTCTTCTTTGGTCAGCATTTATCTGTCACCTCATCCCAATAGTTTAAAATTGAATGCTACACTCTGATTATAGTGCAATATCTTGCATTTGCCAAGAAAAAAGAGCAGAAATCCAGCAGATATGATGGTTCCGGGATAGTTACTTTTTGGTGACTAAGTAATAGATTTGTGCGTACTTTTTTAATGTAATGTTATTTGTTACAATAATAATCGCAAAAGGGAAAACCTTTTGACAAACATAAACGGAGGTAAAACATTATGGCACTTTCAAATCTTTTTGGATGGAACACAAAAAAGGAAACTGAGACAGCCGCCGCCTGCGGAACTGCCTGCGGAGCCGGAGATAAATAAATCGGGCATTTCTGAAAATCATTAGAAGGAATCCGAAGCAGGATTTCGGGAGCTGCCTGGAAAATTCAATGAATGGTCTGTACCATGAGGCAGCTCCCCTTACTGAGACGAGTCAAAGGCTTTATGCAAAAAAACATATCTGTTTGGCCCGTTGACCGCAGGAGTAAAATAGGATGTCACCAGGGATATAGGAGGACAGGAACTTCTTGCTGGTGACATCTTTATATAGATAAGAATGAATGATGAAAGAGAGGCTGCAGGCTATGAAGCAATATTTTTCTTTTCAATGGCATATTACAGATGAATGTGATCAACGCTGTAAACATTGCTATATTTTTTCAGAAGATAACAGCAAAAAGCTGGAGTCTATGGACTGGAAGCAGATGGAAGAAACCTTTTATAACTGCCTGGATTTCTGTAAGGTTTATGACAGGCTGCCTTATTTTTATATTACTGGAGGGGACCCCATCCTTCATCCGGATTTCTGGAAGCTTTTAGCACTTTTAAAGGAACATGAGATTCCTTGTACCATTATGGGAAATCCATTTCATTTAAGCGATCAGGTCTGTCAGAAACTGAAGGAGTACGGCTGCCAGAAATATCAGCTTTCCCTGGACGGTATGAAGGAAACTCATGACTGGTTCCGGAAACCAGGTTCCTTTGATATTACTTTAGAAAAAATCCCCTGCATTAACAGAGCCGGTATCCGCAGTGTGATCATGACTACTGTATCTGGAACCAATATTGATGAGATCCCGGATATTATTGACGAAGTAGTGAAAGCAGGGGCTAATGTTTTTGCTTTTGCCAGATATTGCCCTACCAGTGAAGAGAAAGAGGTAGGCATAGAACCTCTGCGTTGCCGTCAGCTTCTGGCAGACTGCGACAAGAAGTTCAAAAAATATGAGGCGGCAGGATGCAAAACTTATTTCAATAAAAAGGATCATCTCTGGACCTTGTATGAATATGAGACAGGCACCTTCAAGATTCCGGAAAATGTTCAGGAGGGAATGATCTACGGAGGATGCAACTGCGGAAACTGCCACCTGACAATCCTTCCCGATGGAGATATTTATGCTTGCAGGAGAGTACAGAACAGCAAAGTGGGAAATGTATTCCAGGATCGTCTGGCTGATGTGTGGATTTGCCGGATGGAAGCTTACAGAGATTATACCAAATTCGAGAAATGCTCTAAATGTGAACTTCTGGCCTGGTGCAGAGGCTGTCCAGCAGTGGCCAGCGGCAGAAACGGAAACTTTTATGGGGCAGATCCCCAGTGCTGGAAGGAGATTTAAACAGGCAGGAAAGATTGTTATTTATATGGAGGAGATACGATGGATGCAGAAACATGTTTGAAAAAATTGCAGTATGTGGGAGTCCTGGCTTTCGCCACGGTGGACGCCCAAGGAAGTCCTCAGGTGCGGAATATCAGCGCCATTCACTATGAGCCTGAGGCTCTGTACTTTTTTACCGCTAGGGGCAAGGATTTCTGCCGGGAGCTTCTGGCAGACGGAAGAGTACAAATACTGGCCTACACCAGATACAAGGAAATGATCCGCTTAAGCGCAAAAGCTGTGCCTGTTCCCGGAGAAAAACAGAAATACTGGATGGAAAAAATTTTTCAGGAGCAGCCTTATCTTGCCAACGTATACCCGGGAGATACCAGAGAAATCGGCATTGTATTTGAAATCCGGAATGGGGCCATAGAGTATTTCCATCTTGGTGTCCGGCCTATTTTCCGGGAAAACTACACATTGGGGAAAGGAAATGTTACACTGAAAGGGTATGAGATCACAGACAGCTGCATCGGATGCGGAACCTGCATGGAGCACTGTCCCCAGGGATGTATAGAGTCCGGTCAGCCTTACCGGATACAGCAGGAGCATTGTCTCCATTGCGGCAACTGTTTTGAACAATGTCCCGTATCAGCAGTGAAGAGATTAGGAGGAGAAGACTGATGTTTCCCAATATATTAAGAAAAGATCAGGAAGGATCGGATATGGAGAAGATTCGGAAACTTGGAAAGGCTTTGGGGGAAGCGGAAACAGTAGTCATAGGAGCCGGGGCAGGGCTTTCCACCTCTGCGGGATTTGTTTATACCGGAGAGCGGTTCCAGGCTTATTTCTCGGATTTTGAGGAAAAATATGGATTTCATGATATGTATTCCGGAGGCTTTTACCCTTATAAAACCCTGGAGGAATACTGGGCCTACTGGAGCCGGTATATCTATGTGAACCGGTATACGGATCCCCCCAGGCCGGTGTATGAGGAGCTTCTGGAGCTGGTAAAAGACAAGGACTATTTTGTCCTGACCACTAACGTAGACCACTGCTTTCAGAAAGCAGGCTTTGAAAAAGAGCGGCTTTTTTATACCCAGGGGGATTATGGACTGTTCCAGTGTTCAGAACCCTGCTGTCAGGAAACCTGGGATAACGAAGAGATCATAGGAGAAATGATCCGCCGTCAGGAGCACATGAAGATACCAAGGGATCTGGTGCCCCATTGTCCCCACTGCGGAAAGCCTATGACTATGAATCTCCGGGCAGACGATACCTTTGTCCAGGATGAGGGCTGGTATCAGGCCTCCCAGCGGTACAGCAGATTCCTGACAGAACACCAGGATGAGAAGATACTGTTTCTGGAACTGGGGGTTGGCTATAATACCCCGGTGATCATCAAATATCCTTTCTGGCAGATGACGGCAAAGAATCCCAGGGCAGTTTATGCCTGCGTAAATTACGGGGATGCGGCAGCACCCAGGGAGATCGAAAAACAGGCGGTCTGTATTGACGG
>DWYL01000173.1 GCA_019118685.1 Candidatus Blautia merdipullorum
ATAAGGAGGGAAACTCTCAATTTGATAATGAAACGAAATTAGAAAAGATTAAAAAAATTTGGGAACAAGTTATTACACACAGAAAATTGCAAATATGTGCAGGGAAAATCGAGGTTATGTGTGTAACTGGAAATACAGATAGATATAATGGTAGTGAAATGAGTGATGGAGAACGAGCCATATTTCATTATATTGCTGAAGCTGTATGTGCAAAAAATCATAGTTTGATTATTGTCGATGAGCCCGAAAACCATTTGCATAAATCTATATTGGTTCGTCTATGGGATGCAATTGAGGCTGCACGCCCAGATTGTGTTTTTTTATATATTACTCATAACTTAGATTTTGCCAGTACAAGAATTAATACTCAAATTATATGGGTTAAAAATATGGAAGAGGATTCTGTTTGGGAATATGAATTGTTGGAAGAGGATTCTTTTTCTGATGACTTATTGCTAGAAATTTTAGGAAATAGGCAAAAAATACTTTTGGTTGAAGGTACTCCCGAGAAGAGTACGGATAGAAAGCTATACTCAAATATTTTTGAAGAATATAATATAATACCATTAGAGGGATGCGGTACGGTTATTCAAACAGCAAAAGCGTATAATCGCATGCAGGATTTTCATTATAAAGAGGTAAAAGCTATTGTTGATCGGGATAGGAGAACAGAAGAAGAAATAATTGCTCTTTATAACTATAATATATTTGTACCTAAAGTTGCAGAAATAGAGAATCTGTTTTTGCTACCAGAGGTAATAAGAATCGTAGCCCGGAAACAAAATGTTGAGAATGTGGAAGAGCTTATTTCCATAACACAGGAAAAAACGATTGATTTTTTAAAAGAAAATTTAAATGAACAGGCCCTTTTGTTTACAAGACAAAAATGCCAAAACACTATCAATAAGATAAGTAATAAATCTGCTAGGTCAATTTCGGAATATGTTGAACATCTAAATTCTATATCTTTAGAAACAAGCGCAGAGGAAGTATATGACAAAGTCTTTAGTGAATTGCAAAAAATTGTAGATGAAAAGGATTATTTAGGAGCACTTAGAGTTATTAATAATAAAGGTCTTTTACCCTATACTAATTTGCCGAATTCCTTTGGATGGAAAAAACAATACTATATCGACTATGTTTTAAGATTATTGAATATATCTGATGAATGTTCAGAAGAACTTTGCAATATTTTTAAAGAATATGTACCTCTTCAATAAAAAGAAATTCGAAAAAGTATTGAATCTGAGTAGTAACACACCCCGATTCTTACTACGTTTTTACTACTTTTGACGGCCTCAACTTGCTCCGATTTGCCGCATTTTGCTTATTCTGTGATTGTTTTAACAATCTCAGAGGCAGCTACATACCCGGCAAATTGCGGCAAAACAGGGCAAACTAACGCAAATTAGGAGGACTTTAAAATATGATACGAGTGCTTTTCGTGTGCCACGGCAATATCTGCCGCAGCACCATGGCTCAATTTGTTTTTCAGGATATGATTAATAAGGCCGGCTTGTCCGACTTGTTTTATATTGACTCTGCCGCCACCAGCACAGAGGAGATCGGAAATCCCCCTCATTACGGAACGGTTCATAAAATGAGAGAGGTGGGGATACCGGTGCTGCCTCACAAGGCGGTCCAGATGAAAAAATCAGACTATGAGAAATATGATTTTCTTCTAGGGATGGATGAGTGGAATATCCGGAATATGAACCGGATCGTGAAGAGAGATCCGGAGCATAAGATCCATATGCTTCTGGATTTTTCAAAAAATCCAAGGGCGATTGCTGATCCCTGGTATACGGGAAATTTTGATGTGACCTATGATGATATCCAGGAAGGCTGCCAGGCCTTCCTGGAATATCTGAAGAGAGGGGGAAGAATTTAAAAACAAAACAAAATGCCTCAGTCCTTCAGGGCGTCATAAGCCTGCCGGGCGATAAAGGCTGCGCCCTGAGCATTTGGATGGACGCCGTCTGCTGGGAAAAATTCCGGATGATCTTTGGTGGCCTCGTGTATGTCAATAAGAGGCAGATCCAGTTCAGAAGCCAGGTCCCGGATTAACTGGGTAATCTCCTCTACATTGTCTGAAGAAATGTTATATTGGTTGTCGGGAAGATCTGGATCTGTATTCTGGGGAAATACAGTGGCCGGCGTCATGAGATAGATCTTCGGATTACTGTCCAGGGCCTGATAACGGAGAATCATTTCTTTGTAATCAGAAATAAAAGTTTCTGCACTTACCCAGTTGTGGGTCTTGCCATCGTTGGTCCCCAGCATGAGCAGGACGATATCCGGCTGGAAATCCATACTTTTTTGAAAGTTAGGATGCTCCCAGTAAGGATAGTCGGCCGCTTTCTGCATGGTATAGCCGCTGGCGCCGTAGTTTTTGACCTGGTAGTGTTTTCCCAGGAGACTTTGGAGTCTGGCTGGATAAGAGTTTTTGGCAATATGGGAAATCCCTGCACCGTAGGTAATACTGTCGCCCACACAGGCGATCCGGGTCACCTGGCGGCGCTGACAGCGAAGACCAAGGAAAGCCGTCAGAGCACAGAGGATCAGCGCAGAGAAGAAAAATGCCAGTTTTGTTTTCAGTTTCATATATCCACTTCCTTTGAGTATTATTTAGAATATTTTGATATTTAATATTAAGAACATTTTAAAAGAGATTTTTGGGAATTACAAGGCAGGAGAGAAAAATGTCAGAAGAAATCAAAAATTTACTGGAAGGTCTTCCTTTCTGGAAGCACCTGAAGGAAGAAGAAAAGAGAATGCTGGAAGAGGCTTCCAGAGAGGTCCATTATCCTGCAGGCGCCGGTGTCTATTCCGGAGCAGGAGAATGTCTGGGAGCGATTTATATTTTAAACGGGATATTCAGGACCTATCTTTTATCAGATGAAGGCAAGGAGGTTACTATGTTTCGCCTTCGCCAGGGAGATACCTGTATTCTTTCGGCTTCCTGTGTACTGCCGGCCATTACCTTTGACGTAGAGATTGAAGCCCAGACAGAGGTAGATGCAGTGCTGATCCCTGCAAGAGTGCTGATCAGTCTGACCAAAGAGAATATCTATGCGGAAAATTACGTTTACAAAGAGGCGGCAAAACGGTTTTCGGATGTAGTGGAAGCACTGCAGCAGATGATGTTCCTCAGTCTGACCCAGAGAATTGCCGCTTTTCTTTTAGACGAGTCTGCGAAAACCCATTCTCCGGTGATCGCGATGACTCAGGAAGATCTGGCAAAGCAGATCGGCAGTGCCAGGGAGGCGGTGAGCCGTATTTTGAAGCAGATGGTAAAGAAAGGCTATGTTACTCTTTCCAGGGGAGAAGTAAAGATTGAAAATAAGGAGGAACTGTACAGACTTCTGTAAAAGAACAGGAGTTCTATGAAGGAAAGGCAGAAATATTTCCATACCGTCCTATCTTCATGGAACTCCTTTGTTTTTTATAAAATAGAATTGTAAATATCTGAAAGCCCGAAACTATTTCAGCATAGCCTCCAACTGGCTTCTCGGAACTACTCCTACGGTTTTATCAACTGCTTTTCCGTTTTTAAAGACGATCACAGTGGGAATACTCATGACTCCGAACTGAGCGGCAAGACTGGGGGATTTGTCTACATCGATTTTTCCCACTTTGTAAGCTCCATTGGCTTCTTCTGCCAGTTCCTCGATCGTCGGCGCCAGCATTTTGCAGGGCATACACCAGGTTGCCCAGAAATCGATCATTACCGGTATATCAGAGTTGAGAACTTCCTGTTCAAAATTGTCCATTGTAATTTCCATTGCCATATTGATTCTCTCCTTTATTTTTGATTTTCTCAGGCAGCAGTCAGAGCAGATGGATCCGGCCGGCTGCTTTTTGTCTGCTTCCTGTCTTTAAGTTTAGACTTAGTATAATACATTTTCTGAGAAATGTCTGTGACTAAATTACATTTCTAGCGCTGCCTTCCGGATCCTCCTGTCAGTTACAGGGGCTTTAGATAGTTTACTGCCCGGGTTCCGGCCATTGCTCCTTCATATACGGCTTTTGCTATCTGGAGCATACCTCCTGTGCAGTCGCCTGCAGCATAAAGACCGGGCAGAGGTGTGCTGGTATCCGGCTCTATCAGGATATGGTTATTTTCGATTATCAGCCCCAGCTTTCGTGCAATGTCAGTGCTGTCTGCAGTGCCCAGAGCAACGAACAGTCCGGAGATAGGGAGCCTGGATTCGTCTTCCAGCTGAACATAGGAGAGAGTTTCATCCCCTCCGGCAGAGATGACTTTTTTCGTCTCTATCTGAATGCTGGCTGTATCCTCACCATTAAAATCAGCTTCTTTTCCGTTGGTGAGGATGGTGACCTTTGCCGCTAAAGGCTCTAGGACTTTTGCTTCATGAAGGGCATACGGGCCGTTCCCAAGGACTGCAACTTCTTTCCCTCTGTAAAAAAAGCCGTCGCAGACAGCGCAGTAGCTGATGCCGCTGCCTTCATATTTTTTCAGCTCTTTCAAAGCCAGGGGGTTGCGCTTGGCCCCGGTGGCCAGGATCAAGGCTTTGCTGTGATAAGTATGTTCTGTAGTCCGGACAGTATAATCTCCGTCATATTCTACAGCCAGCAGTTCTTCCTCCACAACGGGGACCTGGAAGGATTCCAGTTGCTTCAGTCCGTTTTTGTATAATTCTGCTCCAGTGACCGGATGGGGAAGTCCGTAATAATTTTCAATCTTTACCGCTTTTTCCAGTGCGCCACCTCCTTTATGGAGAACCAGGGGAGTGATGCCGGAACGGACGGCATACAGAGCAGCAGAGACACCCGCCGGGCCTGCTCCGGCAATGATCAGTTTTTCCATTTTCATAGGTCATGAAACCTCCTGTCAAAATATTGCCGTTGATCCTGTCAGGACTCCGGCTTTTGTATCATTCTATCATAATCCCGGAAAAATTCATAGGAAATACCAGATTCTGTGAAGAACGAAATAAGGGAAAACACTTTATAATTTTATGAAAAAATGATAAAATAAGTGCAAGTCAAGTATAGAGGGAAAGGGGTGTTTCTATGGAACTTCTGGAAAAGAAGATTGATCTGCTGAAGAAGATACTTAATGACAGTCATTATACGGTAATGCTGGGTGGTTCCGGCATGATGAAAGAAGGGGGCTATCAGGGTCTGAAATCCCCGGAGCAGGCCTATGTGACAGAGAAAAAATATGGATTGTCTCCGGAAGATATATTTACCACGGTTTTTTACAACAATCGCACAGAACAATTTTTCAATTTTTACCGCACAGAGATATTAGGAAATATTCCTCAGATCACAGAGTCTGCCTATGTGGCAGCCAGAATGGAAGCGGCGGGAAAACTCCAGTGTATTATTGACAGTAATGTTTACGACCTGCCTCAAAGAGGCGGCTGCAAAAACGTGATTGCTCTTCATGGGTCTATTTACCATAATCAATGCCCGCACTGCGGAAGACAGTATTCTATGGAATATATCCGGGATTCAAAGAAAATCCCCAGATGTGAGAGCTGCGGGAGAGTGATCCGTCCGGGAGTTACACTTTATGGAGAAATGCTGGACAGCACCATTATGTCAGAAGCTACCAGACAAGTAGAACAGGCAGAGGTGCTCATGCTTATGGGGACAAGTATGGAATCCGAAGTCTTCTCAAAGTATGTGCGCTATTTTGAGGGGAAAAAGCTGGTGATCATACATAATGAGGAGCATTTTATGGATGAAAAGGCGGATCTGGTGATCATAGATGAGCCGAAGAATGTACTTCCAAAGTTAGGATTCTGACAGTCAAAGCTTTTACTAGAAACAAAAGGGAAAAGGTGTTTTATATTATACAATAGAAACACCTTTTCTTTTTTTTGTAAAGGGTTGTATAGTGAAAATCTATGAAAAATTTAATGAAAATTAATAAAAAAATGACATATTGTATGTGGTAGAACCAGTGTATACCAATCGGTATAGAGAAAAGGCTAGAATTTCCGACAAAAACTTTTAAAAAGAAGGAAAAAGTACGAGAGATTTTTACAAAAATTTTGTCCGAAAAAAAATCTTTGGCTGAAAAAAGGAACGATTGACAAATTGTATTTTTAGCAGTAATGTAACTAATAATTAAAGAAAGAAGATGTTCTTTTTTCTGCATATATCTTCACTCTTTAATTATGAAAAATAAATATAAAGAAAGAATTTTAGGAAAGGAGAAAGTCAGAAATCCACTGATACAGAAAGGGAGGATGTCTTACGAACAGCATTGCTGAGAGGATTACGGAAGAGCTGAACTGCGAAACCGTATTCACAATTCCCATTTTAGGCGGCATTCCGGTTAATGAATCTGTAGTAGTTACGTGGATTATTATGGCTGTACTGACGATTCTGTCGGTGATCCTTGTAAGAAATCTCAAAGTCGAGAAACCCGGTAAGATGCAGCTTGCGCTGGAGTCTTTTATCGGGTTTTTAAATGATTTCTTTCTGGATACCATCGGAAAAGACGGCAAGCCCTATATCCCGTATCTGATTTCTGTGGCCCTTTATATAGGCGCTGCAAACCTGATCGGACTTTTTGGATTTAAACCGCCTACGAAGGACTTGAATGTAACGGCAGCCCTGGCGCTTATGAGCCTTGTGCTCATCTACTATTCCGGATTACGGAAAAAAGGCCCAAAGAAATTCCTGCTGGGATTTGCAGAGCCTATGCCCATTATCGCTCCCATTAATATTATGGAGATTGCGATCCGTCCCGTTTCCCTGTGCATGCGGCTTTTCGGAAACGTGATCGGTGCATTTGTAATCATGGAATTGCTGAAGATGCTGATGCCGGCGGTCTTGCCTGTGCCATTCAGTTTGTATTTTGATATTTTTGATGGTCTGATCCAGACCTACGTTTTTGTCTTTCTGACATCATTGTTCATGAAAGAACAGATGGAATAAAGACTAAAAATTTGTACTTTAAATTTATTATTTGAGAAGAAAAGGAGAAATGAATTATGTCAGCAGCAATTGGAGCAGCTATTGCAGTATTAACAGGTATTGGAGCAGGTTTTGGTATCGGTCTTGCAACTTCCAAAGCAGTGGAAGCTGTAGCAAGACAGCCTGAAGCAGCAAGCAAGATCAGTACATCTCTTCTGTTAGGATGTGCTCTTGCAGAGGCAACCGCTATTTACGGTTTCGTTATCGCTCTGTTGATCTTATTCTTATAATCACAAAAGTATTCACAAAGAAAGGCAGGTTAAATAAAAGATGTTAAATCTTGGTTGGAGCCTTGTCTGGACGATTGTAAACCTGATCATTTTTTATCTTCTGATGAAGCGTTTTCTCGTAGGACCTATTCTGGGGATCATGGAAAAGAGAAAAAACCTCATTGACCAGGAACTGGAAAATGCGAAAACAGCGCAGGCAAAAGCAGAAGAATTAAAGGGACATTATGAAGGCGCACTGGCAGGAGCAAAAGAAGAGTCTGCTCAGATCATTGAAGCTGCCAAGGCAGACGCCAAAAACGAGAGCGAGCGGATGGTGAAAGAGGCCAATGCGGAAGCTGCAAAGATTATTGAGACTGCAAAGGCTACCGCAGAACAGGAAAGAAAAAATGCCCTTCTTGGAGCAAAATCGGAGATTGCAGGTCTGGCTGTGGAAGCGGCCAGAAAGCTTCTTTCCCAGGGAAGCACAGAGAAAGGCAACAGCATGCTCTATGATGAGTTTTTAGCTAAAGCAGGTGATGGAAATGACACAGACATCCATTAATTACGGGATTGTTCTCTATGAGCTTTCCGTTCCGGGGGAGGCTGTGGAGGCTTCCCGCAGGATCCTGGAAGAAGTAAAGGAACTGTCCAAGGTCCTGGAGAGTCCGGTAGTGCCTTTTGAAGAAAAAGAGAAGGTCATTAGCAGGATCTTTCCAGAAGAAATGAAGAACTTTCTCTGCGTGGTCTGCAAATATGCCCACGCCGCTCTTCTGCCTGAGATTTTTCAGGCATATCAGGATTACTATAACGAACAGCATAAGATATTAACAGCGGATCTGTACTGTGTTGTTCCTCCTTCCCAGAAACAGCTGGAGGGGATCAGGAAATTTCTTTTGAAGAGATTTCAGACGCAGGATGCAAAGATCCGAATCATAAAGGATGAAAGCCTGGTAGGGGGATTTCTGATCCGGACCCGTGACCAGGAACTTGATTACAGCTTAAAAGGCCGTATCAATGCATTACAACAAAAATTGATCTGGAGGTGAACGGTTTGAGTTCAATCAATTCAGAAGAGATCATTTCCATTCTGAAAGAAGAAATAGAAAATTTCGACATGATGGCAGGAGTCCGGGAAGTCGGAAACGTAATCTGGGTTGGTGACGGAATCGCAACTGTTTACGGGATTGACCATGCCATGTACGGTGAGATCGTAACTTTTGAAAACGGCGTCAAAGGTATGGTCCAGGATATCAAGAAAAATGAGATCGGTGTTATTATTTTCGGTAAGGATACCGGTATCCGTGAGGGTACAAAGGTTGCCCGTACAGAAAAGAGAGCCGGTATTCCCGTAGGCGAAGGATTTATCGGAAGGGTTGTAGATGCCCTGGGAGCCCCCATTGACGGAAAAGGGGAGATCAAGGCAGAGGATTACCGCCCTGTGGAAAATGAAGCACCAGGCATCATCGACCGTAAGTCTGTATCCGTACCACTGGAAACAGGTATTCTGGCTATTGACTCTATGTTTCCTATTGGAAGGGGACAGCGTGAGCTGATCATCGGGGACCGTCAGACAGGAAAGACTTCCATTGCTACAGACGCCATTCTGAATCAGAAGGGCAAAGGTGTGATCTGTATTTATGTAGCTATCGGACAGAAGTCTTCCACAGTTGCAAAACTGGTCGGAACTTTGGAAAAACACGGCGCTATGGAATATACTACGGTATTTTCCGCTACAGCCAGTGACTGTGCGCCTCTTCAGTACATTGCCCCCTATGCAGGTACTGCTCTTGCAGAGTACTTTATGTATCAGGGAAAAGATGTGCTCATCGTATATGATGATCTGTCTAAACATGCGGTGGCCTACCGTGCTCTGTCATTGCTTTTGGAACGTTCTCCCGGACGTGAGGCATATCCCGGCGATGTATTTTATCTTCATTCCAGACTGCTGGAGCGTTCCAGCCGTTTGAGCGATGAGGCGGGAGGCGGTTCCATTACAGCCCTGCCTATTATTGAGACTCAGGCAGGAGATGTATCCGCATATATTCCTACCAATGTTATTTCTATTACAGACGGACAGATTTTCCTGGAGACAGATTTGTTTATGTCCGGTGTCCGTCCGGCTGTAAACGTAGGTCTTTCTGTATCCCGTGTAGGCGGTGCTGCCCAGACAAAAGCCATGAAGAAGGCTTCAGGAAGTATGCGTATCGACCTGGCTCAGTACCGTGAGATGGAAGTCTTCACCCAGTTTTCTTCCGACCTGGATGAAGCCACAAAGGCTCAGCTGGACTATGGAAAATCTATTATGGAACTTTTGAAGCAGCCTTTGGGCAGGCCCCTGTCTTCCTCTGAACAGGTGATTACTCTTTGGGTTGCTACCCATAAGGTTATGACAGGAATCCCTGTAAAAGAGATCAAAGCTTTCCAGATGGACATGCTGGCATATTTTGAAAAAGAACATCCTGAAATTTGCCAGGAAATTGAGGAGAAAAAGGTTCTTTCTGATGAGCTGGGAGCCAGGATCCTCAAGATAGCAGAGGAATTTAAGAACAAGAATAGGTGATGAGATGGCAAGCGCAAAAGAAATTCAAAGCCGTATTAAAAGTATTCAGGATACGATGAAGATCACCAATGCCATGTATATGATTTCTTCTTCTAAAATGAAGAAGGCAAAGCAGATACTGGCAGATACTGAGCCTTATTTCTATGCCCTTCAGTCTGCCATCAGCCGTGTCCTCCGTCATGTGCCGGATATTGAGCATAAATATTTCAATGAGCGGCCTGAGATAAAGCCGGAGGAAAGAAAGATCGGCTATATTGTAGTATCCGCAGATAAAGGTCTGGCCGGAGCTTATAACCACAATATTTTCAAGCTGGCTGAGGAGCAGATCGCAAAAAATCCTCATACACAGCTTTTTGTGCTGGGAGAAGTGGGAAGAAGATATTTTGCCCAGAAGCATATGGATGTGGACACCACTTTCCGCTATACGGTGCAGAAACCAACCAGACACCGGGCAAGGGTCATTGCAGAAAAAATGATCGCTCTGTATCTGGATGGGAACCTGGACGAGGTCCATATCATTTATACCCGTATGGTAAATGCGGCGACGATGGTAGCAGAATCCAAGCAGCTTCTTCCTCTGAAGAAGGCGACCTTTAGTACCCAGATCCAGCTTATGGCAGATGTACATCAGGAGGAAATCGAAATGGTTCCCTCTGCCCATGAGGTGCTGAGCAGTATTGTGCCGAATTATCTGAAGGGTATTCTCTACGGATGTCTGGTAGAGTCTTATGCCAGCGAGCATAATTCCCGTATGATGGCTATGGATTCAGCCACTACCAGCGCCGGGGAAATGCTGAAGGATCTTTCCATCAAACTGAATCGTGTGCGTCAGGCTGCCATTACTCAGGAGATCACCGAGATTATTGGCGGCGCCAAGGCGCAGAAAAAGAAATAACAGAAGAAAGGAAGGAGGTTTCCTTTTATAATGAATAAAGGTAAAATCGTACAGGTCATGGGACCTGTAGTAGACGTAGAATTTGAAAACCAGGACCTTCCCTACATCAAGGATGCACTCACCGTAGAACTGAACGGCAAAAAGCTGGTCATGGAGGTGGCTCAGCATATCGGTAACAACACGGTGCGCTGTATTATGCTGGCTTCCAGTGACGGCCTTTGCAAAGACATGGAAGTGACGGCTACCGGCGCCGGTATTTCTGTTCCGGTAGGGAAAGAGACTCTGGGACGTCTTTTCAACGTTCTGGGACAGACCATTGATGGGGGAGAGCAGCTGGATGACAGCAAGCACTGGGTTATCCACAGAGATCCCCCTTCATTTGAAGAGCAGAGCCCGGTTGTAGAGATCCTGGAGACAGGGATCAAGGTTATTGACCTGCTGGCTCCCTATGCAAAAGGAGGTAAGATTGGTCTGTTCGGCGGTGCCGGCGTAGGAAAGACGGTATTGATCCAGGAGCTGATCAGCAATATTGCCACAGAGCACGGGGGATATTCCATTTTTACCGGTGTTGGAGAGCGTTCCCGTGAGGGTAACGACCTGTGGACAGAGATGAAAGAATCCGGAGTTCTGGAAAAAACTGCCCTGGTATTCGGACAGATGAACGAGCCCCCCGGTGCCCGTATGCGTGTAGCGGAGACGGGACTTACTATGGCTGAGTACTTCCGTGATGAGGAGCACCAGAACGTGCTTTTGTTTATTGATAATATCTTCCGATTTACCCAGGCGGGATCTGAGGTATCCGCTCTTCTGGGACGTATGCCTTCTGCAGTTGGTTATCAGCCTACGCTGGCTACGGAAATGGGTGAGCTTCAGGAGCGTATCGCTTCTACAAAGAATGGTTCTGTAACTTCCGTACAGGCGGTTTATGTGCCTGCCGATGACCTTACCGACCCGGCTCCGGCAACAACTTTTGCTCATCTGGATGCAACAACGGTTCTTTCCAGAAAGATCGTGGAACAGGGTATTTATCCTGCCGTGGATCCTCTGGAATCTACTTCCCGTATCCTGGAAGCAGACGTAGTGGGAGAAGAACACTATGAGGTTGCCAGAAAGGTACAGGAGTATCTTCAGAAATACAGTGAACTTCAGGATATCATTGCTATCCTGGGTATGGAAGAGCTTTCTGAGGATGACCGTATGGTAGTGGCAAGAGCCAGAAAGATCCAGAGATTTTTGTCTCAGCCTTTCCATGTGGCTGAGGTATTTACCGGTATTCCCGGAAAATATGTTCCCCTGAAAGAAACCATCAGAGGATTTAAGATGATCCTTGACGGTGAAATGGATGAGTATCCGGAAAATGCTTTCTTTAATGTAGGAACTATTGATGAGGTAATCGAGAAAGCAAAACAGGAATCAATGTAAGGAGTGCATGGAATATGAATACATTTAGTATGAATGTGGTTGCCAGTGATAAGACTTTTTATCAGGGCAAAGGAGTCAGCATTACCCTTCCGGCCAAAGACGGAGGGATTACTATTCTGGCTCACCATGCAGATATGATGGTTGCCATTGTACCCGGCGAGATACGGATCGAAACCCCGGAGGGGGAGAAAATGGTGGCTGTCTGTGGAGGCGGTTTCGCTCAGGTGATCAATAACCGTGTGACTGTTCTGGTGGATACTCTGGAACGTCCGGAAGACATTGACGTAAAGCGTGCCCAGGAAGCTATGGAAAGAGCCCAGGAGCAGCTCCGCCAGAAGCAGAGCCAGCAGGAATATTATATTTCCAAGCAGGCTCTTTCAAGAGCTATGGCCCGTATGAAAGCTACCAGAGACCGGGGAATCTGATAAGACCGGAAAAGACAGAATGAAGTTCTGCAGCAGCAGAAAAAGAAAAGGATAAAAGAAAGGCTGATTGACCGAAACAGCGGTTCTGTGAACAGACAGAAAAGGTTCCTGGAGCGCTTTTTTTCGGGCAGCAGCCTTTTTCTCTTCAGATGTGCTGACTCTGGCTTTCTGGAAGGCGGAAAAAGGCGGGATAACCTGGGATGAAAAAGATATTACTTTTGATTATGGATTGCATACTAATTAGTTATAACGCTGGGATTTCATTGACAAAGGGACGGATAGTTGGTAGAATGTCAACAAAAGTTAGCCGAAGAAATCCGCTGTTGGATTTCTGGGCGTGAGAGAAGGTGCTGTATGAATAAACAGGTATTATCTATTCTGGTAGAGAATACAGCTGGTGTACTCAGCCGAGTGTCCGGATTGTTCAGCCGCCGGGGATATAGTATTGACAGTATATCCGCCGGAGTTACCAAGAATCCTAATTATACCCGGATGACAGTGGTCTGCAACGGGGACGCCCTTATTTTAGAACAGATTACCAGACAGGTGGAAAAACTGGAAGATGTTCTTTCTGTAAAGATTCTGGAAGACGGACAGAGCGTAAGGCGTGAGCTGATGCTGGTGAAGGTAAAGGTTCTGCCGGAACAGAGACCCGGGGTGACTACTATCGTAGATATTTTCAGAGGCAACATCATAGATGTAAGCAAAGATTCCATGATCATTGAAGTCACAGGAGATAAATCCAAGCTGGAAGCTTTTCTGGATCTGCTGGACGGATATGATATACTGGAGACCGCCAGAACCGGCATTACCGGTCTTTCCAGAGGATCGGACGGGATTTTCTATCCGGTTCCGGAAGAGGATGAATAAGGTTATTAGAGATTTTATCCCTAACATACAAGATGTCTGAGACAGAGTTTTTTGACTTTGACATCATCTGCTGCTCCAAGCGGCAAAATAATTATCTAGGAGGAAGAAAAAATGGCAGTAAAAATTTATTATCAGGAAGATTGCAACATGGCATTGTTAGAGGGCAAGACCATCGCCATTATCGGCTACGGCAGCCAGGGACATGCGCATGCTTTAAACTTAAAGGAATCCGGATGTAATGTTATCGTTGGTCTTTATGAAGGGTCCAGATCCTGGGCAAAGGCTGAAAAACAGGGCTTCCAGGTTTATACAGCAGCTGAAGCAGCTAAGAAAGCCGACATCATCATGATCCTGATCAATGATGAGAAACAGGCCAAGTTATACAAAGAATCCATTGAGCCGAATCTGGAAGAAGGCAACATGCTGATGTTTGCTCATGGTTTCGCTATCCATTTCGGACAGATCAAACCACCTGCAAACGTAGATGTTACCATGATCGCTCCTAAGGCACCAGGCCATACTGTAAGAAGCGAGTACCAGATCGGAAGAGGAACTCCATGTCTGGTAGCTGTTGAGCAGGACTACACAGGAAAAGCAAAAGATATGGCTCTGGCTTATGCCGCAGCTTTAGGCGGAGCAAGAGCAGGTGTTCTGGAAACTACTTTCAAAGTAGAGACAGAGACAGACCTTTTCGGAGAGCAGGCTGTACTTTGCGGCGGTGTTACTGCCTTAATGAAAGCTGGATTCGAGACTCTGGTAGAAGCAGGATATGCTCCTGAAAATGCTTATTTTGAATGTATTCATGAGATGAAACTGATCGTAGACCTGATCTATGAAAGCGGATTCAAGGGAATGAGATATTCTATTTCTAATACAGCAGAGTACGGCGATTACATCACCGGACCAAAGATCGTTACAGACGAGACAAAGAAAGCTATGAAACAGATCCTGTCAGACATTCAGGATGGTACATTTGCGAAAGACTGGATCCTGGAGAACCAGTCCGGTTGCATGCACTTCGGCGCTATGAGAAAGAGAGAAGCTTCTCATCAGTTAGAAGAAGTAGGAGAAGAACTGCGTAAACTGTATAGCTGGAACGGCAAGGAAAAACTGATCGATAACTAATCAGTAGAATGATACATAAAGAAACGCTCACAGGAAGCAGGGGAGATTTCCCAAGCTCCTGTGGGCGTTTTTTATATGGTATATTCGTTCTTTGAAAAGTGCAAAAAACAAATTGGCAAAAGCAAGCGTTATCTTACACGGGATCAGGATGGCGGCCGCTATGATGGCACATGGAAACTGATTGTTCCAAATGATCTGCAGAATATGAAGAATGGTGTGATGATGGATGCCGATATATAATAAAGTAGAAACTCTATTTGATGATAGAGAAGTCGCAGAAAGAATTAAGAATCATCCAATGGCGATTTGGAAATGTCAACAGTAGCCAAATAAGCTTAAAATAGTGCCTAATGTATTGACACGACTATAATTCAGACAAGTCATTAATTTGAAAATAATCGTGTCAGTACATTAGTGGTTATACCATTAGGCATTATTTTTTGCGGCGCTCAATTATAAGGACTCTTCCTTCCCCGTCCTCTGGCGATAAAAATTGATAAATTCCTGAACCGCAGTGGTCTGCTGGATATTCTCCAGATAGGCAAAGCCGATTTCTCTTTTCCGGATAGGAGAATCCAGAGGGATTTCTATAAGTGTTCCCTCTTCCAGTTCTTTTTCCACAAACTGGCGGATTACACAGGCTACGCCAAGGCCGATCTTGGCGAATTCGATCAGAAGATCCATCGTGGAAACCTCCAGGAGGTTGTTGTTTTCAATATGGAAGAGAGACAGATAATCGTCAATATACTGACGGGTAATATTTTCTTTGTCCAGCAGCATCAGCGTGGCGGACTTCAGGATGTCTTCCCGGTTGTTGGTGCGCAGGGAGAGGTTATCCAGATAGGACTGTGTTGCCACAAAAATATCTTCAATTTCACCCAGAGAATCAAAATGAATATGATGATACCGCTCAGGTTTTCCGATCAGCCCCAGATCGATTTTATTTTCACGGAGAAGCTGGAGAGTGTGATAGGTGGACTGACATTCAATAGTGATCCGGATATGGGGATGCTGGGCAATAAATTCCTTCAGATAAGGAAGGAGCATATATTTGCACAGGGTAGTGGAGACGCCGATATGAAGATGTCCGATCCCCAGATCATTGATCTTCTTTAACTGGGCCTCGCCGGTCTGAAGGGCATAGAAAGCTCTCTGCACATAGTCGTAAAGGACTTCCCCTTCTTCCGTAAGCTGCACCCCCCGGGAATTTCTGGAAAATAAAGTAACGTCCAGGCTCTGCTCCAGCTTCCGGATAGATTTGCTGATGGCAGGCTGACTGATAAAAAGCTCTGCGGCTGCTTTTGAGATATTTCCTGTATTTGCCACCGTATAAAAAACTTTATATAGGGATAAGTTCTGGTCCATAGGCGCTCCTTTCGCTGACAGGTCAAACTGCAATATTTATGAATTTAAGTTATGCCTGTCATATTTAATATGTATTTCTATTATAGCAAAACATATGTTAGAATGGCAATAGCAGAACAGAAAAACAGGAGGCGAAAGCTATGGGAATGACAATGACACAGAAAATCCTGGCGGCTCATGCAGGATTGGATAAAGTAGAAGCCGGACAGCTGATCGAGGCAGATCTTGATCTGGTACTGGGAAATGACATTACCTCTCCGGTGGCCATCCACGAAATGGACAAAATGACAGTAGATACCGTTTTTGATAAAGATAAAGTAGCCCTTGTTATGGACCACTTTATTCCGAACAAAGACATTAAATCTGCAGAACATTGTAAATGTGTGCGGGAGTTCGCCTGCCGCCATGATATCACCAATTACTTTGACGTAGGAGAAATGGGGATCGAGCATGCCCTTCTTCCGGAAAAAGGACTGACAGTGGCAGGGGATGCGATTATCGGAGCGGACTCACATACCTGTACTTACGGAGCTTTAGGGGCTTTCTCAACAGGAGTGGGAAGTACAGATATGGCAGCGGGAATGGCTACAGGAAAAGCCTGGTTTAAAGTGCCTTCCGCTATTAAGATCAACATTGTGGGAAAACCCTCCAAGTGGGTCAGCGGAAAAGATGTGATCCTTCATCTGATCGGGATGATCGGCGTAGATGGAGCGCTGTATAAATCTCTGGAATTCGTGGGGGAAGGTATTAAAAACCTTTCTATGGATGACCGTTTCACCATCGCCAACATGGCCATTGAGGCTGGAGCAAAGAACGGTATTTTCCCTGTAGATGAGCTGACAGAGGCCTATATGAAAGAGCATTCTTCCCGTCCTTATAAGGTATATGAAGCAGACGAAGATGCGGTTTATGATGAAGAATATACCATTGATCTTAGTACCCTGAAATCAACGGTGTCTTTCCCACATCTTCCTTCTAACACAAGGACTATGGATCAGATTACAGAAGATGTGGTCATCGACCAGGCTGTGATCGGCTCCTGTACCAACGGAAGGATCGATGACTTAAGATGTGCCGCCAAGATCCTGGAAGGCAGAAAGGTGAAAAAAGGCGTCAGATGTATTGTGATCCCTGCCACTCAGCAGATCTATCTTCAGGCTATGGAAGAAGGCCTTCTGAAGATCTTTATTGAGGCAGGAGCAGTGGTAAGCACGCCGACATGCGGTCCATGTCTGGGCGGTTACATGGGTATCCTGGCAGCAGGAGAGAGATGTATCTCCACCACCAACCGGAACTTTGTAGGACGTATGGGCCATGTGGATTCGGAAGTATATCTGGCAAGTCCGGCAGTGGCTGCAGCCAGCGCAGTGACCGGAAAGATTTCTGTGCCGGAAGAACTGGGATTATAGGAGGAAATGAAGGATGAAAGCAAGCGGAACAGTTTTTAAATATGGAGACAACGTAGATACAGATGTTATCATTCCTGCAAGATACCTGAACTCTTCAGATCCGAAGGAACTGGCAACCCACTGTATGGAAGATATTGATAAGGAGTTTGTGAATAAGGTGAAGAAAGGGGACATTATCGTAGCGGAGAAAAACTTCGGCTGCGGTTCTTCCAGAGAGCATGCGCCCCTGGCGATCAAAGCCGCAGGAGTAAGCTGTGTGATCGCAGAGACCTTTGCCCGTATCTTTTACAGAAACGCTATCAATATCGGCCTTCCTATTATCGAGTGTCCGGAAGCCTCCAAAGGCATTGAGGCAGGAGATGAAGTAGAGGTAGATTTTGATACCGGCGTCATCACAAATAAGACCAAAGGAACAACCTTTAAGGGCCAGGCTTTCCCGGAATTTATGCAGAAGATCATTAAGGCTGAAGGATTGGTAAACTACATTAACAGCCAGCAGAAATAGCAGAGGATTTTAAATAAAATAAAGAGGGATAAGGAAATTGTTCAACG
>DWYL01000174.1 GCA_019118685.1 Candidatus Blautia merdipullorum
CGGTATTCATCCATAAGGCTGTTTTCGAAAATAATCCCCAGATCTTCCTCATATTCTTTCTCTACTTCCAGCTCCCACTCTTCGCCGTTTGCCTTTTTCACCAACAGCACAATGTATTCATCATTTACCAGATAATGATAGTCAAAAACATCCTCAATATGTTTCCCATTGATAGAAAGAAGCTCGTCCCCCGGCTCCAGTTCCAGTTCCCA
Organism: Candidatus Blautia merdipullorum; assembly: GCA_019118685.1. Taxonomy (GTDB): domain Bacteria; phylum Bacillota; class Clostridia; order Lachnospirales; family Lachnospiraceae; genus Blautia; species Blautia merdipullorum. Next base: position 213 of record DWYL01000174.1, read on the forward strand.
GGCAATGCTCCCCTCTTCCACTTCTCTGATAATGTGTCTGGATTTTATCATATTTACCTCTCTTTTCTGCAAAACGGGCATCTCCGCTCATCAAAAAACCGCCTGTCTATTCTCTGCAATTTCGTAAAACAAGAAGCCAGGCGAGGATTTGCATTTATCCAGCGGCTGCCAAAATACTGGCCGCCCTGCGGCTAGTATACCAACAATGCTGTAAAAAATCAATAATTTTTCCTTGACGGTGCACTATGTCGAATGTTATAACTTTATGTGTGTTTATGTAAAAAATATGTTTGGAGGTCCTTATGGTTAATATCAGTTTACTGGAAAAATCTATTCCGGTGGCTCCTATCAAAATCGCCGCTCTGGAAAGCTGTGCCCAGCTGGCGTCTCAGGTAGATTCTCATCTGGTAAAGTTTCGGAAAGAGTTAAAGTCTCACAATCCGTCAGGAGTGAATTTCCGCGGCTATACAGAAGACAGCTTTTTAATCGATTGCGAATGCCCCCGTTTCGGCTCCGGAGAAGCAAAAGGAGTTATCGGGGAATCCATCCGAGGCACCGATATGTTTATAATGGTAGATGTCTGCAATCATAGCCTGACTTATAAAATCTGTGGCCACGTCAATCACATGTCCCCGGATGACCACTATCAGGATTTGAAAAGAATCATCGCCACTTCTGTAGGAAAGGCACACAGGATCAATGTGATCATGCCATTTCTATACGAAAGCCGCCAGCACAGAAGAACCAAACGCGAATCCCTTGACTGTGCCCTGGCTCTTCAGGAACTTGTACAAATGGGGGTTTCTAATATTATAACTTTTGACGCTCATGATCCGCGGATGCAGAATGCCATTCCATTATCCGGATTTGATAATTTCATGCCTACTTATCAATTTTTAAAGACTATGGTTGCTTCTATCGAGGATTTTAAAATCGACAATGAACATCTGATGATCATAAGCCCTGACGAGGGAGCCATGGGAAGAGCCGTATATTTTTCCAATATCCTGGGCGTAGACATGGGAATGTTTTATAAACGCCGGGATTATTCTACGATCAAAGATGGTAAAAATCCTATCGTCGCCCATGAATTCCTTGGCGATTCTGTAGAAGGAAAAGATGTAGTGATAATTGACGACATGATCTCATCCGGTGAAAGTATGCTGGATGTAGCTAAAAAGCTGAAAGACCGAAATGCCAGGAGAGTAATCGTATGCACTACTTTCGGACTTTTTACAGATGGACTGGATAAATTTGATGAGTACTATGAAAAAGAGTACATCTATCGTGTCATTACCACAAACCTGAGCTACAGAAATCCCGAGCTTTTAACCAAGCCATATTACCTGGAAGCAGATATGAGCAAGTATCTGGCCAGCATTATGGATATTCTCAATCATGATCTTTCCGTAGAAAAAGTCCGAAGCACAACAGAAAAAATCAACCAGCTTCTTAACAGATGCTGACAAAAAAACAGAAGGTTTTCAGCCTTCTGTTTTTTATTATGTATTCGACTATTAGTTTACGAGATATACATCTGCATATCTGCTTCCGAACTGAAGAGCTTCGCCGTGAGTATTAAAGAAAATATCTACATGGGAATAGGAGGTTCCCCTGTCTTCCACAGTATATACCACACCATTGATCAACAGTTTTGTTCCTAAAGGAACACCGCCCATAGCAACTGTACGCCCTGCTGTAGCTTTCGTACCGCTGGCGGTAATACCGTCAGACTTTCCGCAGCACTGAACACATGGGCAATATCCTGTCAGACGAAATCTTCCCAGATAAGTATTTCCGCTGCTCTGTCCTGTCTGCTGATCCTGCGATCCGCCGGACTGCGAAGAAGACTGGCTACTGCTCTGCTGCGAAGAGTTTTCCGCTTCCTTCTCTTCCTGCTGACGCTGAGCAAGAATCTGAGCTGCTTCCTCATCTTTTTGCTGCTTAAGCAAGGTATTGAGGGCATCTTCCTGGCTTTCAATCTGATTTACCAGTTGCTCTGCACTTCCTTTTTCTTTAGAAATCTGATTGCTGTATTCCCGGATCTGCACATTTGTATTTTTTACTGCCTGGTAGATTTCATCCTGCTTACTCAGGCTTTCCTGCTCTAATTCATCCAGCTCCTGCTGTTCTTTCTCAATATCGGCTTCTTTATCCTCTATCTCTTTTGTCGTAGCTTTATACTCATCAAGCATATTTCTGTCGTATGTTGTGATCTGCGACATATTCTCAGCCTGACTAAGAAAATCAGAAATAGAATTAGATTCCAAAAGCATGATCATATAAGAACTTTCCGAATTTTCATACATATACTGAATCCGAAGTTTCATGTCTTCATATTGCTGTGCTTCTTTTTCTTTGGCAGCCTCAAGCTCCGTCTTTAGTTTCTGCAGATTTTTCTGAGTCTCTTCCGACTTCGTCTGGATTTCCTGAAGATTCTCCTCCAGATCGCCCAGCTGTCCGTTTAATTCCTGCAAGTACCCTTCCAGATCGTCTTTCTTGGATTCCAAGCTGTCGATTTTACTCTGGGTATCGTTTAACTTTTGCTGGCTTTCCTGCTGTGCATTTTTTGTATCTGTGATCTTCTGCTGAGTAGAAGAAGCGTAGCAGGGGACAGCAACCAAACTGGCCGCTAAAAGACCCATAAGCAGACTTGTACTTGTTTTTTTCTTCATAAATAAAAACTCCTTTTCACTCACGAGATTGATTATAGCATAGTTTCCCGTAAATGAACAGTACTTTTTCATTTTTTTGTAATATTTATGTAATATCAGCAGAGAAAAAATTTAAATTTTATACTACTATTCTATTGAAGGACTAAGTCCTAAAAAAGCTGACAGATTTCCTCTTTTCCCATGGCTGGCTCTGTGAGAAAACAAAAAATCGGGATTACAGCATGTACAGATCCCGGAAAAGCTTATATGCTCTTTTGGAATGCCGCTTTCTCTGAGGATGATTTCATTTGCCCTCCATAAATTCAGCTGATATTTCTTCTCTCTTCCGGGATAAAGAAGATTTCTGTCCTTTCTATACTGAGAAAATTCTTCCTGAAAAACTTCCGCTACATCTTCGCTGACCTCATAGCACCCCTGGCAGATAGAAGGACCGATAGCTGCATACAGATCCTGAGGCCGGGAACCAAATGCTTTTTCCATGGCCCTGACCATATGAGCCCCCATCCTTCCTGCCGTTCCTCTCCAGCCGGAATGAGCCAGACCGATCCCTTGGCGGACAGGATCCACAAAAAAAAGAGGAACACAATCTGCGAAAGACGTGGCTAAGGTCATTCCGGGAATATCGGTGATCAATCCATCAATATCGTGATAATCCTGCGGGGTCAGGATTCCCTTTCCGCCGTCTTCTTCTTTTACCAGGCGTATATTGGTAGTATGTGTCTGCTGTGAGCAGACTGTTTTTTTCAGATCAAATCCTATAGCATCTGCGATCCGCCTGTAGTTCTCCGACACAGCATCCTCTTTGTCCCCTCTTTGAAAGCTTAAATTCATAGAGGCATAGATTCCCTGGCTTACTCCGCCGATCCTTGTGGAAAATCCATGGATGATCTGCGGGAATTTTTCAAAAGCCGGATACTGGAGATAGACCGTCCCGTGTTTTTCTTTAACTTTCATCGGCTCCGCCGTGTTTTTGTCCCATTTAATATTCATAATCTCATCCTTTAAATGAAAACGCATTTTTTATAAGCAGGATCCTTTCTGGAGTGACTCCCACCACATCAAATCTGCAGGGGACCGTATCCGGATATCCTTTCTGCATCAAATAATACAAAGCTGCCCCGGACAGTCTTTTTTGCTTTTTTCTGTTTACCGCTCCCTCAGGACCGCCGTTTTCTTCGCTGCTTCTGAATTTTACTTCTATAAAGCAAAGATATTCTTCATCCCTGGCAATAATATCGATTTCGCCCTTTGGACAGCGAAAGTTTTTTTCAAGGATACGATATCCTTGTTTCTCCAGATAATCCGCAGCCATGCCCTCATAAAAGTTTCCTATATTTTTGGAAGAATCCTTTCCTACCCTCCCGGATTTCATGATCTTCCCTCAAAAACATTCTTTATAAAGGTCTTCCGGTGGATGGGTGAAGGGCCATATTTTCTTAAAGCTTCAATATGTTCCTGAGATCCATATCCCTTATGAGAGGCAAACCCATACTGAGGCAGGATCTTGTCATATTCCCTCATAAGGCGGTCCCTGGTAACTTTTGCTATGATACTGGCTGCAGCAATAGAAACACTTTTTCCATCTCCTTTGACGATCGGCACCTGAGGGATGTCTACGCCGGGTATAGTCACTGCATCGTTCAGCAGGATCTGAGGCTGAGGGTTCAGTTTTCCTACCGCCTCTCTCATAGCTTCGTAAGTTGCCTGGAGAATATTGATCTCATCGATTCTTGCCGGCCCTATCAGACCTGTTTCTGCAGCAATGGCTTTTTCCATGATTTCCTCATAAAGTTCTTCCCGCCTTTTTTCGGAAATTTTCTTAGAATCATTCAGGCCAAGGATCTCACAGTCTTTTGGCAGGATAACGGCTCCCGCTACTACAGGGCCTGCAAAAGGCCCCCTTCCCGCCTCATCAATGCCGCACACATATCCTAAATGTTCATAATGATGTTCATATGCCCGCATTTTCTCCAGGCGCAGTCTCTCATCTCTAAGCTTCTCCATTCTTTTTTCCGCCTGGGTCAGTATACTCTGCACCCCTTTACGGCTGTCTGACCTGTATTTCCTGCAAAGCTCTGGTATCTCTTCTTCTGCTGCATTTTGAAATTCCATTTTTATTTCCTGCATGCTTTTCATATCTCATCGCTCCTGTGCCGGCGGCATTTCCAGCGTGATCTTTCCTATTTTCCCATTCCGGAATTCTTCAAGAATGATATTGGCCGCCTTACTGTAGTCCAGCTGGCCGCCTTTCTGGATACATTTTCTGTTTTCAGCGATCTGTTCCAGCATCGGCAGCGGGTCTGACTCTTCTATCCCGTATCTCTCCTCTAACAGTCCCGGATAATCTTTAGAAAGGCATTCCAAAAGCTGTAAAGATAATTCCTCAAGATTTAAGATTTCATCTTTGATAGAACCCACCATAGCCAGTCTGGCCCCTACCTGCTGATCCTCAAATTTAGGCCAGAGGATCCCCGGAGTGTCCAAAAGTTCAATATTTTTGTTGATCCTGATCCATTGCTTCCCTTTTGTCACGCCAGGTTTGTTTCCGGTCTTTGTACAGGCCTTTCCGGCAAATGCGTTGATAAAGGTAGATTTGCCCACATTGGGGATTCCTACCACCATAGCCCGTATAGGACGGTTTTTAATGCCTCTTCTTCTGTCTCTCTCGATTTTTTCACGGCAGGCTTCCATTACAACAGGCAGAACTTCTTTTACTCCTGCTCCTGTTTTTGAATTCAGTTTCAGGACATAAAACCCTTTTTTCTGAAAAAAGCTGCTCCACTCTTCAGTTTTTTTCTGATCCGCCAGATCAGATTTATTTAAAAGAAGAAGCCGGGCCTTATTTTTCCCCAGATCATCAATATCCGGATTTCTGCTGGACATTGGGATTCTTGCGTCTACTACTTCAACGATCAGGTCAATAAGCTTTATGTTTTCCTCCATCATACGTTTCGCTTTTGTCATATGCCCAGGGTACCATTGATAATTCATATTCATCCTCGCTTTTCTTTAATCCTTCACAAAGCCGATCTGATCTGCGGGATAAATGCAGAACCAGACCTTTCCTTTGATATATTTTTCGTTAATATTCTGCACCTCAGCAAAACGGCTGTCTTCGCTGTTATTCCGGTTATCCCCCAGCACAAAATATTCGTCATTATCCAAAGACACCCCATCTTCAGCCAGGCCCGGGTTTGTGATTTGAGGAAGATCCTCATCTTCCTGATATACCTGTCCGTCAATATAAATAACGCCGTCTCGGATTTCTATAGTTTCTCCGGGCAAACCGATGATCCGTTTAATGTGAATAGGAGCATCGTCGCTCCCGTCCTTAGTAAAAGCAATAATATCGCCCCGGTCGGGACTTGTAAATTTGTAGACCAGTTTATTGATAAAAAATCTCTCTCCGGTCTGAAGTGTAGGCTCCATGCTGCTTTCCTCCATAGTGATGCTCTGGAAGAAGAAAATTGCCACTACTGCCGCCAGGGCCAATGTAACCGCGATCTGAAAAATCCATGCGAAAACGGGACGTCCTTTTTCACTTTTAACGAAATCTAACGCCGTATCTCTCTGAAACTCAATTCTCTGTAATTTTTTCTTTTTCTTCTTTCTCATGTCGTCTCCCGATGATTTAAGAAAAGGGACCGCTGAATGTTTCTCCACACAGCGGCCCCCTGTTCATCACCATATTATCTTACTAACTCTTTTACTTTTGCAGCTTTACCCACACGCTGTCTTAAGTAGTTCAGTTTTGCACGTCTTACTTTACCGCGTCTGATAACCTCTACCTTTTCTACATTTGGGGAATGAAGAGGCCATGTCTTTTCTACACCGATACCGTTAGAATTCTTTCTTACAGTAAATGTCTCACGGCTGCTTCCGCCCTGTTTCTTTAAAACAACACCTTCAAATACCTGGATTCTCTCACGGTTTCCCTCTTTGATCTTTCCGTGTACTCTTACTGTGTCACCTACGTTAAACTGAGGTACTTCTGCTTTTAACTGAGCAGCTTCAATGTTTTTGATGATTTCGTTCATAATATATTCTCCTTTTATCTCTGGATGTTCTTAATGCATTCCGCAGCAGAGGACCATCTCTTTTATTTAGGGAAGGGCAAACTATGCCCCTCCGCTGCAACGGATATCATTATACTATGGGAAAAATTTCTTGTCAAGTATTTGAACTTGATTTAAAAATAAATCGGCCCTAAAAAAACTGTATTTCTTTTGGGACACTGTAATTTTTTTCTAAATAGTCTGCCACTTGTGAGCAGTCGTATCCTCTGGCTCCGGCTTTGCATACCTTTACGCAGGACATACAGTTTAAACATCTGTCCTCCCGGATCTGTAAGGTTTCCTGAGAAATAGCGTTTACCGGACATCTCTGCACACAAACCTGGCATTTCGTACACCGTGCCCTATCAAAACTCTTTTCCACCGGTTTCATCTGTTTCGGAGCCGGGAGGGGATTTCCGGGCACCTTGACAGAAGTAAATCCATATTGTTCTCCGGTTTCCAGCCTTTTTTTAATTTCTACCGCAAACTTTCGGATGATCCGGATGTCTTTTTCATCCGGCCTTCCCTTCCCAAGTATATCTGAATAGATATGAGGGATAACCGGAGCAATAGCACCGATACAGATAAAGCCCTGTTCCTCCAAACGATACTGCATCTGGGCAAGAGTGTCATCATAATGACGATTTCCATAGGCGGCCATGATCACACAAGGCGTCTTCTCCCCATGAAGATTAGAAAAAAGAGGTTCTTGTATATCAGGAAGCTGGCCTCCATATACCGGTGCAGCAGCCACAAGAAAATCTCCGGAAGAAAATTTCCACTTTTCTTTTCTCAGTTTTCGCCTGCCCAGATCCAGGTATCTGGGATTTTGGGTTAAAAACTCCGTGAAGATTTCTACGGCTCTCCTGGTTCCTCCTGTAGGGCTGAAAAAGGCTGCAGTGGCTTGACGGTTCTTTTCCAATAAATCAGGCCTCCTCTGCCTGGTTCTTTCTACAGACTGTTCCTGACGCCAGGCCTGTATTTTTCTATGATCTCCCTGAAGAAGAACCTCCGGCACCTTTCTGTCATGCCATGCTTCCGGCCTGGTATAATGGGGATACTCCAAAAGATGGTCCTGCATGGACTCAAACTGGGAAGATTCTTCATTGCTCAGCACTCCCGGCACAAATCTGGAAACTGCGTCAATAAACACACAGGCCGCCAGTTCCCCTCCTGTCAGGACATAATCTCCGATAGATACATAGTCTGTAACTACTTCTTCCAGTACTCTCTCGTCGATCCCTTCATAATGACCGCAAAGCAGGATCAGCTCTTCTTCCATGGCAAACTCTTCCACCATTGTCTGATTTAACACTATCCCCTGGGGTGTAAGATAGATGCATCTGGGCTTTTTTCCCCTGCCTGCATGGTCTGGGCAGGCAACTGATTTCCATGCCTGAAAGACCGGTTCCGGCTGCATGACCATTCCGGCTCCTCCGCCGTAAGGATAATCGTCTACCCGCATATGTTTATTATCAGAAAAATCCCGGATATTTACTGTATGGAGGGACAAGGTTCCGTTTTTTAATGCTCTGCCGGTAATACTGGTATGAACCGCATTTTCAACCATTTCCGGGAATAAAGTCAGTACATGAAACTTCATATCCTTCCTCCTAAATCAACCCTTTCATCAGATGAATGACCATCTTGTTTGACTGCACATCTACCTGAAGGATACAGTCCTTAATGGCAGGGATCAATACTTCTTTTTCCTGGGTCTGGACAATATATACATCATTGGCTCCCGTCTCCATAACATCTTTGATCCTGCCAAAAAGGCTGCCGTCCTCCAAAAAGACCTCCATACCGATCAAGTCTGCGATATAGTATTCATTTTCCCCCAGCGGAACCGCCATATCTCTGGTCACATAGAGGCTTTTCCCTTTATATGGCTCAATTTCATTAATGTCATCTACATCCTTGAATTTTAAAATAACAAATTGTTTAAAATACTTTACCCTCTGTATTTCCAGCTCGCACAGCTCTTTTCCCGTATCCAAAAGAAGGCTGGGCAGAGCTTCAAATCTGCGGGGATCGTCTGTAGTGGGGAATACTTTTACCTCACCCCGGATGCCATGGGTGGTAGTGATCACTCCAACCTGAAGCAAATCTTCCATTTCTTTCTACTCTCCTATATATAAAAGAAGAGCTGCCGCAATAATATTTTTTATTGCAACAGCCCGCTCTATGCTGTTATAAGCCAAACGCTTACTGCAAAATATCGACAACTACCTTTTTGTCACTTTTTGAAGAAGCGGCCTTAACTACGGTACGGATAGCCTTTGCGATCCGCCCCTGCCGCCCGATCACTTTGCCCATATCAGAAGGGGCTACTTTAAGTTCCACCAGGACTGCGTCGTTTTCTTCTGTCTCGGTAACAACAACTTCATCGGGACAATCTACCAGAGATTTTGCAATTACTTCTACTAATTCCTTCATTACAAGTACCTCCCGACTATTATTTTTCGATACCAGCCAGCTTAAAGATCTTAGCAACTACATCTGTAGGCTGAGCGCCATTAGCCAGCCATCTTTTTGCTGCTTCCTCATCTAATTTGTATACGCTTGGATCCTGAGTTGGGTCATAGGTTCCGATCTCCTCGATGAACTTTCCATCTCTTGGGGATCTGGAATCTGCAACGATGATTCTATAGAAAGGAGCTTTTTTCTGTCCCATTCTTCTTAATCTGATTTTTACTGCCATGTTCTTTTCACCTCCTGATCATTATCATTCTTATATGTTAAAAGGGAAGTTTAAATCTTCCTCTTTTACCACCTTTGCCATTCATCAGTCCAGGCATCTGTTTCATCATTTTCTTAGCCTGTTCAAATTGTTTTACCATACGGTTGACTTCTGCGATATCCACTCCTGCCCCTTTTGCGATCCTTGCTTTTCTGGAAGGATTCAGAATATCCGGATTAGAACGCTCCTTGGGAGTCATAGAAAGGATCATAGCCTCTTTTCTGGCCAGTTCTCTCTCGTCTACCATACTCTCAAGATCTTTAGCTTGAGAGCCGATTCCCGGAAGCATACTGAGTACGCTGGATAAACCGCCCATATTTTTCATCTGGTTCATACTTTCCAGATAATCATCAAAGCCAAAAGTATTTTTCCGGAACTTCTGCTCCATCTCTTTCGCTTTTTCTTCATCCAGATTTGCCTGAGCCTTCTCAATAAGGCTCATAACATCTCCCATACCCAGAATACGGGAGGCCATCCTTTCAGGATAAAACTGTTCCAGGTCGGAAAGCTTTTCTCCCATACCAACATAAAGGATAGGTTTGCCGCTGATCGCTTTGATTGATAACGCTGCACCGCCTCTGGTGTCGCCATCCAGTTTTGTAAGGATCACGCCGTCAATACCGACTTTATTCTGAAAAGTTTCTGCCACATTAACTGCGTCCTGTCCGGTCATCGCGTCAACTACCAGAATCGTCTGATCAACAGAAACAGCCGCTTTAATGTCTTCCAGTTCTTTCATCATATCTTCATCAATATGAAGACGTCCTGCTGTATCCAAGATCAGAACATTGTATTTTTCATTTTTGGCATGTTCGTAAGCAGCCCTGGCTATATCTACCGGGCTGTTTTTGTCGCCCATGGCAAATACGTCCACACCCTGTTTTTCTCCGTTTACCTGAAGCTGTTTGATAGCAGCAGGGCGGTAAACGTCGCAGGCCGCCAGAAGGGGCTTTCTTCCTTTGGATTTCAGTTTTCCTGCCAGCTTTGCCGCAGTAGTTGTTTTACCGGCGCCCTGGAGTCCGGCCATCATCAGAACCGTCACTTCATTTCCAGGCCGCATAGCGATCTCTGTAGTCTCGCTTCCCATAAGCTTTACCAGCTCTTCATGAACAATTTTGATCACCATCTGACCAGGGTTTAAGCCGGACATTACATCCTGTCCGACCGCACGTTCCTGAACGGCCTTCATAAATTGTTTTACAACTTTAAAACTGACATCGGCCTCTAAAAGAGCCATTTTAACTTCCTTCAGCGCTGCTTTAACATCCGCCTCAGTCAGACGGCCTTTTTTTCTTAAATTTTTAAATACATTCTGCAGTTTATCTGTTAAGCTTTCAAATGCCATCTGCTATAACTCCTTTAAAATCTCCTGAGAAATCTCCTCTATCCGCGAGACCAGCTCCTGTTTGCTCAGACTGTCACAGTCCCGGCTCAGCTGATGGATCTGCCGGATCTTCTCTCTTATAGTCACAAACTTTTCCACCAGATGCAGTTTATCTTCATAGGACTGAAGGATCCTGCTGCATCTTTTCAGATTATCATGGACGCCCTGCCGGCTTATTCCCAGCTCTTCCGCCACTTCACTGAGAGAATAGTCATTAAAGACAACATCCTCATATATTCTTCTCTGATGCTCTGTAAGTAGATCACCGTAAAAATCGTACAGCAATGTCTGTTCTACTATTTTTTCCACTGGCAATCACCTTGCATATCATACACCAGCCTTCCCGGGCTGTCAAGTATTTTTTCTTGACACCTTACGATTTTTTTATATTTTCATCCATACTTCCGCTTCGAAATCCCTGTAAATCCAAGGTAATATAAGAAAATCCCAGTTTTTTCAGCTGTTCTGCAATCCTTTCTCTTTTATCCAGAAATTCCGAAAAATCCTTCTGAGGAATCTCGATCCTGGCAATTTCTCCATGAAGACGAAGTCTTACCTGAAAAAATCCCTCCTTTTTCAAGAACTCCTCGCCCTTTTCAATCTGCTCCAAAACCTCTGCTTTGATCTCTGCACCATAAGGAAGCCTTGTGGCAAGACAGGGAGTAGAAGGACGGTCCGCCACAGAAACTCCTAGTTCTGCCGCCAGCTGCCTGACCTCTTTTTTGGTAAATCCCGCGTCTGCCAGTGGGCTTATGATCCCAAGCTCCCGGACAGCCTGAAGTCCCGGACGGTAAACATGAAGATCATCTTCATTTGTTCCTTCCAGGATCAGGGAAATCCCTTTGCTGTCAGCAAACTCCTTCAGTCTTTGAAACAGAGCCTTTTTACATAGATAACAGCGGTTTACCGGATTAAAACGGATATCTGCCTGCTCCAGCTCATTCAGAAACAGGATTTTATGGGCTACTCCGGCTTCCTCTGCTACTTTTTTTGCATTTTCCAGATCACAGGCGGGATGAAGCATAGTATCAAAAGTCACTGCGTAGATCTTTCTGTTTTCCTCCATAGATTTTTGGGCCGCCATAAGCAAAAGACTGCTGTCTACGCCTCCTGAAAAGGCGATGCAGATATCCTGGCGGGTGTATTCCTTCATTTTATCATAAAAAGCCGTTTTCTTTTCTTCATATGTCATTTCCATAACCTCCTGCCAAAGCCGCGGCCTCATCATAGACATTCCTGTAGGGACGTCCGGTATCCAGGCAGACCTGTTTTACAGTATCATATTCCGGATAGTAGAATTTCTGACCATGGTGGCTGCAGACTTTAATTTTAACTTTATGACCGTCTTTTAATTGAACTTCTGTAAAAGACCTGGGAAGAATCCTCCGGTTCTCTTCATATCTACGCAGTCCGATACTGGTAGTCTCTCTGAAAATAATATCCTCCAGATCCTTTTGTCTTTCTTTTTTGCAGATCACCTGGAGCATATAAGCAGGCCGCCCCTTTTTCATAAAAATCGGGAAACAGCTTGCATCCAGGGCTCCTGCCTTCATCAGACATTCGATGGCGTATCCCAGCTGTTCTCCTGAACAGTCGTCTACATTTGTCTCCAAAACCTGCACCCGGTCTCTTTCCTTATCATCCTCTTCTCCATCCCATCTTTCTCCCAGGACCAGTGCCCGCAGGATTCCCCTGTCCTCTTCCTTCCGGGAGATTCCGGAAGCATCATCCAGGATACTTTTTACCCCGATTTCCTTTGCTGACTCTCCAAAAACCGACAGAAAGACGGCGCTTCCTGGAGTAAGGTTTTCTTCTCCCCCAGGAAGAATGTCTATAGAAAGCCTGCTGTTTCTTAAAATATAAAGTATTGTTTCTGATGGTATCATCCCTTCATCTCCTGCACCCATTCCTTCTTTCAGAGGGCTGACTTGGCAGGTTGAAAATCCCAGCTGTTCCATAGAACCAGCCAGAGCAGCCAGAGACACCAGAGATGTTTCACTGCCTGCTAACTGTAAAAATGGCTCCCTGGCTGAAACGCCTTCTGCCGCCCAGAGAAGCTCCGCCATTTTCTCTGCTTTTCTTCCAAAATCACTTACCTTTTTCCAGGAAGAAAAATATTCTGCCGCCTGCTCCAGACTGATCTTTTCCGTCCTTTCCCCGGAAATATGTCCTTTATGCACTTGTCTGGAATTTTTCTCGTATTCAATTTGAATATTAAAAGAAAAAATCTTTTCTATCTGCTCCTGAAGTTTTTCTAAATCTATATTCAATCCCCAAAGAGCCCCAAGGATTTTCTCACAATCTATTTTCCCTATTCCCTGCAGGAATAATTCTTTCACAGTCTTTTTCCTCCTCTTTGGTTTTTTATCAGCATTATAGCACAGGTTTCCTTTCATTTCATCTGTTTTTTATATTGCATATTTCTCCTCCAGTGTCTAAAATAATAGAAAAAATCAAATCATAGGAGGAAACAGACCATGACAGCTTCAAAAGTATATTTCTCTGATCTCCGGGTAAAAAACGGAGATAATCTGCTTCAAAAACTCCAGCGTCTGATCAAAGCTGCAGGAATTGAAAAAATCGATTTTGAAAATAAATACGCAGCTATCAAAATTCATTTCGGGGAACCTGGAAATCTGGCCTTTATCCGGCCCAATTACGCAAAAGCAGTAGCTGATGTCGTAAAAGAGCTGGGAGGTAAACCTTTCCTTACAGACTGCAATACCCTGTATGTAGGCGGAAGGAAAAATGCCCTGGACCATCTGGACAGCGCTAACTTAAATGGATTCAATCCTGTTACCACCGGATGCCAGATTCTTATCGCCGATGGCCTGAAGGGTACGGATGAGGCTCTTGTTCCTGTGGAAGGCGGCACTTACGTAAAAGAAGCCAAGATCGGCCGTGCCATTATGGATGCAGATATTATTATTTCCCTGAATCATTTTAAAGGACATGAAGCCACAGGATTTGGCGGCGCTCTGAAAAATCTCGGTATGGGCTGCGGCTCCAGAGCCGGAAAAATGGAAATGCATTCTGCCGGGAAACCTCATGTAGATCAAAATCTGTGTATAGGATGCCAGATGTGCGCTAAAATATGTGCTCATGACGCACCCCGATTTGAAGACAAAAAGGCTTTTATCGATCATGACAAATGTGTAGGCTGCGGCAGATGCATTGGTGTCTGTCCAAAAGATGCCGTGCTGCCTGCATCTGATGAATCTAATGATATCCTGAACTGCAAAATCGCAGAATATACAAAAGCCGTTATCCAGGGCCGCCCGAATTTCCATATTAGCCTGGTCATTGATGTTTCTCCTTACTGTGACTGTCACGGAGAAAACGATGCCGCCATAGTTCCAAATGTGGGAATGTTTGCCTCCTTCGATCCGGTAGCTCTGGATGTAGCCTGTGCTGACGCAGTAAACGCCCAGCCGGTGATCAAAAACAGTAAACTGGGGGACTGTGACGAAGAAGAGCGAAAAGCCCACCATCATGATCATTTCCACAGTATCTTCCCTGAAACCAACTGGGAATCTGCTATTGAACATGGTGTTGCTATCGGCATCGGCAGCAAAGAATATGAGCTGATCACAGTAAAATAATGGAGTAAAATACATATTATATAAAAGGATGTGCTTCCGGCGGTTTTTATCCTGCCAGGGGCACATCCTTTTTCTTTTCTATTTTACAGACTAGCGGTTACCAGTTTCGGACGGTATCCTTCCTCCTGAAGAGCGTCCAGGATCTCTTTTTTATGCTCTGTTCCAAAAGCTTCCATAGTGATCCGCAGCTCTACGGCAGCGTTTCTGTTGGTGCTTACAAATTGATTATGTTCCAGTTTGATCACATTTGCCTGTTTTTCAGCAATGATTCCTGCTACCCGGACTAATTCTCCCGGTCTGTCGGGAAGAAGAGTGGAAACTGTAAAGATACGGTCTCTGGCAATCAGTCCATGCTGTACTACAGAAGCCATGGTGATCACATCCATATTTCCGCCGCTTAAGATAGAAACCACCTTTTTATTATTGAATTTCAGATGTTTTAAAGCAGCCACCGTCAAAAGGCCGGAATTTTCTACAATCATTTTATGATTTTCTACCATATCCAGGAATGCTACAACCAGTTCATCATCATCTACTGTAATGATCTCATCCACATTCTTTTGAATGTAAGGAAAGATATGATCTCCCGGACGTTTCACTGCAGTACCGTCTGCTATGGTATTGACTGTAGGAAGAGTGACAACTTCCCCTTTTTCCAGAGAAGCCTGCATACAGTTTGCACCTGCCGGCTCTACTCCAATCACCTTAATATTAGGATTCAAAAGTTTAACAAGAGTAGAAACTCCTGTTGCAAGGCCGCCGCCTCCAATGGGAACCAGAATATATTCTACCAAAGGAAGTTCTTTGATAATTTCCATGGCAATAGTTCCCTGACCGGTAGCTACTGCCGGATCATCAAAAGGATGGATAAACGTATATCCGAATTTTTCCGCCAGTTCATAGGCATGATCACAGGCCTCGTCATAGACATCTCCGTAAAGAACTACCTCCGCCCCGTAGCTTTTTGTCCGCTCTACCTTAATGAGAGGAGTTGTAGTAGGCATAACGATCACTGCTTTTACTCCGAAAGCCTTTGCCGCATAAGCCACGCCCTGGGCATGGTTGCCGGCAGAAGCTGTGATCAGGCCTTTTTCTCTCTCTTCCTGGGAAAGAGTGCTGATCTTATAGTAAGCTCCCCGGATCTTATAGGCTCCGGTCACTTGCATGTTTTCAGGCTTTAAATACACCTTATTTCCTGTCTGGCTACTGAAATAATCGCTGTATACCAGCTTAGTCTCCTGGGTGACTTTTTTTACGATTTCCGCTGCTTCTTCAAACTTGTCTAATGTCAACATCCGACTTTATCCTTCTTTCTTTATTTTCTGTCATTCCTCTTCCTGATTTCCTGTATTAAACAGAGCGTTCACAAATTCATCAGAATCAAATTTCTGAAGATCGTCTATAGTTTCTCCCACTCCGATATATTTTACAGGAATAGACAATTCTGACTGGATAGCTACTGCGATGCCTCCCTTAGCAGTTCCATCCAGCTTTGTCAGTATGATCCCTGTAACATTTGCCACTTCATTAAACTGCCGCGCCTGGGCAAGGGCATTTTGCCCGGTAGTTCCATCCAAAACCACCAAAGTCTCCAGATATGCTTCCGGATATTCTCTGGCAATGATCTTATAAATTTTCCGCAATTCTTCCATAAGATTCTTTTTATTATGAAGGCGCCCTGCTGTATCGCAGAGAAGTACATCTGCATTTCTCGCTTTAGCCGCAGCAATAGCATCATAAACCACAGAAGCAGGGTCCGCCCCTTCCTGGCCTCCGATCAGCTCCACCCCTGCCCGGTTGGCCCACTGGGTAAGTTGTTCTCCCGCTGCGGCACGGAAGGTATCTGCAGCTGCCAGGACAACCTTTTTCCCCTGGCTTTTCAGTTTGCCTGCCAGTTTCCCGACGGAAGTGGTTTTTCCAACTCCGTTTACTCCGATAACCAAAACCACAGACTTTCGGTTTTCAAATTCATAAGCCGTCTCCCCTACCGCCATCTGCTCTTTTATGCTATCCATAAGGAGCTGCTTACACTGAGAAGGATCTTTGATATGCTTTTCCGCTACCTGTTCCTTCAGCCGATCGATAATAGCATTCGTAGTATTGATGCCTATGTCTCCCATAACAAGGATTTCTTCAATTTCTTCATAAAAATCATCATCTATACTGGAATATCCGCTGAAAATCGAATCAATTCCAGATACAATATTGTCTCTGGTCTTAGATAGCCCCTCTACCAGACGTTTAAAAAAACCTTTTTTCTCTTCTACCATAATTTCCTCCTATTTATCCAGGTCATTTTCTATCAGATCCACGGAAACCAGAGTAGATACTCCTTTTTCCTGCATGGTAATGCCGTAAAGCCGGTCCGCCGCTGTCATGGTACCGCGTCTATGTGTTATAATAATAAACTGCGTATTTTTTGTCAACTTATGCAGGTACTGGGCATACCTGGTAACATTAGAGTCGTCCAAAGCTGCTTCGATCTCATCCAGAAGACAGAAAGGAGAAGGCTTCAGATTCTGGATCGCAAAAAGCAGTGCGATTGCTGTAAGTGCTTTTTCTCCTCCTGAAAGCTGCATCATATTCTGAAGCTTCTTTCCAGGAGGTTGTGAAATGATCCGGATTCCGGCTTCCAGAATATCCTCTGCTTCATCTAATTCCAGCGTCCCCTTGCCGCCTCCAAACAGCTCTTTAAAAGCCTTATCAAACTCTATCCGTATCTGTGCAAACTTTTCTTCAAACTGGCGTCTCATCCCGGTATCCAGCTCCTGAATGATTCCAAGAAGGGTTTCCTCAGATTTTACCAGATCTTCATGCTGGGTTTTCATAAAGTTATGACGCTGGGAAATCTCTTTATATTCCTCTATTGCGTTTACATTCACATTGCCCAACTGCCGGATCTCGTTTTTCACCTGCTGGATCTGTTTTTTGATCTCAGCCCTTACTCCCGGTTCATCATGCATCTGGGCTTTTGCCTGGCCATAAGTGATCTCATATTCTTCCCACATATAATTGGTCTGGGCTTCCTGTTCTTCTTCCAGTTTTTCCTTCTGTCCCTGAAGCCGATAATTTTCTTTATCCAGAAGATTCATCTTTGAGGATAGTTCATCTCTTTTTGCGAAAAATCCCTTGTGATCCCTGGTCATTTCTTCTTTACTTTCCAACCCCAGCTTTATTCTTTCCTGATCCTGCAAAACTTCTTCTGCTGCGGCCTGGATCTTTTTCTGGATCTGAGAGATTTCTTCTTCTTTCTGGAGGATTTCCTCCTGTCCCCGGTTCATGTTGCCTGTCAATGCTTCTTTCTGTTCATTAAGGCTTTTGATCTCATCCTGAATACGATTCAGATTTTCTTCTACAAATCCCTGTCTGGAAGTAAATCCGGCGGATTCAAGATGGATCTGTTCCAGTCTCGAAGAAATCTCTGATTCTTCCTTTTTCTTATTTTCCAGCAGTTCCTGATTTTTATTGATCATATCCTCCAGGCTTTTTTCCTGGCTGGAGCTTGTCTCTAATTCCATCTGGATAGAAGACGTATTTTCTCTGATCTCTTTTGTCTGTTTTTCCAGTTCTTCTTTTTCCAGCTTCAGGTCTTCATACTCTTTGCGGATTTCTTCTTTTTTTTCGCCCATAGAGTCTAGATTTATCTGAACTGTATTTTCCCGGATATACTGTTCCTGGAGCTGTTCCTGTATAGACGCCGCCTGGTCTCTGTACTGATTTCTTTTTTCTCTGTACTCTTCCAGCTTCTTCTGCATCTCCTCCATATCCTTTTTCAGGGCTTCTACAGTATCCTGGAGTTCTTCGATCTCACGCCGCCTTCCTAAAAGGTTGCTGTTATTCTTAAAGGATCCTCCGGTAAGAGATCCTCCCGGATTCAGAGATTCCCCTTCTAAAGTAACCATCCGTATGCTGTAATGATATTTTCTGGCTATTTTGATACCTTGGTCAATATGATCTACCACCAGGGTTCTTCCCAGAAGATACACCGCAAGACCCTGATATTCTTCAGCCACCTTTACCAGTTCACTTGCTATCCCGATGACTCCCGGTTCCTTCAAGACCTGAGGATTATTCAAGGATTTTTTATTATTCATGCTGGTAAGAGGAAGAAATGTGGCCCTTCCGTATTTATTTTTCTTAAGAAAGCCGATCAGTTCTTTAGCCGTATCCTCATTATCTGTAACAATATTCTGGATACTCCCTCCCAAAGCTGTTTCGATGGCTGTCTCGTATTCCTTTTCTACTTTCAGGATATCTGCCACAACGCCCCGGATACCCGGAACCCGCTTCTTTTGTTCCATTACTCTTCGGATGCTGTTTCCATATCCGTCATA
>DWYL01000175.1 GCA_019118685.1 Candidatus Blautia merdipullorum
TAGCTCCCCTTTTTGAGGGACTGTCTGTATGATCCCGTTTTCCAGCCTGGATATCTTCACCAGGGAATCCAGGAGAAACTGAAGCTTTTCTCCCTGCTGGCGGATCACCGTCCCATATTCTCTCATCTGAGGATCTGTACAGTCTTCTTCCAGAAGCTGGCTGTATACCAGGATATTGGAAATGGGTATAGCCGTCTGATGAGAAATATCCGATATCATAGTCTGTACACGTTCTTTACGCTGATTCAGATTTTCTTCTGCCAGTCTGCTGTCCTCCAGAAAGCGGGCCATGGAATTTTCCACAGAGGATACCATGGTCTCATCAATCTCTTCCTGGCGGAAACTCCCACTCCTGGCCTTTTCCAGCATAGACTCCAGCCGTTCCAGAAGCCGTCGCTCTTTCTGTCTTCCATAAAGGCAGACCCCTGCTGCCAAAACAAGCATTCCTGTTCCAAATATTATCATTTCCATATCACTGTGCCGCCCAGGTATATCCGATCCCGTATACCGTTTTGATGTATCTGGGATTTTTACTGTCTTCCTCGATCTTGTCCCTCAGCCGCTTGATAGCCACTGTCAGGGCATGTTCATCTACAAATTCTGTATCTCCGCTCCATACTTCATCAATAAGATAGGTCCTCTTTAAAGTAGCGCCTTTGTTCTCCAGCAGTTTTCTCAGAAGCCGCTGTTCTGTCTTGCTGAACTCTACTTCCCTGCCTCTTACCTGAAAGACCAGCCGCTGAAAATCAAAGGAAAAAGGGCCTTCCTGATACAGTGTCTGCCCGGACATATCCTGCTGTCTTAACTGTACTCCTGCCCTGGCTCTTAAAACCATCAGGCTGAAAGGCTTGGTAATATAGTCATTGGCCCCCAGCTCCAGCCCCATAACAATATCCGTTTCCATATTATTGGCGGTAATGATGATCACCGGCACGGCGCTCTTTGCCCGGATCTCCTGAAGAAAATCCAGTCCGTTTCCGTCTGGAAGGTTCAGATCCAGAAGAATCAGCCGGACTTTTTCTTTCTTCAGCAGTTCCCGGGCCTCTTCTATGGTCTGGCACTGGAGAAAAGTACAGTCTTCCCTTCTGAGAGCCAGCCGGATCCCGTCATTTAATTTTCTGTCGTCTTCTAAAATCAGAATCTTGTTCATAATCTCCTTTTCCTCCAACTACTATTATGGGAGTTCTCATGGAAAAGGCAAGATATTTTTAAGGATAAAGTCATTCTACAAATCGTACTTTTCCCGGCGTTTTCCTGCTTCTTTGTATACTTGTTCATCCGTTCTTGCTGAAATAACAATAATCTTCATTATACCGTCAATCTGGATCGTCTTATATACAACCCTGATCCCCAGATTCCGAAACTTTATTTTCAGAAGATTTGTCAGATTATTTCCAGTTCTGTTTCCTAAAGGTTTCCCATAGCCTCCCTCCTGCACAGGAAGAGGATTCTGGCTTACTTTTCGGATTCCTTTTAAGACTTGGAGCTGAACAGAATGATCCAGTTTTTTTAAATCATTTTCTGCTTCTTCAATAAATTCAATACTCCAAATCATTCAATAGCCACTTCCTCTGCATCATCAAGATCGGATTCACTGATACCTAGATCATTAAGTACATTCGTAAAAGAAATGCCTGGTTTATCCCCATTTGCTTCAAGTCTGCCGTTTGCTTCAAGAAGTAGCATATAGTCCTCTTCAATCTCTGTGAGCCGTGTATATTCTTCCGGCGACAAAATAACTGCGGAAGGCTGGTTATTCTTCAGCACGATCAGTTCTTTTTCTGTACGAAGCCTGTCAAATATCTGAGCTGCCTTTCCTTTATTGAACTGAGAAATCGGAACCAAACTCTGCAGAATGTTTGCTGCGTTTGCCATTATTAACACCTCATTTCTTTTTCTTTACTATAAGTATATGCAAAAGAAATTTAAAATGCAAGATATTAATGAATATTCATTAGTATATTTTCATTATAATTTTCTATTATCCTGTTCTACTCTCCCTGAGCCTGGACATTGGACGTTTCGGATATCTTGTCCTTCCCAAAGTTCTGTACCAGATCGATGAGGAAAGAAGAGATCGTAACTGTAATCAGTGAAAAAGCAATCCGTAAAACCGGAATATAAGTCAGGGAAAGTCCCAGGACTACCAGGTCTGTAAAAAGATAGGACCGGGACAGCCGCCAGTGAGTCACTCTGGATATGGTCAGGGCCAGGGCGTCATCACCGCCGCTGGAGCCTCCCTGACGGACAATGATCCCTACGCCGATTCCCACGAAAAGTCCTCCTGCCACAGCCGCCGCCAGGGGATATTCCGACAGATCCGGCAGCATAGGTGGAAAGATTTCCCAGAATTTATAGAACAGGGATACACTTAAGGTAGAGATCATGGAAATCTTGATAAACTGTCCTCCCAGATATTTAAACGCCAGCAGATAGCAGGAAATATCCAGAACAGAAGTGATGGCCGAAGGGGAAATCCCCAGCCACCGCTCTACCAGGAGCATCATACCGATAACCCCTCCTTCTGTGATCCCTGTTCGCTGGTGGATATTGTGTATTCCAAAGGTACAGATTCCTGCCCCCAGTATGATCAAAAGGATTTTTTTTGACTTCACAAAAACGCCTCCTTGTGTTTTCTCTTCTGGAACTTTATAATAAAGGATATAGTAACTATAATGTCAAGAGATCCTGGATAAATTTTGCACAGTCAGTGTTTCTATCCTGGATTATTTTGTTCAAAGGAGGCAGCATGGAGAACTTATTTTCCATCGGCGAAGTAGCCCGATATCAGAAAATTTCAAAGCAGACCCTGATCTTCTATG
This sequence comes from Candidatus Blautia merdipullorum, assembly GCA_019118685.1. Lineage (GTDB taxonomy): Bacteria > Bacillota > Clostridia > Lachnospirales > Lachnospiraceae > Blautia > Blautia merdipullorum. The sequence continues at coordinate 2,823 of DWYL01000175.1, forward strand.
ACAAAATCGGCCTGTTTCGTCCCGATTATGTGGATCCCAACAACGGCTACCGGTACTACAGCGCCAAGCAGCTGGACTACCTGGATACCATTCTCATTATGAAGAAAATCGGCTTTTCTCTCAGCGAAATCAAAGAACATATGCGGCACTATACCATTGACAGCAGTCTGGCCGCCATGAAAAACCAGCTCTCAGTCATTGACAGCAGGATCCAGGAACTGTTCATGATCCGAAGCCGTCTGGTGAACCGCTGCCAGCAGATGGAAGAAACCAGGGGACTCCGGGGAAAAGAAAGCTCCGTGTTTCTGGAAGATATCAGCTCCCAATACATCCTGGTCCAGTCTGTAGAAGAGCCTTACACCCTCCGGGAGATCAGCATTGCCACCAAACAGTGCTTTGCCGATTCTTTTCAGAAACAGCTTCCTGTATTTTTTCAATGCGGGGTAGTCGTCCCTTTGGAGCGTATCCTGGAAGGTCGTTATACAGAGGCGTCCCACGCTTTTCTTCCCATAGAAAAAACCGACAAAGCCGAAAATATCCGTAAGCTTCCCGCCGGGAAATGCGCAGGGATCTATCATGTGGGAGATTACCTTTCCATTGGCCGTTCCTATGAAAAGATCCTGGAGTACTGCCGGAGCCATAACCTGAAGATCTGCTCAGATTCCTACGAATTCTGTATCAATGATTATATTACTTCTTATGACGAAAATGAGTATATTACCAAGATCTTGTTTTATGTAACTTCTGAATAGAAAAAAAAGCTGTGGCACAAAACTGAAAAGGTTTATGCCACAGCTCCGCAGGTTCTTTAGAACGGCTGACTCATTATAGAAAAGGGACCATATATATAGGCAGCATCAGGACATCTTTATCTTTTTGCAGATCCTTGGTATAAATAAGATATTTCTCCAATATTCTTGACGAATACTTTTCAGAAAACTTGTCCAAAGAAGCATGGGTTTTATACCCCGAGGATTTCACTTCTATAGGACAGATTTTATTTTTCCTTGCCAAAATAAAATCGATCTCATAGTTGCGTCTTGTTTTTTCATTAAGAAATGTATAATAAAACAGTTCATTTCCATTAGCCGTAAGCATCTGTGCCACAACATTTTCATATAAATATCCCAGATTGGCAGATAGTTTATCGCTAAGTAGTTTTTCATATATTACATTTTCTGTAAAATCCCTGTCTTTAAATATAAGTGTAGTAAATAAGCCTGTATCTGCCAGGTACATTTTGAACTTTCTCAAGTCCTTATGATTTGCCATTCCTGTGTTTGGATCATTTGCATGATAAGATATCACTACCGTTTTTGAATCTTTTAACTCGGCGATCAGTTCCAGAAT
>DWYL01000020.1 GCA_019118685.1 Candidatus Blautia merdipullorum
AAGTCCTGTGCCTTACCGCTTGGCGATAGCCCAAGACCGCCTTACGGCTAAGGTGGATAAAGGGATTCGAACCCTTGGCCTCCAGAGCCACAATCTGGCGCGCTAACCAACTGCGCTATACCCACCATATAAATATGCATATGAAAATGCAAGCGTGCTTGGAGGGATTCGAACCCCCGACCCACGGCTTAGAAGGCCGTTGCTCTATCCAGCTGAGCTACAAGCACATCAGCATCAGATATTTGATGCAAGAGCGGGTGATGGGAATCGAACCCACATATCCAGCTTGGAAGGCTGGTGTTCTACCACTGAACTACACCCGCATATTAGGTTTTGAAAGAATCGGGGTGACAGGATTCGAACCTGCGACCTCCTGGTCCCAAACCAGGCGCTCTAGCCAAGCTGAGCCACACCCCGTGGTATTTCTTTCTCTCTGTCGCTGTAAGTGTTTCGCTTGACGACGAAGTAAAATATACCACACCAAAAACCAAAAGTCAACACTTTTTTGAATTTTTTTTATTTTTTCTTTTTCTTAACTCTTTCTGGCTTTCTCTAGAATCATGGGAGGAGTTTTTTAGACTCTTTCTATGTAATTTATAGTATAGTGAGCTTCTCCCTCACGGTCTATCTCCATGATAAGATAGCTGGGTTTTCTGCCCCACTGTCTGGGATAGGAAAGACTTCCCGGATTCAGCACAGTCACTTTAGCGTCTATATCAATTTCCGGGCGGTGGGTATGTCCGTACATAACAATATCAATATTTCTGGACAAAGCTTCTTCTTTCAGCCGGTCAGTCCCCACGGAAACACCATAATAGTGTCCATGAGTGATCATAATATGGTAGCGCCCAATCTGGAATTCCTCTTCTCTGGGAAGATCAGAAAAGAAGTCATTATTTCCGCTAACCATATGGACAGGGCAGCCCGCCAAAGCTTCTATATAGTCCTCATGCCCTTCAATATCCCCCAGATGAATAAAAGTATCCACTGGTCCCACCTTCTCTATTACTTTTTTCAGGTTTGCCTCATGGCCATGAGTATCGCTGACTACTAATATCTTCATATTTCGCCCCTCATTTTTCTTTTCATAATATTTTTTCTTTTTCCAGCAGTTCTTTCATCTTTCTGAGCGCATTTCCTCTGTGGCTGATACTGTTTTTTTCTTCCGGAGAAAGCTGTGCTGTGGTCAGCCCTCTGTCTGGGAGAAAGAAAATTGGGTCATACCCGAATCCATTTTCCCCTTTCTCTTCATACCCGATTCTTCCCTCTATAGTCCCTCTTACAACATATTCTCTGCCGTCAGGGAAAACTGCTGCTATGGCGCATACAAACCGTGCCGTTCTTTTTTCATCTGGAACTCCCTCCATACGGTCTATAAGATTTTGGTTTTTAATCCTGTAAGAAGTATCCTCTCCCATGTATCTTGCAGAATAGATCCCTGGCTCTTTATTCAGGTAATCTATTTCCAGACCTGAATCATCTGCCAAAACCATTTCTCCCGCCAGTTTACAGATCGCACGGGCCTTAATTAGAGCGTTTTCTTCAAAAGTACTGCCGTTTTCTTCAACTTCTCCATATACGCCTGCTTCTTTCATAGACAGGATTTCCAATGGAAGTTCTCCTAATATTTCCCGGATCTCTATCATTTTATTTTCATTGCCAGTGGCAAATATCATTCTTCTCATAGCTGTCTATTCCTTTCCTTCCCTTGCCCCTTTTGGAGGCTTAGGCCCCAGAAACTGATAAAAATATGTCTTCATCATACCATTATATATTTTTCGGTTTCTGTCTGCCTTTCTTCCGATATATTTTTCTGTCTCGCGAAACGCTGTGATCACATACATAGACCAGGAATCCAGCGCTGCAAATCTTTCTCCCAGGCTGGTATAAATGGCCGGCAGCTTTGCCTTTTCTTCCAGACGTTCTCCATATGGCGGATTGGTAACGATAAATCCATACTTTCCGGAATGACTCAGTTCTTTCACATCTCTGGCCTGAAAATGGATCAGAGATTCTACCCCTGCACACCTTGCGTTTTCTCTTGCCGCCTTTACGATCTGGCTATCCAGATCATAGCCCTGAATGTCTGTTTCGATCTTTTTATTTACCAGGCTCTCCGCTTCATCATGGGCATAATACCAGTGTTTTCTTGGAACAAGATTCTTCCATTCTTCCGCCAGAAAGCTTCTGTTCATTCCCGGCGCGATATTTGCCGCCATTAATGCTGCCTCTATAGGGAAAGTCCCGCTGCCGCAGAAAGGATCTACCAGGATCCTGTCTTTATTCCATGGCGTCAGCATAAGAAGGGCTGCTGCCAGAGTCTCTGTAATAGGTGCCTTGCTTGTAAGACGGCGGTATCCTCTTTTATGCAGAGATATTCCGCTTGTGTCTATGCCGATGGTGGCCTGATCCTTCATAAACGCCACACGGATAGGGTATTCCGGCCCATTCTCTTCAAACCACTCTACATGGTAGACCTGTTTCAGCCGTTCAACAATTGCTTTTTTCATAATAGACTGGATATCAGAAGGACTAAACAATTGACTTTTTACAGAATTTGCCTTTGCCACCCAAAATTTCCCGTTGACAGGTATGAAATCTTCCCAAGGGAGAGCTTTCGTTTTCTCAAAAAGCTCATCAAAAGTTTCAGCCTTGATCCTGCCTACTTTCAGCAGCACTCTTTCCGTAGTCCTGAGAAAAATGTTTCCTCTGGCTATAGCGCCGGCATCCCCCCAAAAAGTCACCTTCCCGTCTTCCACCTGGCTGATCTCATATCCAAGATTCTGGATTTCTCTTTTTAATACTGCTTCCAGTCCGAAGTGGCATGGAGCGATCAGTTCAAATCTCTCATCCATCAAAGCTGCAGCTCCTTTACAATTTCTCCATCAAATCCCCGGATACTGAACAGTCCGTTTTCCAGGACAGCATAAGTGGGAATATTTCCCTCTTTGGGGATGGAAACCGAACCCGGATTAAGAATTGTATAATTTTCCTTTTTATCCGCACGAAGTACATGGGTATGGCCCTGGATAAAAATATCTCCCTTTTTCATAGGCGGAAGATTCTCTTCATTATAAACATGTCCATGACTGCAGTAAATCGTCCTTTCTCCATCCATAATAATACAATAATCTGCCATGATCGGAAACTGAAGGACCATCTGATCCACCTCTGCGTCACAGTTCCCCCGGATCACATAAAGATGCTCCTTCCACTGATTCAGCATGGCGATCACCTGTTTAGGGGCATAGTCTCTGGGAAGGTCATTTCTGGGGCCATGATACAGCAGATCTCCCAGCAGGACCAGACGGTCCCCCTGTTCTTTATGGTATGCTTCCAGCATTTTACTACAGTAATATGCAGATCCGTGAATATCTGATGCAAACATATATTTCATATCTTCTGTTCTCCTTTAGTCCTCTGTCCTGAACAATTCAGGACTTTCCAGGTATTTTATTTTTTATTCTACTATGCTCTGGAGGAAAATACAAGCTGGAACCTTGATAACATCGGATTCCTCCCACCACTGATTTTACCCGGAATCCCATTTTCATTAATTCTCTTGCAGCAAAAAGACTGGCACTGCCTCTTTCACAGTACAGCACCAGCAGTTTCTTTTTTGAAAATTTTCTGCATTCCCGGATATTATCATAAGGAATGTTCACAGCAGTTTTCAGATGGCTTACTTCATATGCCTCTTTTTCCCGCAGATCTATGATAACGGCATCTGTCCTGCCTATATAAGAATCCAGCTCCTGTGGAGAAACTGTGTCTATGCTCTGCATGAAAATGCTCCTTTTTCTTTTAGTATATGCAGAAAAAAGCTGCCCTGAAAACATTTCAGTTTCCAGGGCAGCTCTTGAAGCGGCAGCCTTTAATATTCGTATTCTGATCTGGAGCTGTTTTTATTGGAAGCGGAATTTTTATTTTTTGAGCCGCTGTTGTTCTGTGCATTTTTTCCCCTGCTGCTTTCAGAATTGTTAAAACAATTCTCTACAAATGTATTTCTGCTGTTAGATGCTCCTGATTTGTTTTTGCTGTTTTCATTGCTATAATTTTTAGCCATTGTCTTTACCTCCTGGTTGAACATTTTTGTTACAATCCTAGTATTTCATGAAGTCCCGAAAATATTCTCCCGAAAATTGTTAAAATTTTATTTTTTTAATGTGAAGACTCAAAAATAAATATTGCATAAATTTTTAAGAAAAAAATAATATTATTGCTTTTTTTTTCCTTTTATATTATAATATGGTTTGTAAAAAGAATTTACCCTTCAAAAAATTTTTTTTACATTATAACCCCTTATTTAATTATTTATACTCCCCTCGAAATGCTCTGCAGCTCCCCTGCAGAGCATTTCTCTTTTGTATACTAAAAAACCTTCCAAAGCCACGGCAGCCCGGAAGGTTTTTTCAGTCCTACGCTGTTTTTATTTTCCAAGTCCGAATTTTTCAGCAAGTTTTTGAAAGCCTGGCATAGAATTCACAATCGTTTCATAGGAAACACAGTATGCGATTCTCACATAGCCAGGGCAGGCAAAGGAAGATCCCGGAACGATCAAAATATGATATTTCTTTGCCGCCTGGCAAAATATCTGTTCATCCTCTACAGGGGACTTTACAAACAGATAAAAAGCTCCCTCCGGCTTAATACAGGAAAATCCCAGACTTTTCAGACCCTGATACAGGGCATTTCTGTTCCTGTCATAATAGGGAACATCTGCTTTGGCGTCCAGACATCTTGCCACAGCTCTCTGCATAAGTGAAGGAGCATTGACAAATCCCAGGATCCTGGTGGCCACATTTGCAGCGCTCTGAAGATCTTCTCCATCTGCAGCCTCATCTGGAATTACCAGATATCCGATCCTCTCTCCCGGAAGGGACAGGGATTTGCTGAAAGAATATCCCACAATAGTATCCTTATAATACTTGGTGAGATAAGGAACCTCCACGCCATCATAGGCAAGTTCCCGATAAGGCTCATCGGAGATAAGATAAATGTCTGTTCCAAGCTCCTGTTCTTTTTTCTCCAGGATCTCCGCCATTCTTTTTATAGTGTCTTCTGAATACACGACTCCGGTAGGATTATTAGGTGAATTTACGATCACCGCTTTTGTCTTTTCTGTGATTTTTTCTTCCATCTCTTTCAGATTTGGCTGAAAGGTTTCTGTATCCGGACTTACTACTACAACTTCCCCGTTGTAATTTTCCACATATCCATTATATTCTCCGAAATATGGGGCAATTACCAGAACCTGGTCTCCTGGATTTAAAAGTGCTTTCAGGATCACGTTCAGCCCCCCTGCGGCGCCTACCGTCATAATAATATTATTTTCATGGAAGGCTGTGCCAAACCGTTTATTTAAGGAATCTGCAACCGCTTTTCTCACGTCCTCATATCCGCTGTTGCTCATATAGCCGTGGAGCATTACCGGATCATCCTGGTTCAGTTCTTTTATTATAGCTTCCTTTACCTCTGGAGGAGCCGGGACATTTGGATTTCCGAGGCTGAAGTCATATACATTCTCCGCCCCATATTCCTGAGCCATTTTCTTTCCTTCTTCAAACATTGCACGGATGGCAGAACTATTCTTTACCAAATTCTTCATTTTATCTGCTATCATAAAGTTTCTTCCTTTCTGTATCCTTCCTCTTTTCAAACTTGGAAATACTGCTTTTTATTATATTCTTTTTTTAATTCCTTTTCAATGGTTTAGCTTATCCTCGTAAAAATCCTCGGCTTTTACTGCTGCTTTCCAGCCCATGATTTTATCATTTTATAAAATTCCGGTATATATAAGATCAGTGTTGCCGCCATAATAAAGATCACAAAAAGGATCAGTCTATCCGCCCATAGAAGAGGGATATCCGGCACCAGGACAAGGATGAACAGAAGGATAAAAAGAGAGCCCGTGCAAACTTTTCCAAACCATTTCGCACCGTCCAGCTTTTTCCCGTGGCGAAGGTTGATGATTCCCATAACCGCCATAAATCCCTCCTTCACCAGCATCAAAGCAAAAAGATACCTCATTGTCTCATAGCGAAAAGCAAGACAGACAGCAACTGCTCCATGGGTCAGTTTATCTGCCAACGGATCCAGAAATTTTCCAAGTTCTGTGATCATATGGAATCTTCTTGCCACCTGTCCGTCAAGGAAATCTGTGATCGTTGATACAAGGATCACTCCTGCGGCCAGATAATAGTCTCTCCATGTATCTGCATTGAGATAAAGCACACAAAAAACCGGGATCAGGAGAATACGAAAGTATCCCATACAATTAGGGATAGAATAAAATTCTTCTTTCTTTATTTTTGTCAAAGCTTCTCCCCGCCTTTCTCCTTAAAGTTCTTTTACAGTTTCAACAGCAGTCTGAAGCTGATTATCTTCTTCATAAGTGAGTTCGGACTTTTGTTCCAGGCCTTCTGTCAGCTCTACTTCCACGTCGGGCTCGATTCCCGTTCCATGGATACATCTTCCGCTGGGGGTATAGTATTTGGCAGTTGTGGTTTTTATGGCGCTGCCGTCAGTGAATGGGATCAGACTCTGAACGACCCCTTTTCCAAAGGTAGTGGTTCCTACGATTGTTCCCGTACCATAATCCTGAATAGCTCCTGCAAAGATTTCTGAAGCACTGGCGCTGTTTCCATTTACTAAAACCACCAAAGGCATCTCCAGCTCATTTTCTCCGTCGCAGGTATATTCCTGACGTTTTCCATCTTTATCCTCTGTATAGACCATCAGCCCTTCCGGCAGCATATCCTCCAGCAAATCGCAGACAGAAGTAAGAAGTCCTCCCGGATTATTCCGCACATCTATGATCATTCGTTTCATTCCCTGGCTTTGGAGTTCCTCAAATGCTTCTTCATACTGGGAAACTGCCTGCCCTGTAAATTCATAAATGGAAATATATCCGATATTATCCTCCAGCATTTCATATTCCACTACAGGGATATTGACTTCCTCTAAAGGTACATTGATCTCCAGGTAATCGGATTCTCCTTCTCTGGAAATAATCAGACTAGCTGTGCCTCCCTCTGAACTTTTTACCAGATCCACCACCTCAGACAATTCCATTCCCGCTACATTTTCTCCATTTACCTGGATCAGTACGTCTTCCGGCAAAAGCCCTGCTTCTGCTCCGGGCCCTCCTTCATAGCACCGCAGGACTTTCACCTCGCCTGTGTCTGCATCCTGCTGCATCACAACGCCGATCCCTTGATAGGAGCCGGTAGTTTCTGCGTTTAATTCTTCATACTCTTCGCTGGTATAGTAAGCCGAATAAGGATCCCCAAGACTTGCCATAAGCCCCTTATACATATATTCTTCCATATCCTGATCATCAATCTCGCCGGTATAATTGTCCTTTACTGTTTCTTCGATCAGTTTTGCCTTCTCTACAAAAGTATCTGTTACGGCTCCCTGGTTCCTTTCACTGGCGTCTGCATATTGATAGATTCCTAAGCCAATACCCCCTATCAGCAGCATGCAGACCATTCCCATAAGAAAACCTCTGACAAATTTTTTCTGTTCCATTATTTTCCGTCCTCCGCATTTAGATTTCATTATCTGCAAATAGATACTGGCAAGGTACAAGTAAAAGATTCCATGTACCCTGCCAGTTTCACTAACGTACTCTGTTTTTCATTATACTCTCAGATGTTTTCTCACTGAGAAAATACTTCCGATGAATCCAATTCCAATCCCAAGCAGCAGTCCTACGGGAACCAGATACTGGAATACTTCTCCTACATCCAGGAACTGAAGGAAATTTCCCAGATTTTGAAATCTTTCCACTACATAAGTAATGATCCTGTCGTATAAGAAATAAAGTATTCCCATAGGGATCACTGCTCCGATAGCGCCCAAAAGGATTCCTTCGATCACAAAAGGGGCTCTTACAAAAAAGTCTGTAGCTCCTATCAGCTTCATAATGCCGATCTCTTCCTGACGGACAGAAATACCCATGGTGATGGTATTTCTGATAAGGAAAAATGCAACCGCCAAAAGAACAAGAACAATAGCTGCTGATACATATCCGATCAGCCTGTTAAATGTGGATAAAACATCTGCCGCGGCTTCAGACTGTTCTACTCGCCGTACGCCGTCCAATCCTTGAATAAAATTGACTAAATCTTCCTGTCCTTCTACATTGTCCAGATATACATCAAATCTGGAAGAATTGGCCAGCGGATTATCCTGCATAAAGCCCTGAGCCAGCTCATCATTATCTTCTCCCAAATAAACCTTGCTGTATTCCGCCCAGGCCTCATCTGCAGATATATAGTCCATATCCGCAACTTCAGGCCGTTTGTCTATCTCTCTGCCAATCTGGTCGATCTGATCCTGGGTAATGCCCTCATCAAAATATACCAGTACGGCAATTCCCTCTTCTGCAGAATGAACGATAAAATTAAAGTTCATCACCAAAGCAAGAAACAGACCGAATAGAAAAATACAAGCCGCCATAGTAGAAATAGAAGCCAGAGAAAAACGCAGATTACGCCAGATATTTTTAAATCCCTGTTTAAATATGTATGCCAAGGTACTAATTCGCATTCCGATATTCACCTTCCTGTTCGTCGCTTACAATAACGCCTTTTTTCATTGTGATCACACGTTTTCTGAAGGCGTTTACAATTTCTCTGTTGTGAGTAACTACAAGAACTGTCGTGCCTCTCTGATTGATCTCATCCAAAAGCTTCATGATCTCAAAAGAAGTTTTCGGATCCAGATTGCCGGTAGGCTCGTCAGCCAGTAAAATATGCGGTCTGTTCACCAGAGCTCTTGCGAGAGCCACCCTCTGCTGCTCTCCTCCTGACAGCTGGTCCGGCTTTGATCTGTATTTTTCTGCCAGACCTACCAAAGTCAAAACTTCGGGAACTCTTTTTCTGATGATACGGGTAGGGCGTTCGATCACCCTCTGGGCAAAAGCTACGTTTTCATAAACATTTCTGTCCTTCAAAAGACGGAAGTCCTGGAACACAACACCTACTCCCCTCCGGTATTTTGCCACTTTTCTCCGTCTCAGCTTATTCAGCTGCTGGCCGTTTACTGTAATTGTCCCGCTTGTAGGATCCAGCTCTTTTAGCAGAAGTTTAATCAGAGTTGACTTTCCTGAGCCGCTGTTTCCTACTACAAACACAAATTCACCCTTCTCTACGTGAAGATTCATATGGTCAATGGCCGGCTGGCCTTTGCTGTATGATTTACTCACGTCTACTAAATCAATCATAATAACCTCCTGTTTTCCTATTGAGAGATATTCTCTCTTTAGTAATCAAGCGTTTCCATATATTTCATATATTTCACCACCATCAAAGCGATCTTAAAGGTAATGGCATCCTCAAACACTCTCAGATCCAGCCCGGTGCTTTTCTGCAGTTTATCCAGTCTGTACACCAGGGTATTTCGGTGTATATACAGCTGTCTGGATGTTTCTGATACATTCAGGCTGTTCTCAAAAAACTTATTGATGGTAGTCAAAGTTTCCTCGTCAAAATCATCGGGAGATTTTCCGTCAAAAATTTCCCTGATAAACATTTTGCACAGAGGAATAGGGAGCTGATAGATCAGACGGCCGATCCCCAGGGAACTGTAAGCTATGACTTCTCTTTCATCAAAGAAGATCTTGCCTACATCCAGTGCCATTCTGGCTTCTTTGTAGGAACGGGAAACTTCTTTCAGTTCCTTTACGATTGTTCCATATGCAATATGAGTCTTTCCGTCTTTCTCTAT
>DWYL01000176.1 GCA_019118685.1 Candidatus Blautia merdipullorum
GCATATGCCCATACCGCCGCGAGGCAAGCATCTTTTCGGAACGGTCAAAGTGGGAGAGCGGGGTCAGATTGTTCTTCCTAAAAAAGCACGGGACCTTTTACATATCAAGCAGGGAGATCTTCTTGTGGTACTGGGAGACGAAAACCCAGAAAGCGCCGGTATCGCTTTGGTGCCCGGAGATACCGTCCTGCGCAATATCGCTTTTCTGCGCGATATGCTAAGCGATGAAAAGGAGGAAAATCTATGACAGAGCTTTTACAGGTTGATCACCTGAGCAAGCAGTATCCGGGTTTTACATTGCAAGACATTTCTTTCTCAGTAAAGCCTGGGCGCATTATGGGACTGATCGGCAAGAACGGAGCAGGCAAAAGTACAACGCTCAAATCCATTCTGAACATGGTGCGGCCAGAATCCGGAACGGTCACTATGCTGGGAAAGGATTTTTACGCGAATGAAAAGGAATGTAAGCAGGACATCGGCGTTGTGTTTGGAGGGATTGACTTTTACCCACTGAAAAAGCTCTCCGCCATTACCGCTGTTACCCGGCGATTTTATAAAGACTGGGATCAGGAACGGTATAATGATTATCTCCGCCAGTTTTCTTTGGATGAGAATAAGCAGTTCCGGTCTCTTTCCAACGGAATGAAGGTAAAGTATCTGCTGGCATTGGCCTTATCACATCACGCCACGCTTTATCTTTTGGACGAACCGACTTCCGGGTTGGACCCAGTTTCAAGGGATGAAATCCTGCATATCTTCACCCGCATTGTAAAAGACGGAAAGAGATCTGTCCTGTTTTCCACCCATATTACTTCTGACCTGGACCGATGTGCTGACGATATCACCTATATCCAGAACGGAAAGGTTCTGCAGAGTGCAGACAAAGATACATTTTTGCATTCCTTTGAGCACTTGAAAGCGGCGGAAGATACCAGTCCGCTTACTTTAGAGGAAATTATGCTGCGTACAGAAGGGAGGACCTTAGATGAAACTGCTCTATAAAGAACTGATGCTTGCTGCGCATCCCACATCTATTGTCTTTGCCTTTTTGGGATGTCTCGTGGCTGTGCCGGCCTATCCTTATACTGTGATCTTCATGTTCGGATGCTTAGCTCCCTATATTACTTTCCTTTATGCCAGGGAAACGAATGACGCTTGGTATACCGCAATTCTTCCTGTTACAAAGCGGGAGAGCGTGAAGGGAAAATGTCAGCTGATTGTTTCCATCCAGCTGTTCCAGTTGCTGATCTCCATTCCTTGCGTTGTGCTGAAGGGAATTCTCGAAGTGGAGAGCAATCCGGTTGGAATTGACGCAACAGTGGCTTGGTATGGGTTCGGGCTTATCATTTACGCTGTTTTCGCTCTGTTATTCTTTCCAGCCTATTATAAAAACGGGTATAAAGCTGGCAAAGCGTTTGCGATTGCCGCGATACCAATGCTGCTGTTAATGGTCATTGTGGAAGGAGCAGTCCATATTCCGGCGCTTGCCTGGCTGGACAGTTATGCTATGCAAGATCAGCTGCGGCAGATGCCCCTCCTGCTGATCGGGATCATATGCTATATAGTACTGCTCTCAATGGCATACCGGATTTCTGTAAAACGATTCGAGAGAGTGGATTTATAAGGAATTCCGCCTGTGAAATCATCAGGCGGAGTTTTTTGACTGTTAAACATTTTGGAATTGACAAAGTAGGCTCTATCTGTTGCTTTTATATCGTAAGTAGCAAGTAATAAGTAGCCACTAAATAAAAAGATAGTAAACGGAGGAGTCCATATAAAAAAACTTATCACTCACCCAGCAATATCTGCTTTGCGTACTGAACAAAAATGGTAAGCTGCCAACCTTTGGTCTTGATAAAACTCTTTGCCTGTCTACGGCCGGTGTGCTTGAACTTTTAATGGAGCAAGTTGAATAAAAAGAAGGCTCGATACAGCGCTGTACCGAGCTTTTCTCTATTGCAAAAGCTTTTCGTATGTGAACCGCCCCATAGATTTTTGTAAAAGGATCCAAGCGAGTATTGCGCAGGCTGCACCGAGTCCGAGAAGAATCCAGACATTCATTAATAGGACGCCGGTAAACTGTCCTGTTATAAGCAGAATAAGCGGAATGATCAGAAAAACGGCGGCTTGTTGGGATTCCTCTACACTCTGCGCTTTGGCAGATCCCCGGACAATCAGGGTAACGGCAATGAGTGAGATTGCGGGAGAAAGCAGTAGCATAACAACCAGCCAGCTTACACTGGGAATCAGCAGCCTGCCCATCAGGAAAAACAATTCTGTTTCCATGACCAGGAACATAGCTGTAAATGAGATCAGCGAGACAAGCATACTTAAAAGGAAAGAAGCCCATACTTTCGCCTGAAAGATCTGTCTGAGAGTAAGCGGGCAATAGAGCAATGTTTCAAGCGTATGGCGTTCCTTTTCTCCTACAAATGCACTGGCTGCCATGATAGAAGCAGCCATTATGGGAATCATCAGGAAAAAGACCGGAAGGATATAATTTAAGATCATGCTGGAAAGCGTAAGCTCCAGGCTTTCCATCCGGGCGGCTTCAGGAAGCAGCGACAGCAGCTTCGCAACATCCGGATCATCCGGCACAACATGAATGGCAATGACGAAAATAGACGGCAACACGATCGTTAGTACCAAAGGAACGATTAAAAGCGCAGAAAATAACCGGCGGTTGCTCGCAACACCGCGGAAATCCTTTTTGATGATAGCATACATAGCAGTCTTCATATCGTCAATCCTCCTTCCTGCCGGCAGTCAGGGCAAAATAAATATCTTCCAGACTGGGTTCTATGAGATTTACAGAATAGATATCCTCGCCGGCTTCTACAATTTTTCGCACCAAATCAGGAATTTCTTTTTTATCGTATATTTTGGTTTCAAATTCATTGGCGCCACATTTGACAAAA
>DWYL01000177.1 GCA_019118685.1 Candidatus Blautia merdipullorum
ACTCTCATCTCCAGGTTCTTCTTGGTGCTGTCGGTTACAACCTCGCCCAGCAGCTCAGCGAACTTAGCGGCATGCTCTGCTTCCTCAAAAGCAGCTCTTCTCCAGTACTCGCCGATCTCGGGATATCCCTCTCTGTAAGCAACACGGGACATCGCCAGATACATACCAACCTCGGAGCACTCGCCCTCAAAGTTCGCGCGCAGGTCAGCCATAATATCCTCGGGAGAACCCTGAGCAACTCCTACCTCATGCTCGCAGGCCCAAGCCAGCTCGTCAGCCTTCTGCTCTTTAAACTTGGAAGCGGGAACGCCGCACTGAGGACATTTCTCCGGCGGATTCTCTCCCTCGTAAACATAACCACATACAGTACAAACCCATTTTTTCATAGCTGTGTTCTCCTTTTCTTTTATTTTGAATCGTTAATTAGTTTTGATAATAGTAATCATTACTGTTATTACTATACATGATTCAGGCACTCTTGTCAATCCCTTTTTCAATGTTTTTTTCTAAATTTTCTTTTTCTAAGCATTGGTTGCATTTTCCGAAAAAGAGGATTGAGTGACTGTCCACAATGCCGGGGGCGTGAACCTGAGCGGTTCGGTTTAATGAGTCCAGGATTTCCATGGGGACATCGAAAACCTGGCGGCATTGTCTGCACATAAAATGATAGTGGGGGACGGCGACCCCATCATAATGGTCAGCCCCATCGCCGCAGGTCAGCCGCTGAATTTCTCCCGTTTCCACCAGGAGGTTTAAGTTTCGGTAAACCGTACCCAGGCTGATATTGGGATATTCTTCACGGATGCTGGCGTATAGGGCGTCTGCCGTCGGATGGTCATGACGATTCATCAGACAGGCTTTGATGGATTCCCGCTGACGGCTATACTTGAGCGTTTTCATGGCGGCTCCTTTCGTAATAATGATAATAGTTACTATTTACTGAAATTATAATCGAAAAAAGAGGTCTTGACAAGACCTCTTCTGTCTATTCGGGAGTTTGACAGTTGCATAATTAAAACAGTACTTGCGGGCCGCATAAAGCCTGTACTTTTTTTGTCAAATTTTTTGCATTAATATCTAGTAATATTTAGTGATATATGTTATAATTATTACAGAGGCGATTATTATGCGTGTTACTACATCCAAATCAAAAAATTCCGAATCCTTTTATATTACAAAATCCTATACAAATGCCCTGGGTAAGAGCACTTCTACTACGATCAAAAAACTAGGCACCCTGGCTGAATTATCGGAACGTCTTGGCACCGACCGGGATGGTGTCATGGCGTGGGCAAAAGAACAGGCAAGAATCGAAACCGAAAAATATAAGAAAGAAACGGAAGATGCCGTTGTTTCGATCCCCTTCCATTCCAACAGGCTCATGGACTATAACAGAAAAAAACTTTTTACCGGCGGATATCTCTTCCTGCAGTCTGTTTATCATGGTCTGAAGATGGATTCCATTTGCCGCAAGATCAGATACCATTACAAATTTAAATACGACCTGAATGCAATCCTCTCAGACTTGATCTATACCAGAGTGCTGGAGCCTTCCAGCAAGACTTCTGCTTTCAAAGCTGCACAACAGTTTCTGGAGGCGCCAACCTATGAACTTCATGATGTCTACCGTGCGCTTTCTGTCCTTGCAAAAGAGTGCGATTTTATCCAGGCTGAAGTTTACAAGAACAGTTTTTTTCTGGGGAACAGAAACGATAAGGTTCTTTATTACGACTGTACAAACTACTATTTCGAGATTGAACAGGAAGACGGTGATAAAAAGTATGGCAAAAGCAAAGAACACAGACCGAATCCTATTATTCAGATGGGACTGTTTACCGATGGAGATGGGCTTCTATTAGCTTTTTCTCTTTTCCCCGGCAATCAGAATGAACAGAAGTCCTTAAAACCCCTGGAAACAAAAATCCTTCAGCAATTCGGATGTCAGAAATTTATCTATTGCAGTGATGCCGGACTGGCATCTGAAGATAATCGAGCCTTCAATCATCTCGGACAGCGTTCCTTTATTGTGACACAGTCTATCAAAAAACTTCCGGCAGAGGATCGGGAATGGGCCCTGAACTCCAAAGGATTTAAACGTCTGTCAGATGATTCCCCTGTTGATATCACACAGCTTTCTGATGATGATAAACAAGGACTTTTTTATAAAGATGAACCATACACTACAAAGAAACTCCATCAACGGCTGATCATAACCTATTCTCCCAAATATGCCGCATACCAGAAGGCTGTCCGTGCTGAGCAGATCAGCCGTGCTGAAAAAATGGTTGCCGGCGGCTCTTTGAAAAAGCAGCGAAAGAATCCCAACGATCCTGCAAGGTTCGTAAATAAGATCGCAGCGACAAAAGAGGGTGAAAAGGCGGAGATCCACTACTATCTTGATCTAGAAAAGATCGCAGAAGAAGAAAAGTATGACGGGCTTTATGCTGTCTGCACGGACCTGTTAGACGATGATGTGGCAGACATTCTGAAAGTCAGTGAAGGCAGATGGCAGATTGAAGACTGTTTCCGGACCATGAAAACAGACTTTGACGCAAGACCTGTTTATGTCAGCCGTGAAGACCGGATCAAAGCCCATTTCCTCATCTGCTTTTTAGCTTTGCTGCATTTCCGGATGCTGAAAAAGACATTAAAAACCCCTTGTACTACAGAACAACTGCTGCACGTACTGCGTAGCATGAATTTTGCCGATATAGAAGAACAAGGATTTATGCCTGTGTATGAACGTCAAAGGATTACCGATGAGCTTCATGAAGCATGCGGCTTCCGTACAGACTATCAATTTATAACAAAACGAAAAATGAAAGAGATACAGAAAAAAAGTAAGCGAAGATAAAACATTACTATATTTCAAGTATAGAGCACGAAGTGCCACAATCCCAGTATTTTCAAGAATTGTGGCACTCATTTTTCTTTTCAACTGTCAAAGATGGGATTTTACTAGGTAAAGGCGGATTCGTCAACGGTCACTTACCGATAATATACAATACTTTAGCAAAAAAAATGTCGCAATTTATACACCTTAGTTAAATCCAAAAAACTTCTGGGCGATTTTATATCCGGCGGAGGACACCTTGCGCCCTCCCTTTCCAGGCAGATTCACGCCCTGGC
The DNA here is from genome assembly GCA_019118685.1 of Candidatus Blautia merdipullorum. Classification (GTDB taxonomy): domain Bacteria; phylum Bacillota; class Clostridia; order Lachnospirales; family Lachnospiraceae; genus Blautia; species Blautia merdipullorum. The sequence continues at coordinate 3,130 of DWYL01000177.1, forward strand.
CCAGGAATCCCCAGCGAATTCTGAGGTAGAGGGGCAGGTTCTTCTGCTGCAGATATTTC
>DWYL01000178.1 GCA_019118685.1 Candidatus Blautia merdipullorum
GCCGTAAAATCTTTCCTGAGCGTTTACACGGATGAAGTTCAGGTCATAAGGGCCTTCCGGACCGAAGACTGCCTCAACCTCGTCTCCCTCGTTTTTGCGGAGAAGGCCGTGGTCTACGAACACACAGGTCAGCTGGTTTCCCACTGCTTTGGAGAGGAGAACTGCTGCCACAGAGGAGTCTACGCCGCCGGAAAGAGCGCACAGCACTTTTCCGTCTCCTACTTTTTCGCGGATGGCTTTGATGGTTTCTTCTACAAAGGAATCCATCTTCCAGTCTCCGGAACACTGACATACATTATAGACAAAGTTGGAAAGCATTTTCTTTCCTTCTTTTGTATGAAGGACTTCCGGATGGAACTGGGTTGCGTAAAGCTTCTTTTCTGTATTTTCTACTGCAGCCACAGGGCAGTCTGCCGTGTGGGCGATGATCTCAAATCCCGGAGCCGGTTTGGAAATATAGTCGTTATGGCTCATCCAGCAGATGGTCTTCTCAGACACGTTCTCAAAGAGTTTGGAATTCTGATCTACCGTTACTTCGATCTTTCCGTACTCTCTTACAGGAGCCTTTTCCACAGTTCCTCCCAGCAGGTGCATCATTAGCTGAGAACCATAGCAGATTCCCAGAATAGGCACGCCCAGTTCAAAAATTTCTTTTGTATAGGTGGGAGAATCCGGCAGATAAGCACTGTTAGGACCGCCGGTAAAGATAATACCTTTCGGCTGGATTTCTTTGATCTTTTCAATATCTGTTTTATAAGAATAGATTTCGCAGTAAACATTACATTCACGTACGCGTCTTGCGATCAGCTGATTATACTGGCCGCCGAAGTCAAGTACAATAACGGTTTCTCTCTTCAAGAAAGTGCCCTCCTGTTCTTTTTATCATCATCATTTGAAAATTTCTGATCCAGCGTTTTGTCTGCAGGCTGGATCGTCCACTTCATTATAGAGTATCCCCCTCTATTTTACAAGGGCAAAATCCCCTTCAATTACAGTATAGAAGCCGATAATAAAGGAGGCTGTAAAATATACCCTATCCTGTTAAATACCGGCTGTTTCTATTTCTCCAGTTCTTTGATCACGATTCCCAGTCTCTTGGCCAGTGCAATAGCCTGTTCCAGGTTCACGATCACTTCCCGCAGTTCGTCTTTTGCGTCAGAAATCACGATGCCTGTAATATCGCATTCTGTAAAATCAATGTTCCTAAGCCAGGTTTTAAAGAAGCTGACATTTTTAAAACAGTCATCCTTCCAATCTACATTGGTGATATTACATTTGCTCATGCTGGCTTCGGTAAAGTCTGTATGATAGGCTTTTACATAGCTCATGCGCACAGCGTCCATCCCTGCGTCTCTGAAATTGGAGTTTTCAATAGAGACATGGCGGATATTGCTGCCGTAAAAGTCTGTTCCCAGAGCCTTACAGTTTTCAAAGGCACAGCTTTTGAAGTAGATGTCGTTCATACTGGAATTGGAAAAATCACAGTTTATAAATTTTACGTCCGTAAAGCTGGCTCTGTCAAAACAGCAGCCCAGAAATTTACAGTTTTGAAACACTGCCTGCTGAAAGGAGACGTGGCTTCCATCAATCCGAGACAGAAAAACCCCGGTAAATTGTCTCCTGAAAATCTCTCCCTCTTCTTCCCTGGCACCTTCTATAAGTCCCGGCGCATCCTTGACTTCAGCCAGCTCTGAGGGGATCTTTGGTTCTTTAAATGCTTTTTTATTCATTATATTCTCTCGTCCTATACCAGTGCTGCATGTTTCCATTTTCCTCTTATGTATCTGGTGACAAAACATATAGACCGGAACAGCCAGTCAATAGTCATGGCCACCCATACGCCGAACACTCCCATGTGGAAATATACGCCCAGCACTACGCTGAAACCGATCCGGAATACCCACATAGAAAAGATAGACAGACCCATGGTAAACTTAACATCTGCCGCAGCTCTCAGGGTGTTTGGCAGAGAGAAAGACAGGGGCCATATGGTCACTACGCAGGCGGAATGATAGAAAAGAATCTGTCGTGCATAGCTGCTGGCTTCTTCTGAAAGTCCGTAAATACTCACCACAAAAGGCACAGCCAACACCACAAGGATATTAATTGCCAGGGCGGAAATATAAATAATCCTGATCAGCTTCTTGGTGTAATATTTTACCTGTTCAAAGTCCCCGGCTCCCACACACTGGGACACCACTGTGAGCATGGCAAAGCCAATGGCCATTCCCGGAAGGGTGGCAAAAGTGGCCACATTGTTGGAAACCGCATTAGCGGCAATAGAAGCGGTCCCGAATCCTGTCACAATGCTCAGCACCATGATCTTTCCCAGCTGGAACATACTGTTCTCCAGGCCGTTAGGGATTCCGATATACAGGATTTTTTTCAGAAGAGACCAGTCTGTTTTAAAGGAAAACGGGTGATAAATGTGGACCATATGTTTCTGATTGTTCAGCATGATCAGCATGACAATACAGGCTACGGTCCTGGAAACTAAGGTGGGGATAGCAACTCCCTCCACCCCTCTGTGAAGTCCATAGATCAAAATGGCATTTCCACAGATATTAATGGCATTCATCAGCAGAGAAGTCTTCATGGCAATAGAGGAATTTCCCATTGCCCGGAAAGCCGCCGCTCCTGCATTATACAAGGCGATCATGGGAATGGAAGCAAAGACGATCATCATGTAGACATTGCAATTATAAAGTACGTCTGCCTCAATATTTCCGAAGATCACATGGGTGATCAGATTCCGTCCCAGATATCCCAGGATCATCACCGCCAGAGAAGCCTTAAGAGTAAAAGCCAAAAGCTGGTTGGTGGCTTTGCAGGCCATCTCTGTCCTTTTCTTGCCCAGAAGCTGGCCGGCAATGACTGCTCCTCCTGTGGCAAGAGCAGTAAAGATATTGATAATCAGCACCATGACCGTATCGATAAGAGAAACCCCCGATACCGCAGCTTCCCCTACGCTGGACACCATAACAGAATCTGCAAGTCCCACAAAGGCCTGCAGGAACTGATCCACCACCAGAGGAAGGATCAGTTTCCGAAGGTCTGCATTGGAAAAAAAGAGCTTTTTCCTGTCCATTTTTCTCCTCCGTATCTCTTTGATAATCCACATTATACGCCCCCGGATTCTGGTGTACAAGAGAGATTCTTAACTTTTTCTTTACTTATGTGAGAACAATACCCTAAAAAGATAGAAGCCTTCCCTTTTCAGGAAGACTTCCGCTATGTAACTATGTAAGGATAAGGGCCTCACAGATAAGGACTCCTAAGAAAATAAGATTCCACGCCGTAAAGACTTTCATAAAGCTTCCCTTTTTCCGTGGATATTCCACTGTATAAAATTTAAAGGAGATCAGGCTTGCCAGTGAGGCCACCAGGGTTCCCAGGCCTCCCAGGTTAACTGCCGTAAGGAGAAGGGAAAAATTTCCTGCAAATCCCGACAGCAGGATTGCCGCCGGAACGTTGCTGATAACCTGGCTGGTAAGGATCCCTGCCCACAGTTCTTTTCCCTGGACAAGGGAAGCCAGAGTATTGCTGATCTCCGGGATCCGCTTCATATTTCCGATAAAAATAAAGAAACACAGAAAGGTCAGCAGAAGAAAATAGTCCACCTTTCCGAACAATCTCCGGTTCACTGCCAGCACAGCCCCTGCCACACAGATCAGCACAGGAATATATGGAAAAATCCGGAATACTACCAGAAGACACAGTAAGAGCAGGCCGGCAAATGCCAGAAGCTGGGGAAGGGCTTTTCCTATCCGGACTTTCTTCTGTTCTTTTACTGAGATACTTTCCAGGGCTTCATTTTTTTCTGTAAAAAGAATACACACCAAAAGGATCAGGGAAAGGCCTGCATAGGGCAGGACTGCCCGGACGAATTCTCCCAGAGTGACTCCTGACATAGAATATAAATAAAGATTCTGGGGATTCCCTATAGGCGTAGCCATGCTTCCCAGGTTAGCGGCAATAGTCTCCAGTACCACGATCCTCAGGACCCTGTCTTCCCGTCCGATCATCTGATATACCAATATAGTGAAAGGGACAAAAGTGATCAGAGTTACGTCATTTGTAATGATCATGCTGGAGAAAAAGCACAAAAGCACCATAAGCACGGATAAGTTCCGCAGGCTGCTGGCTTTCCTTAACAAAGTTTCTCCCAGAAGGGAAAATACCCCCAGCCACTGAAAGCCGGCTACGATGATCATAAAGCAAAACAGCAGGGCAAGGGTCCGGTAATCCGGGTAAGTCAGATAAGCCGGATCCGGCCTCACCGCCGCTGCAGAAATAAGGGCAAGAAGAAAAGAGACGCAGAAAACCGTCTCTTTTCTAAAAAAATCTTTCAGAGTTTTCATGTAATGGTCTCCCTGCACATCATGCGAAATTTTTACGCTGTCCCTGCCGAAAATCCCGGGATCCCGGGTCTGGCTTTGGACAAACAGCCCTATTATACATCGGGTTTTTCTGATATGCAATCATAACTCGGACAAAAATTTCCGCTTCTTTTCATCCACAGGACACCTGTGTCTCAGGATGTTTCAGGCCAACTCTTTTACATAAACTCCATTTACTTTTTCAAACCCCATTGTCTGCAGATAAGATTCGTGAGGACCCGGCGTTCCTGTAAAGATCATTTTGCGGATCCCCTGATCTTTTAATTTGGAATAGAGATAATTTCCCACGGAACAGTCTCTGTATGCCGGTACAGAATAGTCCAGAAGGACTTCCAGCTCGCCCTTTCCCCGCTTATTTCCAAGAAACAGTCCCGCAGGTGCGGCATCCTTGCAGATCACATATGCAGTATCGCACTCCGGCTGTTTCTCTTTAAAGATTGGAAAGTATTTTTGGATATCTGTGTGATAAAAATTAATCATATACTGAACTAGAGACTCTCCCGGCTTTCCTTCAATAAAATCGTAATTTCTGTCCGATTTTCGAAGGCGGATCAGATAGTAAATATTGATCAGCACCAGACAGAAATTCATAAGAGCCGTGGGATAGGACTGAATGATCATGGCATAGACTGCAAAAATCGTTCCTCCCACTGCGTTGATAACCCGCAGCTTCACCACGGAAGTCATAAGAAAGGAGATCAGCACCAGAATGGAGCCAATATATCCCACCAGCTCCACCATCATATGTGTACTCACGCCGTCTCCTCCTTAATATCCCATCCCAGCATCCGGGCTGTTTTTCATGATCTTGACCAGTCTGCTGGTGCCAAGTCTCTCTGCCCCCAGGCAGATAAATTCTTCTGCGTCGTCAAAGGAAGAAATGCCTCCCGCAGCTTTTACTTTCACATCTTTTCCCACATGTTTTCTCATCAGTTCCACATCTGCAAAAGTGGCCCCTCCGGTGGAAAATCCGGTAGAAGTTTTAATAAATTCTGCCCCTGCCTTTGTGACGATCTCGCACATTTTTATTTTTTCTTCTTCTGTGAGCAGGCAGGTCTCAATGATAACTTTTAGGATCCTGCCGCTGCAGGCCTGGTGGATCTGGCGGATTTCCTCTTCGATTTCTTCATACTTCTTATCTTTCAGCTTGCCGATATTGATGACAATATCGATCTCCGAAGCTCCATTTGCAACAGCATCCTGTGTCTCAAATACCTTGGTGGCTGTGGTGCTGTAGCCATTTGGAAAACCGATCACTGTGCAGATAGGCAGTTTTCCCTCTACATATTCGGCAGCCTGTTTTACATAGGAAGCCGGAATACAGGCAGAGGCTGTTCCGTATTTTATGGCGTCATCCAGGATCTGCCGGATTTCCTCCCAGGTTGCAGTCTGTGTCAGTAAAGTATGGTCCACATATTTTAAAATTTCTTTCTTATCCATCTCAGATTCCTTTCCATTTTTTCTCAAATATTTCTTTGATTTCCGGGTCGAAAGCTGTTTCTGCAGCGTTTCTGAGGAGAGTAAAAATCAGTTCCTCGTCCCGGCCGTACTGTTCATAAACTTTCGTCAGTTCATGGGTCATAGTCGTTCCGCTGACGGTCCGGTTATCCGTGTTTACAGAAACCTTGATCCCTGCATCCAGGAACTGGCGAAGGGGGTAATCCTGCCAGGTTTGAACCGCCTTTGTCTGGAAATTGCTGGTAGGACACATTTCCACGCCGATACCAGCCTTAGCATAAGCTTTCATCAGCTCCGGATCTTTTTTCAGGGCAATCCCGTGACCGATCCTGGCTGCTCCCAGTTCCCAGGCTTCCCGGACATTATCCAGGTTTCCCGTCTCTCCGGAATGAATGGTATAGGGGATACCAAGTCTTTTTGCTTCCCGGAAAATGTTCCGGTACTGAGCCGTAGGATAGGCAGACTCGTCTCCCGCCAGATCCAGGGCACATACCCCTTCTCCCAGGTATTCTCTGGCACATTTCAGCATAGCCAGGTTCTGTTCTTCACTGTGGTTTCTCATAGCGCATACAATGATCCCATAGCGTACCTGGAAGTCTTCTTTTCCCCGTTCCATTCCTTTTCTCACTGCCTCGATCACCTGTCTGCAGCTTAAGTTTTCATGGACGGAAAGCATAGGGGCAAAACGGACTTCAATGTACTCTACCTTTTCTTTTGCGATCTCTTCCACAAAGGTATAGGCTCCTTCTTCCAGTCCCTTCTCATCCTGGAGACACTGAAGAGGCAGGTCAAATTTCTCCAGATATTCCGTGAGACTCCGGCAGTCCTGGGATACAGTCAGAGCCTCCCCGGCCACTTCCTTCCCCAGGTGTCTCTCTATCATGGCCTTCGTAAGAGAACCGTCCAGATGACAGTGAAGGTCAAGCTTTGGAAGCTGTTCTATATCCATATAATCACACCTTTTCTATAATTTTAGTAACCAGTTCTTTGAACTGAAGGGAGACTCTGTCGGCAGTTTCCTGTACTTCTTTGTGATCCAGTTTTTTGTCTGACAGGCCTGCGGCCAGGTTGGTGATACAGGAGATCCCGCCGATCTCCATTCCCATATGACGGGCGGCCATTGCTTCGCAGGCTGTGCTCATTCCCACTGCATCTCCGCCCCAGATCCGGCACATCCGGACTTCCGCCGGAGTCTCGTAGCTTGGTCCTGTCAGCTGTACATAAACCCCTTCCTGGAGGTTGATCCCGCATTCCTCAGCGGACTTCCGGATCACCTCACGGATCCTTTTGCTGTACACCTCGCTCATATCCGGGAACCGGTCTCCAAGTTCCTCAAGATTGGGGCCGATCAGGGGATTCGGTACGCCCACTGCGATCTGGTCGGTGATCATCATAAAATCTCCCGGCTGGAAGTTCTCATTAAGGCCTCCTGCCGCATTGGTAAGGATCAGTTTTTTGGCCCCCAAAAGGCCCATTAGCCTGGTAGGCAGGACCACATCTGACATGGGGTAGCCTTCGTAATAGTGGACTCTTCCCTGCATGATCACCACCGGGACTTCTCCTACATATCCGAAGACAAACCGTCCCTTATGGCCTTTTACTGTGGACACGGGAAATCCCTCAATATCTGAATAATCCACAGTGCCCTCTATCTTAATGCCTTCTGCATAGTCTCCCAGTCCGCTTCCCAGGATCAGGGCTATCTCTGGTTTGAAATCTGTTTTTTCTCTGATACTTGCCAGACAAGTCTTTAATTTATTTTCCATTTTCCCACTCCTCTCACAATGTTTCCGCCAGAATTTCCGAGATCATCTTTTCCATCCGGCAATATTGTTCATAGTTGATCAAGATATAGCTTCCCTGAGTAGTGATCAGGCCGCTTTCTTTGAATTTTTTGATGGAACGGCTGATGGTCTTTACACAAAGTCCTGTAAAATCCGACAGTTCCTGCCTGTCTCCCTTCATCTTCATGACTCCGTTCTCCGCATATTTCCGGTACCGTTTCATCAGCAGGAAAGCCACCCTGTCCGCTCCCTGAAGGAACAAAAGCATCCGGCTGTCCCGGGCCTGTTCCAGAAGATACTCTCCCATCAGCCTGCTTTCCTGCTGAAGGGCAATGATATCCGAATCCAGCCATTTTTTAAAGCCCTCTTTGGGTATCTTCAGCACCGTACACTTTGTCACTGTCTGAAGAGTGGTCTGGTATTTATCCAGATTAATGATCACTTCCATCCCGCCGAAAGCATAGACTTTGTCAAACACCGTAAAATCATAATTGATGCCATAGATCCTGTAATCCGTGGCTTTAATAAGACCCTTTCCGATCAGGAAGATTGTGTCCGCCGGCTCCCCCTCCTGGACAAAGATCGTTCCTTTTTCCAGCTCTTCCACCACAAATGTATCCATCAGCCACATGGGAGCTGTGCGGAAATATTCCTCAAACTGTTTTCTTCTCTCCTCTTCTATTTCATTCAGAAAAGGCAAAATCTGGGCCAGATATTTATTTTCCATCTTTTGTCACCTGCAGTTCTTTTCTATAGGTAGCACCTGTTTCCCTTTAACATATTTTGCATCGATCTGTCTGTCCTCTGCCAGATAGATCAGCCGCTCCAGCCGCTCTTTCGTGGAAAGTTCCCTGGCATGGCGGAGGATTCCATCGTCAATGACCACTGCGTCAAATTCATACCCAGGCTCCAGACTCCCCACCTTTCCGAAGAATTCTCCTCCCCCTTTGGTGGCCAGGTAGAAGACTTCTTCCACAGTCAGGGGAGGAAGACTCTGATCCTGGAGCCTCCACCGAAGCTTGGAGCACTGGATTGCCATAGCCATGGCCCGGAACATGGAAAGAGAGGTGCCGGCAGCCACGTCTGTGCCAAGGCCCATCTTCAGTCCCTGGTCCAGAAATCTCCTGGCCGGAGCGATCCCCGAGGCCAGGTTTGCATTGGACTCCGGACAATGGGCAATAAATACCCCCTGTTCCTTCATCATCCGGGTTTCTTCCTCATCACTGTACACACAATGTGCCATAATCGTAGGACAATCACCCCCAAACAGCCCATGGAGACGGTAGGCGTCTCCATAGCATGAAGCTTTGGGACAAAGCTGGCGGACCCATTCTATCTCACTGAGGTTTTCGGAAAGATGGGACTGCGCCGGCAGCTGGTATTTTTTCTGAAGCTCTGAAAGTTTCTCCATCAGCTCATCAGAGCATGTAGGGATAAATCTGGGGGTCAGGATTGGCTTTACATTGGTAAGATCTGCAGCCTCCAGGATCCAGGCTTCTGTATCTTTGGCAGACTTTTGGGCGCTTTCTTCCTGCAGGCCCTGGGAGCTGTTCCGGTCCATATTTACCTTTCCCACATATCCTGCCAGCCCTGCCTCTTCCATCTTCTTCATCAGCCAGAGAGTAGCTTCCTTATGGCAGGTGGCGAAAACACAGGCTCGTGTGGTTGCGCTGTGGAGCAGATCGTCTATGAATATATTATACGCCTTTTTAGCATACGCTGTATCCTTATATTTCTCTTCCTCGGGAAAAGTGTGGGTGTTCAGCCAGTCGATCAGTTCCTGATCCATGCCCAGTCCCCGGAAGGTGTACTGGGGAGCGTGGACGTGCAGGTCCACAAGCCCCGGAATGATCAGCTTATCCCCGTAATCCCGGCAGGGGATCCCTCTCCATTCCTCCGGAAGAGTTTCAAAAACTCCCCGGCTTTTTCCATCTTCGCATACTACATAACCTTGGTCCACAGTCCGTATTTTTTTCTGATCCTCACTGTAACAGATATGGCCTCTGATAGCAAATCTTTCCATGTCGTTGTCTCCTTGTTCTGTCATTCCAATATATTTTATCGCTGTCCTTTGTCATAGGGGATTCCCTCTGCCTTAGGCGCCCTGGAGTTCTTTGAAAACAGTGCCAGCACCACAAGGGAAATAATATATGGAAGCATATTGTAAACAGCACTTGGAATGTTCAGTGCCTCCAGGATATCGAATCCTGAATACACATTGGACAGAGCCCGGAACAATCCGAAGAGAAGGGCTGCCAGTCCGATGAATTTCGGCTCCCACTGACCGAAGATCATAACCGCCAGGGCCAGGAATCCGAAGCCTGCCACGCCGTTTTCAAACTTCCACTCACTGACTCCAGCAGTGATATAAACGATCCCGCCAAGTCCGCCGAAAAGACCGGAGATAAGAACTCCTGCATAGCGCATTTTGTATACGTTGATACCTACAGAATCCGCTGCCTGAGGATGCTCGCCGCAGGCCCTCAGGCGAAGGCCAAACCGTGTTTTATAAAGAACAATATGTGCAATGATCAAAAGAATAACCGCCAGGATCATGAACCAGCTTACCTCAAAGTTTCCGATCTTAAAAGCGGAAAATGCTTTTCTCTGTTCAATATACTGGATCGAGGAAGAAACGTTGTTTACATTTTCTGCCATGTTGATCGCTTTTACAAATACTGTAGCTGCCGCTGTACCAAGGAGGTTCATGGCTGTTCCGATCAGGGTCTGGTCTGCCTTAAAATTAATGGCCGATACTGCCAGCAGAAGAGAATAGACCATACCGAAAAGAATACTTCCGATCACAACTGCCACGATCATAAGGGCAGCCGGAAGATTTCCCATATATTTCATTACCAGGGCTCCGCCCAGGGCACCGATGACCATAGTTCCCTCTAGTCCCAGGTTGATCACGCCGCTTCGCTCTGAAAAACATCCCCCCAGGGCGACAAGCATAAGTACTGATGCATAGATTAATGTATATTGTAATAATAGTGCCATCCTTTTCTTCCTCCTTTCCTACTTTTTCCCTTTTCTGCTCATACAGTATTTAAAGAATAATACAAAGCCGCAGAAGTAGATGATGATCGCTGAGATCAGGTCTGAAATCTGGGCGCAGTATACCATCTTGTCCACGTAAGAACCGCCGCTTGTAATGTGCTGGATAAAGAATGCAGAGAAGATACTTCCAATGGGATTCAGTCCTCCAAGGAAAGCTGCCGCGATCCCGTTAAAGCCCATGGCCGGCACTGCGGTCTGCGCGCAGGACCACTGCTCGATGCCGCTTAAGTAGAGGAATGCGGCTCCAAGTCCGGAAAGACATCCTGCAATGACCATGGTAAGGATCATATTTCTCTTTTCTTTCATACCTGCATATTTTGCCGCGTTTTTATTTAATCCTGTAGCCTTCAGTTCGTATCCCAGTTTTGTTTTGCTCATCAGGAACCACACCAGAACGGCGATGATAACTGCCAGTGGAATAGCAATGGTCACATAACGGTTATCGGAAAACAGCCTGTCCAGCCCCAAACTTGGGATCAGGGCTCCAGGGGCATTGGTCTTCAGGGCCATGGTATAGGTGGTACTGGATTCCTTTACATTGGTCAGCAGCATGTTCACGCCGTAAAGACTGATCCAGTTCAGCATGATCCCTGCGATAACTTCATTTACATTTAAGTATGCCTTTAAAATACCCACGATCCCACCAAGGATCCCGCCGCCGATCATGGCTGCGATCATGCAGACATACCAGGGCATCTGATACGCTATAGCAAGATAAAGGGCCAGTCCGGCTCCCACTGCGTACTGTCCGGAAGCGCCGATATTGAAAAGCCCTACTTTATAGGCAAACAAGATGGACAGGGTACACATAAGAAGAGGCGCTGTTTTTGCAAGGGTGCTGCCGAAATATTCCAGAGCCACCTCCGGCCTTGGGAAGTATAAAAAGTTCTTCAGGATCGCAGTCATTGCGCTCCAGGCTTCTGAGGGATTGATACATAAAAGCACGACATATCCCACCAGAAGTCCCAGAATGATACAGATCAGAGAAGCGATGACAGTCTGTACGCCGGCGATTTCCAGGAATCCTTTCTTTTCGTTTTTCGTATTCATATCCTACACCTCCTGTTTTTTGGCACCGGTCATATAAAGTCCCAATTCTTCAACCGTCACTTCATCGGGTTTGAATTCTCCGACCAGTTTTCCTTCGTACATTACCAGGATCCGATCCGGCACATCCATAACTTCATCCAGTTCCAGGCTGACTAAGAGCACGGCCTTTCCTGCATCTCTCTGTTCAATAAGCTGTTTGTGGATGAATTCGATAGCTCCGATATCTACGCCTCGTGTAGGCTGTACAGCAATCAGAAGATCCGGATCCTTGTCAATTTCCCGGGCAATAATAGCCTTCTGCTGGTTTCCTCCGGACATAGACCGTACAGTAGTGGCCGATCCCTGACCAGAACGGATATCATACTCTTCAATGAGACGGTCTGAATATTCCCGGATCTCTTTTCTCTTCAGAACACCCAGCTTACTTGTAAACTGAGGCTCAAAATACCGCTGGAGCACCAGGTTATCTTCCAGTGAGTAATCCAGGATCAATCCATGTTTATGCCGGTCTTCAGGGATATGGCTCATACCCATCACAGAACGCTGACGGATAGAGGCATTGGTGATGTCTTTTCCGTTCATGGCAATACTTCCCCTTTTCAGAGGCTCCAGACCGGACAGTCCATAGACCAGTTCCGTCTGGCCGTTTCCGTCAATTCCTGTAATACAGACGATCTCTCCTTTCCGCACCTGGAAATTCACATCCTGGACTGCGTCTTTCTTATTCTGTCCCTCAACGGTCATATGCTTTACATCCAGTACTACCTCGCCCAGTTTTGCCGGTTTCTTCTCTACTTTGAAGCTTACATTTCTTCCCACCATCATAGCTGACAGCTTCTCCGGAGTAGTGTCTTTTGTCTCCACTGTACCTACATATTTTCCCTTCCGGAGAACTGTACAGCGGTCAGAGACTTCCATGATCTCATTCAGCTTGTGAGAAATAAAGAGGATACTTTTTCCTTCTTTTGCAAGTCCCTTCATGATCTGCATCAGCTCTTCGATCTCCTGTACAGTCAGTACTGCCGTAGGCTCGTCAAAGATCAGGATCTCATTATCCCGGTACAGCATTTTTAAGATTTCCGTTCTCTGCTGCATACCTACGGTAATATTTTCCACAATGGCGTCCGGGTCTATCTGAAGATGGTACCTTTGAGACAGTTCCATGACCTTTTTCCTTGCTTCCTCTTTCTTCAGAAATCCTCCCTGGACCGGCTCCGCACCCAGGATGATATTGTCCAGTACAGAAAAACATTCTACCAGCTTAAAATGCTGATGTACCATACCGATTCCCAGAGCGTTTGCATCATTGGGATTCTTGATATGTACGGTTTTCCCGTCTTTCCGTATCTCTCCTTCCTCCGGCTGATACAATCCGAACAGCACACTCATCAGCGTAGATTTCCCTGCGCCGTTTTCACCCAGAAGGGCATGGATCTCGCCTTTTTTCAGCTGCAGTGTAATGTTGTCATTTGCCACAATACCGGGAAATCTCTTGGTTATATTCAGCATTTCAACTGCGTATTCTCCCATTTTTATTTCCTCCTTTCCCCATGTCCTACATGATCGATCCTTGTCTTTCATTTACCTTTACAGATACTTCCGGCATCTGGTCAATAGAATTATCGATCTGGATCTCCCCGTCATAGATCTTCTGTACCAGTTCATAATAGTCCTCTACTGTAAAGTTTTCATTCCACTGTGTGGTGTCTTCCGGAAGCCCTACATAATTCACAGATGTATCTGTTCCTGATACCAGTCCCAGGTTCTCAATTTTTCCCACATGCTCTTCCCAGGTACCATCTACAATAATCGAATTCAGCATGGCTTTTACCGTAGCTCCCAGCCCCTTCATAGCGGAAGTCACAGTCATTCCTTCTCCATATGCGTCAATAATAGGAGACTGGTCACTGTCCACGCCGATCATCTTGCCCCCTACTTTCGCTGCAGCTTCTGCTGCTGAAGTAAAGATTCCTCCGCCGCAGGCAAATACGATCTCTGTGCCCTGGCTGAACCAGGTATCCATAGCTGCCGTGATCTCCGTGGAACCATAGAACTGTCCTCCGTATGCATACTCTACCTGAATCTCATCTACAATACCCAGTTCTTCTGCCGCATCATTAATCCCCTGCACATAGCCGAATCCAAAACGCATAACTGCCGGCACTGCCTGGCCCCCCAGAAAGCCAAGGTTCCGGTAGCCCAGTTTAACCGCCGCATACCCTGCCATATACCCGGGGATTTCCTCCTGGTAAACTGCGCAGTATGTGTTTTCCGTGTTGTAATAGTCGGAAGCCTCATAGGAATCCGGATCGTCATAATACTTGCTTCCCACTGCTGCCGCAATGATATCTCCGGCCGTCATATCCAGGGCGATAAACTTCACATCCGGATATTTGTAGGTCACTTCTACCAGGGCAGGTGCAAAGATATATCCTGGCATAACAATGATATTATAACCTTCCGCCACAGCCACATCGATCATGGCAATGCGGGCATAATCTGTATCTCCGTCCGGCTTTTTGTAGGTGAAATCAATGTTGTTTTCCGTACAGTATTCCAGACAGGCTTCATAGGTAGTCTGATTAAAAGACTGGTCTGTTATATCGCCGCTGTCCGTGATCATGGCTACACGATAATCTGAATCACTGGTGCTTTCTTGGCTCCCTGAAGGTCCGCAGCCCAGAGCAGAAACCGCTATGCACACTGCCAGAAGAAAAGCGGCAAGCCTTTTCAGTTTTTTCATTTCTTCGTTCCTCCTTTGTTATTTTATATAGGAAAGCAATGATGTTCCGATCGTATTTTCCGGCATATGAAGGCCAAAATTATCAACGATAGTAGCACCGATCACAGCAAAAGTATCTTGTTCCGGCAACATTCCATTCCCCTCCATAGCCTTTCCATAGGCAAGGAAAGGTACCTTTTCTCTTGTATGATCTGTTCCTGTATAGGTAGGGTCATTTCCATGATCTGCTGTGATGATCAAAAGGTCATCATCTTTCAGTTTTTCCAGCAAAATCTTCAGTTTTTCATCAAACATTTCCAGCTCTTTTGCATAGCCTTCCGGGTTTCTTCTGTGTCCCCATTTTGCATCAAAATCCACCAGGTTTACAAAGCACAGTCCCTGGAAGTCTTTATCTGCCAGCTCAATGGTCTGTTCCATACCGTGAACAGAAGATTTGGATTTATAGGCTTCTGTGATTCCTTCTCCATCAAAAATGTCTTTGATTTTTCCTACAGAGATCACATCCAGGCCATGATCTTTCAGTACATCCAGAGCAGTTTTCATCGGTGGTTTCAGAGCGTAGTCGTGACGGTTGCTGGTCCGCTCAAATTCCCCTTTCTTCTTTCCGATATAAGGTCTTGCAATAACCCTTCCCACTCTCCATTCTTCTTTCATAGTCAGCTCTCTTGCGATCTCACAGCAGCGGTACAGTTCCTCCAGACCGAAGGTCTCTTCATTACCGCAGATCTGAAGAACAGAATCCGCTGAAGTGTACACGATCATATGGCCGGTGGCAATCTCTTCTTCTCCCAGCTCATCAATAATTTCCGTTCCGCTGGCGCTTTTATTGCCGATCACTTTATGTCCCGTCCGCTTTTCCAGTTCTTCGATCAATTCTTTTGGAAAACCATGTTCTGTAAAGGTTTTGAAAGGTTTCTTTGTCTCAATTCCCATGATCTCCCAATGGCCGGTCATGGTGTCCTTCCCGTTGCTCCGCTCTCTCAGGGCAGCCTGATATCCAAGAGGATTCTCCACCGCAGGTACCTGACGAAGTGGAGTCAGGTTGGCCATTCCCAGCTTCTGGAGAGTAGGAATCCGGAAATTTTCTACTGCTTCCGATATATGTCCCAGGGTATTTACTCCAACATCTCCGAACTTTTCTCCGTCAGGCATAGCTCCGATTCCCAGGGAATCGATTACGATGGTAAATACACGTTTATATTTTCTCATTTCTGTCCTCCTTATCTCTCAGTCTTCCAGATTTCCAGGGCCGAATCCCTGGGGAAGCAGCTCTTCCAGCCTGTATATCTTGTAGTCTTCTTTTCCCTTTACCAGTATGATCTGAAACTCTTTTGGCTTGCAGAATTCCATCATCACCTGCCTGCAGACTCCGCAGGGAGGGGTATAATCCACCAGTTTTCCCTCAGGTCCCCCTACAATACAGATAGCTTCAAATTCTTTTACTCCTTCACTGACAGCTTTAAAAAACGCCGTTCTTTCCGCACAGTTTGTAGGAGTATAAGCTGCATTCTCAATGTTGCAGCCTGTATAGATCTGTCCGTTTTTTCCAAGGAGGGCAGCCCCTACCTTAAAGTGAGAGTATGGCGTATAAGAATAGGAAAGCTGAGCGATGGCTGTATCAATCAGTTCCCGGATCTTTGCTTTCTCCATCATGGTCCTCCTCTACTTCTCTGCCTTCTGATCTGCTTTGATCAGATTTCGTATTGCCTGTACCGCCACCCGGATGGACATATCCGTGTCATGGACTACCGGGTTCTCCAGTCCTTCTTTCTCTCTCTCCTGATTTGCCATAACCAGAAAACAGGAGCCTGCCCGCACCCTCAGATGGCTGGCTACCACAAAAAGGGCTGCAGATTCCATCTCTGAGGCAAGACAGCCCAGCCGCTTCCAGGCCTCCCATTTATTCATCAGTTCATAGCTCACCGGCATCCGTTCCGGGGAATGCTGTCCGTAAAAAGAATCCTTGCACTGAACAACTCCTACATGATAAGGGCTTTCCAGTTCTTCCGCCGCCTGGATCAGCGCATTGGTCACCCGGATATCCGCCACTGCCGGGAATTCAATCGGGGCATACTCCTTACTGGTTCCTTCCATACGGATGGCGCCGTTTGCAATGACAACATCTCCGCTTTTCACATCAAGCTGCATGCCCCCGCAGGTTCCGATCCGGATAAAAGTATCCGCCCCGGACATAGTCAGCTCTTCCATTGCAATAGAAGCGGAAGGTCCGCCGATTCCTGTAGAAGTAACGCTTACCTTCACCCCATCCAGGTATCCGGTATAGGTGACATACTCTCTGCTGTCAGCCACCAAGACCGGGTTGTCAAAGTACTTGGCAATCTTTACACAGCGTTTGGGATCTCCCGGTAGGATCACATAACGGCCCACATCTCCCTTTCCCACCTGAATGTGATACTGTTTATTAGCGTCTTCAGAATAGTTCATAATCATACCTTCTTTCTCTTCGTTCTTTATTCTACTTGCATCTTACCTATAATTTACCATTTCAAAAAGGACTCAAGTCCCTTTTTATGTATTTACGTGACTTTTCACAATTTCCGTCTTCATTTTTTATCTATTTTTACCACATAGACAAATGCTATTCTTTATTTCTTCCGGTGGTTTTATTCTATAAAAAACCTTTACTGATACAGACATACATAGATAGAAAAAGAGCCTGTGATTCCGGCATTGCCTTTTCACAAACTCTTTTCATACTGTTAAAAATGTATATAAATACTAATGCAGATGTTACCTGCCGGCCGCCAGCGAAAAAACTGAAGAGCTAAAAGAAATCTTTCCCGGATTCCAGTAACATCAAGGCAGGATATGTCCCGCCGCAAGGTATAGTCTGTACCACTCTTCCCTGCTGAGGTAGATATCCCCTCCAGCAATGATCTCCGCCAGACGGCTTTCCCTTGCCGTCCCGGCTACGATCTGCATCTGTGCCGGATGCCTCAAGATCCATGCAGCGGCAATAGTCGTAGGCGTTACCTCATACTGCTTTGCAAGCCGCTCAAGTTCTCTGTTAAGATCGGCATAGTCCTCACTTCCAAGAAAGCATCCTTTCCACCCGGGCATCTGGAAGGGCGACCAGGCCTGGATTGTAATATCCTGTACCCGGCAGTAATCCAGTGCACTTTCGTCTCTGTCAGCAGATCCTGCTGTCTCCATATTTACTTCCAGCCCATTGGCCACCAGATTGGATGCGGGGATGCTGAACTGAAGCTGGTCAGCTATAATATCCTGCCGGACATATTTCTTCAGGAGTTCGATCTGCATAGGCTT
>DWYL01000179.1 GCA_019118685.1 Candidatus Blautia merdipullorum
CTGAAGTTTCAAAAACGAGGGCCTAAATGATCTGCAAGTTGCTTAAATATAGCGATAAATGAAATTCAAGCAAC
The DNA here is from genome assembly GCA_019118685.1 of Candidatus Blautia merdipullorum. Classification (GTDB taxonomy): domain Bacteria; phylum Bacillota; class Clostridia; order Lachnospirales; family Lachnospiraceae; genus Blautia; species Blautia merdipullorum. The sequence continues at coordinate 75 of DWYL01000179.1, forward strand.
TCCTTGTGAATGGTTAAATAGAATCATCAAGAAAACCACTGCACAGAGGGAGGGCAACAGCTATGAAAAAGTTCAATGCAAAACTTGCAATCCGGAACAACGACCGAATTACCATCTATAACACCGGTGATCGTATCGAGTTCTATTATAACAACAGCAACAGAAGAGAGAAGGCGATTTGCTTCTATGAGATTCCTTTCTCTCTCTCTGTCAAGAAGTACTTTGGATGTCATGGCCGCACAATCGGTGAGCTGTACGGCTTCAAGGCCTGGTACAACAAGAAACTTACCAACGTTGTAACAACGCTGTTCCGCGAACTGGAGTACTCATTAACCAATGCGAAAACTGCAGCAGTGAGACAGGAGGCGATCTGCTATGAGAGATAAAAACAATATTGTATCTACGAGAAGATTCATGGATAGGGGGAAAACGAGTAAGTAGCGCAATAAAAAGGTAAGGAGGTATGGCATATGAAGAATACATTATATAAGTCGGCGGTAATAGCAGAAATTAACTGGACACTGGATGATATGGGTGTACTCACTGTCAGTGGAAGCGGGAAGATGCCGGATTATTCGTGTGGTAAGAATCCTGTGGCTCCATGGGAGGACAGAAAGGATGCCATTGAAAGCCTTGTGATTGAGGATGGAATCACGGAGATCGGTATCAACGCTTTTAGAGACTGCAGAAATCTGAAGGCTGTAAGGCTTCCGCATACGGTTCGCAGAATCCATGCATATGCATTTCGGAATTGTGCCAGCCTGGAGGTTGTTGAGTCAGATCGCACTGTGTGGATATATATCTACGACAAACGGCAGACTGCAGAAGAAGACACAGTAGTCTTTGGCGTAGAGAGTTTTCTGAACTGTCCATGGGCAGCGATAAAATGGGACAACTACTATCTCCAGGATGGTGCTTTGTATGTTTGCTTTACCGGCAGCGGAAGAATGGAAATCCCGGAAGGTGTTCATACTTTGAAGTATTTCTCTATGGCAAATATTGTGGCGGATGAGATTATTTGCCCTTCAACACTGGAACGAGCGGAAGCATTTGCTTTTTCATGGGCAGTTATCAAAAAAGGAATCCACTTTCCGGAGAAGATGGAATATATTGATCCTTATGCACTGGCAGATTGCAGCTTTGGTTCTATACGGTTTCCGAATGGATATGCACCGGCTGACATGAAGAAAAAAAAGACATATTTGTATGGCAATGAAAATCTGCTGGATTTACATCGGGTACCTGAATTTGTCGGTAAGTATTATCTGGGTACAGAGCAGATAAAGGGCAGCGACAGGTTCAGACGTCTGAAGATCATGGAGCGTAAGCCGATATTGCATAAGGATGGCCGAATTACTGCAGTATGGGATAGAGATTATATCGATGTGGGCATGTCGGTGCTCCGTAAGATACAGAGAGGCAGCGCTCTTGTATGTATTAAGCATGAGAATGGAAAGGTGATCTGTGTAAAGGTCATAGCAATGCGGCATGTCGATGCATATGCCGGAGCGGATGCTGACGAGGATATCCTCTGCGTTTATCTGATGTGTCCGGAGCAGAACGGTAACAGTATTTTGCCGTGGAGAGATTCCTATACTTTCTTTCAGATGTCAGAAGTCCGGACTTGCTTTCAGGATAGCAATGGTAAGGCATTAGCAGAAAGCGGCAAATTACGGTTCATTCATCCGGATACATATGAGGAGTGGTTCTTGTGTGATAGGGATGGGGATGAATGGTGGGGAACGGCATCTGGTGCGCTTAGGCTTTGGCTTGCAGCTCACCTTGAGATGCGGGTCGATACAAAAGAAAAAAGTTTCAAAAAAGAACATTGATTTCAGGGGGTATGTTTTTGCATGGATCATAGGTAGTACATGGAGAAAATGTCATATGACTACTATACATGTAACCTGTCAGTAAACCCCCTTCAGGAGAACAAAAGATCCGGTAATTAAGGAAGTTGTTTGCAATGGTAATAGCAACTATTCTTGTGTGTTGGAAAGTCTGGAGGAGGCTATGAAGGATGTACTCCTTCAGCAGTATCCTGCAGTGGAATTGGAGAAAGGGGATGATTGATTATGATCAAAAAAATACTGAAGAGCAAATGGAGCCTGGTGATTATGCTGGCTACATGGCTGGTACTGATCTGGAGCCGTACATTTATTGGAATGGCGAACGAATGCGGAACAACGGTATTCGAAATCCTGGGGAAATGTGCGCTGACAGTGTTCCTAACCTTTGTGTGGGGATGTGGTCTGTATGCCTGGGATGATGAAACTGGATTCTTTTATAAGGAAGATGAAAGTGCTTCAGAAGAGCAGGCAGATTATGAGGATGAAGAACCAGATACAGCTGAAAGCCTCTTTATGCAATTATTTGAAAGGGAAAATTGCCACCGTAAACTTGTGCATAGTTCCGGCCTGCGGAATTCACTTTGTGTGGTTCTGACTCTCACGGTGATCTGTCTGCTGTCTTTCGCATTATCAGGCTGGACGGATTGGCTGGATCTGTTCAGTGACAGTACTTATATGCAGATTGGCAGGTTTTACATCAACAAAAAGTATGTCTATGATGTGCTGGCTGTGATTATTTTCCCTCTTTGGACGACTTTCATTATCAGAAAGATGAAAGAAAGTGAGTTTACTGCAAGCACTGTATTCTCCGGGATCATGCAGATACTGGGTCTGACACTGATCGGCTTTCTGCTTTACATGGAAAGATCCAATATATGGCTGATAGAAATGGCAGTCCTGAATGTGATTACAATGATTCTGGCTGTCCGGGGATATGCCTGGAAGAACATCAGAAAAAAGGGAAATGCCGTAGCACTTTTTATTATGTATGCTTTGTTTTGGATTGCACTGATATCTATTTTCTATCATAGTGGCCAGTCAGTTGCTGACTTTATGGGATTCACAGATACGACTCAGGCAACCAGCTATTTTACGAATGTCCACAAAATAGCTGAGAATGCATCCCTTATTGGCCAGAGCAGCACCCTGTTAAATGATTCTTATGTGATTTCCTTTATGAAATACAGTCACTATTTGATTCCCAGTGTACTGTTTTATGCAGGTTGGCTGCCGACAATCCTGCTGATGCTCGTGGAAGTTATCTTCATTGTTGCTCTGGCGGGGGTGCTTGTACAGGCCAGAGAACACGATGGAAGAGACATTATGCTGGATATAATCTGGATTGGATTCCTCATCCGTGTGGTTACAGGCTTTTTGTACTCGTTCGGCGTGCCGGTTCCCATATTACTTCCGTTTGCAGGAATTACAGGCATCATCACTGACTCAATCTGCATGGGAGTGCTGCTTATGGGTTATGTGAATAAAAAATGGAATATATGGTGCGAAAGCTGGGAAGAGGATTTTCTGGAAGACTTGGAGTTGGAGGATGATGAGTATGAAGAAGATGATGAGTAGATTTCGAGTTATATTACAGGAAAACGTATTGCTCCTGTGTCTTCTAATCGGTTTTGGAATTGGAATTTTTCTTGCACTATGGAAGTGTTCGATGGAAGGAATTTTGAGAGAAACGAAGACCGTTTACGATGCCGAATGGGATTACTGGTTTACTGCTGAGACAGAGATGTCCGGAAATCATGTAGTGATCAGAAATCTGGAGGCCTTTTTGGCGGATGATGATACTAATGAAGTACTAGCAGAACCATATGCGTGAATTGAGCTTCTGGCAAAAAGTGAATGTTACGGAACAGTGGCTTATCGATATCTGCGGGAATTATATCGTAATCTCGCAGAACATAGTGATGTGAAAACCTTCCTGGAAGCTCCGATATCTGTGGTAAGAAAATTGGGATTATGACAAGAGCCTTTTGGATGTGTCTGGATATACGGTTCCGATGCTTCAGTTGATCTTTTTTCTGACAGTGATACTTTCTGCAATGATTCCCTGAGACAGTATCTTCGCGAGATCGGTAAATATCCGCTTCTCAATCAGGAGGAAGAAATTGCTCTCGGAAAGAGGATAGAGCTTGGAGACATGATGGCAAAGCAGGAACTTGTCGACTCCAATCTTCGTCTTGTGGTCAGCATCGCAAAACACTATTCGGGAAATGGCCGCAGTCTTCAGGATCTGATTCAGGAGGGCAATCTTGGCCTCTTGAAAGCGGCAGAAAGATTTGACTACAGAAGGGGATTCCGTTTCAGTACGTATGCGACCTGGTGGATTCGCCAGTCGATCACTCGTGCGATTGCGGATAAAAGCCGTACCATCCGTATACCGATGCACATGTGTGAAAAGGTCAATCAGTACCGCAGGACTGTACGTAGGCTGGGACAGAAACTGGGACGTGAGCCGGAGGACTGGGAAGTAGCTGATGAGATGGGTATCCAGGGGGAGCGTATCAATGAGTTCAGGATAATTGCCCTGGATCCGGTTTCCATAGACAGCCCGGTAGGAGATGATGGTGACAGAACCATGGAAGATTTCATCCAGGATCAGTCAGCTGATTTGCCAGAAAAAGCAGTAGAGCAGGTAATGCTCAGACAGAATATTGACAAAGCACTTGGAGTGCTGACTGAAAAGGAAACAATGATTATACGGCTTCGTTTCGGCCTGGTCGAAGATGGACGCAGCCGCACTCTGGAAGAGGTTGGTGTATATTACGGTGAAAATCGTCCGGAATACTCAAATATCTTGAATTCAAGGAGCACTCCCATGAGGAGAAAGATGAGTATGGCTTAACACGCCGGTTTATCTGCTGTATATTCTGGCTCAGTTTATACGATTATGAAATAAAAGATAATTTGGGGGCTTCACATTTTTCGCAGTAGACAGTAAAATAAAATTGAAATTTAAAGAAAGCAGCGTGTGATTATAAGCGCATATGAGAAAGCAGTAATATGAATTCAATAATTGAAAAAATAACGCTTTATGATTTTTTTGGGTATCTAATTCCTGGATCTGTTTTTATGTCTCTATTATCGGTTCGGATTATTCAGGAGGTGGGCAGCGGTGTGCTGACAGACCTTCAGAACTTTAAATCTCAGCTTACGGTGTTCTTTTTGCTGTGGAGTTTTTTGAGCGGCTTAATTTTGTCAGAACTTGCAAGAGTAATTTCAGATGTTGTCGATAAGCTAGGATTGAAAAACAAATATGTGGATTCGGTAAAGGATACTGCGAATATTGATGAACCTATGCTGAAAGAAGCTATGCAAAAGAGCAAGCTTGCGGAAAATGGAGATAATATTCAATATGCCGATCTTTTAAAGTATCTTCCAATGATATATGGAGCTGTTCAGTCAGATGAAAAATATAAACGACTACATAATTATGCTTCTTCTGAAATAATGTATAAAAATTTGACGGTAGCGGTTTTTTTAGGTGGAATACCGGAAATACTTTTTTTGCCTCAGAAACTTCAAGGCTGGAGTATGAAAGGTATTTTTGTTGTCTGGATCCTTTCGGTGATCCTTCTTATGCACCGATATTACAGATTCCGGATAAAGAAATCCGTCTATTCTCTAATCTGGTTTGTTGAAAAATACCAGAATTGTTCCACAGTGGAAGGGGAGGCAGGGAATTGAGTATAATCTGTATAAAAATGAAAAGA
>DWYL01000180.1 GCA_019118685.1 Candidatus Blautia merdipullorum
CTGAACAGACTGGTAAGATCTCCGGTTGTCATAGAACCGCCTACAATAAACTGCGCGCCGAACCAGGAAACAGAAATAATGCAGAAATAAACAGCCACCATCATAGCCGGCTTGTTAAACGCCAGAAGCCCCTCTGCCTTTACAGAAAGGTCGTAAAGCATCTTTGATGCTTTTGAGAATTTAACGTTTTCGTAGTCCTCACGGACAAAGGCTTTTACTACCCGGATGGCGGATACATTTTCCTGTACACTGGCGTTTAAGTCATCATATCTCCGAAATACCTGATTAAAGATCCGCAGTGTGACCACCATAATAGTTCCGATAACGATCACCAGGAATACCACTGCAATCAGGAACATAGCGCTTAGCCTGGGGCTGATGATCATACACATAATAAAACTGAATATCAGATTCAGCGGAGCCCGGACGGCCACACGGATGATCATCATAAAAGCATTCTGCACATTAGTGATATCCGTTGTCATACGGGTAACCAGACCCGGCACACTAAACTTGTCAATGTTAGAAAAAGAAAAGGTCTGAATATTGGTGTAAATCGCCTCACGGAGATTGGCAGAAAGGCCCGATGCCGCTCCCGCAGCATTCTTTCCTGCCATAGCGCCGAAAAGCAGACTCAGGAACGCCATAAGCACCATAATGGCGCCATAGCGGTAAACTGCCGGCAGATTGCTTACTTCAAGCCCATGATCTATGATCATGGCTGTAATAAACGGCATCAATATTTCCATAATGACTTCAAGGGCGGTCAAACCGATACATAGAAAGGTCTCCCGCTTATACTGTTTGAGCTGTTGTAAAACTTTTCTCACGGTAAATAAACCTCCTGTCTGTTTTTGTTTCCTCATGCTCCATCCCGGACAGCTGAGTCAGCAGCTTCTGTTCCAGTTTCCAGAACTCTGCTTTTTCCTGGCCGCTGAACACACTGCAGATCTCAGACTCCATCTCTTCAGCCTTCTGCAAAAAAACATTGCCTTCGGCTTTCAGTTTTTCTGTAGGGAGCACTTTCTTTTTTCGGACGTCACAGGGATTTTCCTGAAAATAAAGATAACCTTTTTCTCTCAGTTTTTTTATCAGCGCCGACAGCGTTGACTTTGAGACTCCGATTTCATGAGAAAGTTCCGTAAGATACGTCCCTTCCGGATGATGTCTCAGAATATACACCATGAAATAGGCCTGAATTCCACTCATATTTTCACTTTTAAAGCACAATTCTATCTGCGCTGTCAGATCCATACTGATTTTTCTGACCATGAAGAGCAATTCTTCTGTTCTGAAATCTTCTGTCATTCTTTTGAGCACCTCCTGTAAGTTTTTTCATGGATTGTTTCAAACCTGAACAGTTCGTATCCTTATTTTTTGTCCATAGATGATTCTAGTGCAGATTTAAGCAAATGTGAAATTCAAAATTCTTATATTCTATAAACATTGTTTATAGATACTTATTTTATTTTCTTATCTTATCCCCTATTAATCTTGAATCCTATAGAAAAAAATGATAAAATTCATAAAGATGTTTTATAGTACATGATCCATCATCTTTATACAAATTCAGGAGAATATCTTATGAACACAGTGCAGTTAGAATGTTTCGTCACCGTAGCAGAACATCTGAATTTTTCAAAGGCTTCCCGGGTGCTAAAGATCACCCAGCCTGCAGTCAGCCATCAGATCCAGACACTGGAGGAAGAGTTGGATGTCAAATTATTCAATCGTACAAGCAAAAGCGTGACTCTCACCCAGGAAGGCATTTCCTTCTTTGCAGATGCCCAGCTGATCCTGAAAACCGCTCTGTCTGCAAAAGAGCGTCTGGGAAGGCATGAACATCTTATCCCATTTGATCTGGGATGTCATAATTATACAGAAATGAACCTTCTCCCTCCCATTTTGAAGGAACTGTCTGAGGAATTTCCCCTGCTCCGTCCTTCCATCCGCCTGGTCCCGTTCCCATCTATCCTGGGAATGGTGGAAAACACTCAGCTTCTGGCGGCTTTGGGCATAAAATATGGGCAAAAGACATCTTCTTTGTGGTACAAAGAACTTGCTTCTGCCCCTATAGCCTGTGTCTGCTCGCCCAATCATCTCCTGGCCCAATATAAAGCCCTGACCCAAGGACAACTGCAGGGGAATTTTATTGCCTGCTCCCCCCGGCAGCTTCCGGATTCTGTTTTTACAATACAAAATAATATTTTCATGACTTTGCCTTCTGAGCAAAGATTTATCACCGACAGTCTTGAAAGCGCCTTTACCCTTGTAAAAGCTGAGATAGGATATAGCCTGTATCCTGACATACCCCACACCAGGGATCCGGGCCTGTGCTACATTCCGGTAACCGGCCTTCCCAAAGTGTCCTTCGGCGTATATTATCCGTATGACCATGATCATCCGGTGCTGAAACGCTTTCTTGCACTTCTTTCCAGACACATGAGAGATACCGTTTAATATACCCGTAAATTATAAAAACTCCCTGCAGGATCCTGTTTTGCTGCCAAAACCACAAAACCACTGATCCTGCAGAGAGTTCCTTTTTATGTTATATATCTATATCCCCGGTTATGTCCAGTTCAATATGCATATCACAGGAATCGCATCCTATCAGAGTACGCCCTTCTATATTGGATAAGATGCCAACATTTCCTCCACAGAAGGGACATACCTTCTGAATGTTTTCTCCTGTTCTGGCAGCCTGCAGCCAGCCTGCGAATTCCTGTGTATTGGTATTTTTGCTGCTGCAGTGCTCTGTCCAGTCTTTTCCTAATTTTTTTCGGATCTGATCATTTTCATCAAAGATCACTTCATCTCCCTGAGCAATCTCTCTTTCATAAAGGAGCTGATCCGGAATTTTCCTTGTACATTCCTTTCCTTCTTCTGATCTGAGAGTAACTACAGCCATAACCGGCTGGTCATCTCTTCTATCCTCACATCCATAGTCCAGATCTTCCTCTATTTTTAATACAGTATATATCATTACTTTTCCTCTTTTCTGCAAAAAAATAAAACCTGTAAACTTTCATTTACAGGTTTCCAACTCCCCCTGTTGGACTCGAACCAACGACACTGCGGTTAACAGCCGCATGCTCTACCGACTGAGCTAAGGAGGAATAAGAGGCGCCAACCAGATTTGAACTGGTGATAGAGGTGTTGCAGACCTTTGCCTTACCACTTGGCTATGGCGCCGTATACTATATTATACACACATATTTAAGAAATATGCAAGTATTTTTTTAATGACTCCTACGGGAATCGAACCCGTGTTACCGCCGTGAAAGGGCGATGTCTTAACCGCTTGACCAAGGAGCCGTCTTATACGCTTCTCAGAGAAGCTCTTGTTACAATTACTGTACCTTCAAAACCACACATGTAAAACTTTTGTATCCAACTTTTTGCCGCTTGGTGAGGTCCTTTGGCTCCGTTCGCTCGTCAGCGGTCACTCATAGACCTGCGGTCTATTTCGTGTTCTTTGCTCCGCAAATGACTTCGGTCCGCCTTCCTCATCCAGGAATGCAGACATTCCCGGCTGTTCCAGACTTCCCTCGCCGCTTTCGTCACTATTAGGTCAAGCCCTCGACCGATTAGTAGCAGTCAGCTCCATACATTGCTGCACTTCCACCTCTGCCCTATCTACCTCGTCGTCTTCAAGGGGTCT
>DWYL01000181.1 GCA_019118685.1 Candidatus Blautia merdipullorum
AATAAAACTAATAGTTCAATATTAAAAATACGTGTATATAAAGGCAAAAAGACTGAAGATATCTATTTACAATTGGAAAGGGGGGACAAGGGATCTTATATTGAATTGTTGTCAGGCTAGACATTCCAGTATTCTCATGCGGCCCACTAATAAAGTAATTATGGAGGTGATAGTATGCGAGGGAAAAAAGTGATAGGCTTATTATTAAGCTGTGCAATTTTCTTATCCGGATCGGCGATGGTATTTGCCGCCGATACTGTTGAATCAAATAAAGGTGCTAATATATCAGCAAAAGAGAATGTTTCAGATACTATTTCAGAAGATGCTGATAAAGAAGAACCCTTGGCCAGACTTCAAGTTATTACAGACGAAGAAGAGATTTCAAAAATTACATCGGAAAATCCGGAAATAAAAAAATATTTGGAGCAAAATGAGCCGTTTGCTGAACTTGAGATTATCACAGATCAAAATGAAATTGAAAAAATTTGGGCGGAAAACCCTGATGTAAAAGCTCTTATGCAGTCTAAAACGTATTATTATTTAGCTTATGTAAAAGGGAACAGAGTTAGATTGAGAAAATCACCGTCAACATCAGCTATCATTAACGGGATTTTATATGAATCAAAGAAAGACTGGGTACTCTTAAATGATAACTATTCCCTGAATGAAAATTATATGTGGTGGGAAGTTGCGGATAGTTCTATTGGATTCCCAGGTTGGATTGTAAATGATTATATCTATTTGAGAGCTTCAACAGACACAAGCAGAAATGCAGCTGATGTGCCGGAGATTGATTTTGATACGTTAAAATTTATTCAATAAATCATGTCCGATTACATGATGGGACATGTTCGCAATGTACTTTGAAGCTAGAGATAAATGGGGTGCTGAATTTGAGGCAGCACCCCATTGGTATATGATTGGAAATTAAAAAAGCTATTTTTGACAATGAAAAGGGAGTGGTTCCATTGGTATAATCATTGTTAATATTTTTTTAGAGTATTTTAATTGCGCCTTGGCCTTCCATCCGTTAAAATAGTGATAGAATACAGAGACAGAAAGTATACTGCCGGAACGGAGGTAACTATGGAAGAAAAAAACTGGCTTCAGATGCCGGAAAAAGTCGGAAAGAATATCATCATGGGGCAGGCCATGAATCTGCTGGATGGTGTTCTGGACTATAAGGAACTTATGATGGGATATGCCTGTGCGATCAAGGAGATCAATACAAAGTTTGAGGTCTTGGATACCGAATTCGAGGTCAGATATAAAAGGAACCCTATCAGTTCTATCGAGACCCGTCTGAAAAGTCAGACGAGCATTCTGCAGAAGATGGCAAAGATGGGGCTGCCGCCTACAAGGGAAAACATAGAGAACAGTTTGAATGATATTGCTGGAATCCGAGTGATATGCTCCTATATTGACGATATTTATCTTCTGGCAGATGCCCTGACCAAACAGGATGATATCCGGCTGATCAGGAAAAAGGATTATATTAAGAACCCGAAGCCCAACGGCTACCGCAGCCTTCATTTGATCGTAAGCGTTCCCATTTTCTTTGCTGAGTCTACAAAGGAAATTAGGGCGGAAGTACAGATCAGAACCATTGCCATGGATTTCTGGGCGAGCCTGGAACATCAGATCAAGTACAAGAAAAATGTGGAACATGCGGAGGAAGTGATTGCTCGTCTGAAGGAGTGCGCAGATGAGATCGCTCATGTAGATGAGACCATGCTGGAGATCAGGACAGAGATGGACGGCATACAGGAAAAACCTACGGATATAGAAGCCTTGTATGAGAAGCTCAAGAAAATTGATATCAATCTTATGTGATTTTAATATTCCGGTTATAGAGCAGAACTATAACCGGATATTTTTTGCGTATTAGCCGAAACTTTCTCGATCATCTGCCGATTTTTTCTCTGCTGGCAAATGTGGCGGATGTAAAATCACTGGTGATCCACCCGGCGACCACTACCCACAGCCAGTGTACGCCTGAAGAACTTTCAGAGCAGGGAATACGGCCCAATACGATCCGTCTCTCTGTCGGGATAGAAAAAGCGGAGGATTTGATCGCTGCTCTTGATACAGGGTTCGAGGCTATATGAAGTGTATCCTGCCCATCGTCATTTTGGATTGAAAATCTTATCTGATCTTCCAGGTCTGGTCTTTGCAGAACAGATTTGAGATAAGCATTCCCAGAGAGGTAACCAGAATGGCAGGTATAACACCTCCGCCGAAAAGGTTATGAAGAGCAGGGATCAGTTCAAAGGCCATGGCCACAACAATACCGGCGGTCATACCGATCTTGGCTGCCGTTACACTCATTTTTGACCGGAATTCTTTTGATTTCCGGTCTCTGGAGATCAGGCCGATGACAAAAGCCGGAATCAGTACGCCTCCGCAGATGGTATAGCCGTAGGTTCCCAGTGCGTAGATAAAGGAACCGAAAAGTCCTGACAGGATAGCTACGATCCCTGCGAACAAAGTGGCGATCTTAGCATATCGTACACTGTCGGGACCGCTTAGCTTAGCTTTGGGGTCCATGATATCAGATACGATATTTGCAGCCGCACAATTTAAGTGGGTGTCTGCACAGGACATACAGGCGGCCAGAACACTTTCCGCCAGGATAATTCCCATAACAGGCGGCATCTTATTCTGTATCAGCCATACAAGAGCCTGGTCTCCCTGGTCAGAATACAGGAGGGACACGATCCCCAGAAGGATCATGATAAATACCATGATGATATTGATAAAAAAGGTAAGGCCATAGGCCTTTTTTGCTGTCTTTACATCTTTGGCCGTAAACGCCCGGTTCCAGAAAATAGGATTTGATACAGCGCCTACCAGTCCGGTAAGAAAACTGGAGACGATCACTACCGGTTTGTCTACAAAAAGATTCCATTTATCCGGATCGATCCGGATAATTTCTTCCCGGAGATAACCAAAGTCCAGATGGAAAAGGCTCAGACCAAAGATCACGACCAGGATGGCAAAGATCATTTGGATCGTTCCATGAAGGGCGTCTGCATAAATTACAGCTTTCAGTCCGCCGCTGACAGTGTAAAAAACAAAAATTACGCCGCATACGATTACTGCAATATGGTAGTCAATGCCAAAGACCAGCTCCAGCACATAAGCCACCCCCATGATCTGAGCCCCCGGCCAGACCACATTAGGCATTAGAGCGGCTACCCCGCCTACCCTCCGGATCTGTGAATCTCCGCCGAAAAGGTAATCAGAGATGAAGTGGGGCATAGAGTAATATTTGAACCGGGAAAGGTATGGGGCAAGGATATATCCCATGAGGATACCTCCAAGAAGGCCTTCCCCCAGCCACAGCCAGTATGCGCTGATTCCCTGCATAGCCCCTCTTCCTGCCTGCCCGATAAAGTTGCCGGCCCCGCTGAAACTGGCCCAGGCGGTGAGAAAGAGAAGAACAGTGCCGGTTCTTTTTCCTCCAATGAAGTATTCTTCTGCACTGTTGGAGCTTCCTCTGGTTTTCAGACCTATTCCAAAGCAGAAGATAAGATCAGCAATTACTAATACGGCTGCAATAATCGTATATGTCTGGGACAATTTTATACACCTCCGATTTTCTTAGAGTACCGGTATGTCAGGATGGCTACGATAATGCCCAGAATGCCGCAGCCGATGGCCCAGTACCAGATAAAGTCATAGCCCCGGTTTCCATAGGTATCCAGCCAGGAACCGGCCAGCTTTGCAAAGTATACGTCGGGAAGATAGCAGAGCATGGAGATGATCCCTGTGGCGATTCCTGTCATGGAAAGAGGAATCCCTACCTCATTTAAAGTGGCGAAATAGATCCCCCGCATACCGGAGTATACGATTGCAAAAGCAAAGGACACGGCCAGGCATAGTACAAAGGAACTTTTTGTAAATATAAGGGCTGCGCACAGCACAGAAGCCACAGTCAGATATATCCCCAGAGTTTTGGCCTTAGAACCTATCCTGTCGGAGATAAAGCCGATGGCAAAAGTCATCACCGCCGCTATGATATAATTCCGGATAATGGCGAAGGTGCTGGCAGTAGTTTCCGAAATTCCCAGAATATTTACTGTATAAGCGCCCAGGTATCCATTTCCTGCTGAAGTAAAAGAAAAGCAGCAGAAAACCAGAGCGGAGATCAGCCAGGTACCGGGCATTTTCAGTACCCGGAGAACATTTTTTATGCTGAAAGCTTCCTGGGTCTGGGTTTCGGATTCCTCTGCTCCAATGACCTTAGAAGGTATAAAGAAAAATACCAGGGCGGCAAAGAGAAAGAACAAAGCTCCGCTTATAAACATCAGATTCCTCCACTGGATCCCCAGCTGCTGGGGACTGATCTCACCTGAAGGAAGGACCGCCCGGCCAAGGAGCCCTACCCCGACAAAGCCGATAAGCATTCCAAAGACGCCCCGGACAAATTCAGAGGTGGAGAACATTCTGCCCTGCTCTCTGGCATTTCCCATTTTTCTGGTCAACTTCAGGTAGGCAGACCAGATTAAAAAGCTGGTCCCCACTCCATAGAGTAAATGAATGATAATAATGGCAGCTTTACCTGGTACTGTTCCGAACCAGAAAGAGCATATCCCCATGAGAACGCCGCCTGCGATAAGCAGCCATTTTTCATTGAAGCGGTCTGCAAAGATCCCTCCAAAGGGATAGCCAAGCATGGAAACAATGCCGAAAGCCATGCCAAAGTCACCAATAAAGGTATTGACTGTCTCCGCAGGCACAATTTGTTTATATTGTGTAAATAATACACACATCTGGTCGTAGTAGCTGTATCTGAGAAATGGGACATAAACCATGATCCCGGCCATCAGAGCGCACAAAACAACTACAAACCAACGCTTTATACCTGTTATTTTCATTGTCATGCCTCCAATTCATTTTACAGGGCACGGATTTTTTCAAATTCCTGGGCTTCTATGCCAGCCTCTGCAAGAATTTTCTCCACAGCCTTTCTTGCTTCCTCCTCCAGAACAGGAGGATTTTCCTGATATACCGTCAGGAGCCTGTCCATTTCTTTATCCACGCTTTCTTTAAAATAGTCAGAGCCTGAACCATTACGTGGACCTACTTTCGGAGAATAGAGATCCGTATAGTTTTCCAGGGTATAATCTGAGGTGACAAAGTGCCAGTTCTAAAAGAATTTCTTGACAAAAAGCCTTTTCTATGCTAAATTTGATACAAGCAATGGAAAGGGAGTAGCTGAACATCCCAAAAGGATGGTTTTGTAATCGTCAATCGGTGCCGAGAGGCACCCGTAGCAAATGAGATAGCAAGACTTTTATTGTGGCAGTTGTCATGATAAAAGTCTTTTTCTTTTATCATAAAAATAAAATACTCCGGACATCTGCCACAGAAGTTTGCAGATGAGAAGGAGCGAGAAAAATGACAGAAAGATTAGTAAAACAGGAATTAAGACAGGCAGAGTCCGCAGGAGAGAGAGCCTTGGAAAGCCTCTACATCCTCAGAGACACTTTAAACAGCGCAAAGAACTGGGGACTTCTGGATCTTTTCGGGGGAGGGGCTTTTACAGGATTGATCAAGCACTCCAAGATGGAAACAGCCGCAGGGCTGATCACCCGGGCAAAGAAGGATCTGGAAAGTTTTCAGAAAGAACTGAAAGACGTTCCTGTGTCCCTGGATCTGAGAATGGAGATCGGAAGTTTCCTTTCCTTTGCGGATTTTTTCTTTGACGATCCAGTCTCAGATTATCTGGTATACTCCAGGATCCAGAACACCCGGGAGGATGTGGAAGATGGGATCCAGCTGGTAGAAGAACTTTTGGAAAAACTCAGGAAACAGTGGTAGAGGAGGAATGAAAATGGGTTGTCTTGGAAATTTATTATGGTTTATCTTCGGCGGCGCTTTAAGCGGTCTGAGCTGGTGCCTGGCAGGATGTCTCTGGTGCATTACCATTATCGGAATTCCTGTGGGAATGCAGTGCTTTAAGTTTGCGGGACTCAGCTTCTTTCCTTTTGGCAAAGAAGTGCAGTACGGCGGCGGAGCAGGATCTTTCCTGCTGAATATCCTCTGGCTGATCCTTTCCGGTCTGCCTCTGGCCATAGAGCATTGTGTACTGGGAACCCTGCTATGCGTAACGATCATCGGAATCCCCTTCGGCCTCCAGCATTTTAAACTGGCGAAACTGGCCCTGATGCCTTTCGGGGCAGAAGTTTATTAAAAAAGTTCATTAAAAAATGCACAGAAGATTTGCTAGGGTTTGTCAGAGAATTGATTACATCAGTGAAAATCCTGCTTTACGGTTAAAAAAAGACTTTTGCAATTTTAATCCGTAGTTTTAACCATAAAGTGCGCCCTTTGTCTGTGTCCTTGACAAAGTGCGCACTTTAACATCAGGGAAGCAGACGGATCAGAAAATATATAGTATCGACTATATACAGCATATAGCAGGATATGAAAAGAGAGACTGTCGCAAACGGACAGTCTCTTTTTGTATTGTAAGATACGCCTGGCAAGCGAATGCCGTGCTTGCACGAGCAGGCATTCGACGGGAATTACAGATGAAAAAAATCCCTGATCTGGCCGGCAATGATCTTCATCAATCTTTGCCTTGCCTCTACTGCGGCCCAGGCCACATGTGGAGTGATCAGCAGACGGCTTTTATCCTTAACCGAGAAAAAAGGACTGTCGGCCGCCATAGGTTCGCCGGACAGCACATCCAGGCCGGCGGCCTGGATCTCTCCTTCATTCAATGCTTTGGCAAGGTCAGCTTCCCGGACAATAGGCCCTCTTCCCAGATTCAGGAGGATAGCAGAAGATTTCATTTTACGGAAGGCTTTCTGATCCATAATACCTTCTGTATACTGGTTCAGCGGGGCATGGATGGACAGGATATCCGACTCTCTTAATAAAGTGTCAAAGTCTACCTGGCAGTAGCTTTCCTGGGCAGGAGCTCCGGAGGCAGAATAATAGATCACCCTGGCGCCGAACATAACGGCAATGTCAGCAACTCTCCGGCCAATGGCTCCAAGCCCCAGGATCCCCCAGGTCATGCCCTGAAGTTCGTGGAAAGTATGACTGAAATGAGTAAAAAACCGGTCATTGACATAATGACCTTCTTTTACATAATCATCATAATAACGAAGCCCTTCCAGCAGATAGAAAAGCATGGCGAAGGTATGCTGGGCTACGGATTCTGTTGAATATCCGGCCACATTCCTCCACTGGATGTTCCGGCGGGCCAGATAATCCTTGTCCAGGTTATTGGTGCCTGTACCGGTGACACAGACCAGTTTCAGATGATCTGCTAGAGAGATAGTTTTTTCATTGATCTGGATTTTATTGATCACAAGTATATCTGCGTCTTTAGAACGCTGAGGAACTTCTTCAGATGTGGAGAAGGAATATTTCACCACTTCTCCTAATTCTTCAAAAAGTGTATAATCAATGTCTTCTCCAAGAGTATTGGCGTCTAAAAATACGATTTTCATATCTGTAACCGTCTCCTTTTTCTATACAGTTCATATTCACTGTATTCCATTATAGCAAAACTTGGACTGCATAACAAATGCCGGGAACCATATATGTGCAGGATATTTATATATCTGGTTAGAAATCTGATAGAAAAGCCGGGCAGCACAGATTAAAATTTTACTCAGACCAGGCGGAAAAGCCACGGTCATGTATGGGTACAGTTCAGACAGTAGGGAGGTTTAAAAATGTTTGCAGACTATCATGTACATACAGAATTCAGCGATGATTCTGCTTATCCAATGGTAGATGTGATCCGGGATGCGGTGGAGATGGGAATGGAAGAAATCTGTATCACAGATCATGTAGACTACGGAGTAAAAAAAGACTGGGATCAGGGAGAAATCAGCTACCGAAACGGAGAGCCTCTGGCTAATGTGAATTATCCCGGATATATGGAGAAAATCCGTCAGATGAAAGAAACCTGGGGAGATAAGATCCGGATCCGCACAGGCATGGAATTTGGCGTTCAGCGGCATACCATCCCGGAATTTGAAAAACTTTTTCACAGATATTCTTTTGACTTTATTATCCTGTCCATACACCAGGTGGAGGACAAGGAATTCTGGACTCAGGACTTTCAGAGAGGAAAGACCCAGGAGGAGTATAATCTGAGGTATTATGAGGAACTTCTGACAGTAGTGGAGAAGTATAAAAATTACAGTGTGCTGGGCCATATGGACCTGATCGTAAGATATGATGAGGCAGGAATCTATCCTTTTGAAAAGATAAAGCTCATGGCAGAAAAAATCCTGAAAATCGTTATTGCAGAAGGAAAAGGGATCGAGATCAATACTTCTTCTCACAGATACGGACTTCAGGATACCATGCCTTCCGCAGATATCCTGAAGCTTTACCGTGATCTGGGAGGAAAGATCCTGACTATCGGCAGCGACAGCCACAGGCCGGAACAGCTTGGGGCATACATAGAAGAGACAAAGGAGCTGCTGAAAGATATAGGCTTTCAGTATTTCTGCACTTATGAGGATATGAAGCCGGTGTTTCACCGGCTGTAAAGAAAGGATGTCCTGCTCCTGGAACAGGGAAGGATTATCGAGAGGGGAACTCATGAACAGCTTTTGGAAGAAAAGGGGCGGTATTATCAGCTCTATACGGGAAACAAAATTTCAGTTTAATGTTGACTCACAGGCAGAAGAAGGAAAAATGGAATGACAGAAATATTTTTCAATGTTATAATTTTTTTAGAAAGGGGGCAAAAGGATGGAGTTGAGAAGTGTACGGCATGATAAAGCTTTGCATTTGGCAGAGCAGAAAATACTTTGTTCCAGGCTTGCCCGTTATGTGAAAGAATTGTATATCTATGGCAGCGCTGTCCGTGGAGCAGAAAAATGGAACAGTGATATTGATCTTCTGCTTGTTCTTGATCCTGAGAAAAAAGGAAATCGTGAAATCAAAAGAGAAATCATATATTTAAAAGGCAGCATAACAGAAGAAGATATAGATGCACCAGAGATAGATCTGAAGGTTGTGTTTGGAGATGATTGGAAAAAGAGCAGTCAGACTTATTATAGAAATATTTTGCAGGAAGGAAAGCAAATATGGCAAAAGATCTGAAGACATATTATAGAAGAAAACATTTTGAGCTATCTGCCGGACATAAAATTAGACCGTCAGTCCTTGAACCTTGTTAATGGATTGTATTTTACTACAAGATATCCGGGAGATGAAAGCATTGTAGTAGAGAAAGAAGATAGAGAAAGAAGATATTGAGGAGTATGTGGACGCTGTAAGAAAATGCAAAAAAGCAGTGGATGAGTTCATTCAGAGCAGAGAATAGCTGAAAAGTGAAAAGCATTGACAATAAATTTATATTCCGTTACTCTGTACATAGAGTTGCCGGCGGCTCTCACTATTGATAAAGGAGAGTTTATTATGAATCATTTAAGATTTAAAGGGAACCACTATGAAATTGGCTATCGGTGGGGTTCTCTGCTGGCAGGTCACGGAAATTATATTTTAGATCAGGTGCCCTTTCCAATTACGGAAGAGAGGATAGCTTTTGGAAGGCAGTGCCGTCCCGTTTATGAGAAGTTTTTTCCGGAGATACTGGAAGAAATCCGGGGACTTTCAGAAGGGCAGAAAAGCAGTTCTGAAAAGTTTCAGGCAGTGCTGTTCAGTATGTATGCCATGCCTCCGGCAGGACACTGTTCCTGCTTTTCGGTTTCCAGCAAAGAGCAGTTATTTCTTGGACGGAACAGTGATTTTCTGACAGAAATTGAAGAATTCAATAAAAATGTGATTTACGATTTTACCTCAGACTCTTACGGATTTAACGGTAATACAACGGCCTTCCTGGAAATAGAAGACGGAATAAATGAAAGGGGACTGGCTGTGGGCATGACCTCTGTATTTCCAAAACATATACAGCCGGGCATGAATTCCGGCATGCTCCTTCGCTTTTTCCTGGAAAAATGCAGTACCGTAGATGAAGTCATAAAATGGCTTCACAGAATCCCCATTGCTTCCGCACAGACCTTTACCGTGGCAGACCAGATGGGAGATATTTCTGTGATTGAATGCTGTGCAGATAGTATTCATATACGGAAACCAGAAGAAGGGCAGCCTTATGTATGTGCGGTCAACCGTTTTCACTCGCCGGAACTGGAGAAATGGAATACAGGGGAGATGGATGACTGGCTTTCTTCGCAGAGATATGAGACCATGGAGAAAACTTTAAGCCGGGAAGCTCCGCAGATGGATATTTCTGCTGCAAAAGAACTTTTGTCAGGGGAAAAAGGATTTCTCTGTCAGTATGACAGGGACACAGGAAAGGATACAGTCTGGTCTGTAATCTATGACTTGAAGCATCATAAGATATACAGGGCAGAAGGAAATCCTGCAAGGAGTGTATACCAGGAAGATCAAAGAATGGTGTTTCAACCAAATAAACAATAGACAGCAGCTTTGGCAAAATGCCTGTCGTTATGAAAATATATTGCAGGCTGCTGGAAAGCAGTGTAAAGAGAGGACTATCAGTATCTGGCTGATAGTCTTCTTTTGCTATAGCGCTGATTATTAGAATACGGAAAAGAAACATGACATACTGTTGTCACGGATATCATGGTATACTTTAGGAAAACAGCAGAGAATCAGGATTTGGGAAAAGAGGTGAGAGCATGAAAATTGACCGTATGATCGGGATTCTGTTAATCCTGCTCCAGCAGGAGAAGGTGACGGCCCCTTATCTGGCAGAGAAGTTTGAGGTATCCAGACGGACGATAAATCGGGATATAGAGGATTTGTGCAGGGCTGGTATACCTGTTCAGACTGTCCAGGGGCCAAAGGGCAGGATTTCCATAATGGAAGGCTATAAATTAGACAATACCCTGCTGACCTCTTCGGATATGCAGGAAATCCTGGCAGGACTGCGGAGCCTGGACAGCGTCAGCGGAACAAAACATTTCGCCCAGCTCATGGAAAAACTGTCAGCAGGCTCTTCTGCCCTTATGCCAGGAGGGCAGAACATCCTGATCGATCTCGCCTCCTGGTATAAGGATTCGCTGGCTCCTAAAATCGCAGAGATACGAAAAGCAATGGCGTTTGATTACAAAAAGGAATACAAAGAATTTTATCTGCCCCCGAAGAAACCTCAGATCATAGAGATTCCACCATGAGATTTATCTCAGCGACGTGGGCAGGTGTAAGACTGAGAACCTGAAAACCGTCATCCGGCAGCCGGTTTTAAAATCAGCACAGTGAAAAAGATTTATTTCACAGGTGTCAGTGCTGCAAAAGCAGCGATAAATTCCAGTACAGTAAAAAGCAGAAACCAGAATCCGGTAAAAGCCCAGAGGCAGTATTTTTTTGGCAGAGGATTTGCTTTCAGCCATGCCCGGATAGAATCTTTCTTTTTATATAGGAATACACAGGCGATTACCGTGAAGATTCCCATTATGCCATAACTTATGAGATTGGCCGCTGCTTCCGGCAGTCCTTCAGTGAATCGGCTAAGAAGGTCGGAAAATACCAGGTTATTCAGGATATGTAAGAGAATCGACCAGACAATGGAATATTCCATAGCCAGATAGCCGAAAATCAGTCCTGCTGCCGCTGCAAAAAATATCTGAGCCAGGTTCCCATGCATGATGCCGAAGAGCAGGGATGAGAAAAGTATGGCAAAGAAGGAGCCGTACTTTTCCAGTCTCCGCATAACAAAGCCCCGGTATATAAGTTCTTCTGCTGCTGGTCCTGCAATTCCTACATATAAAAACATGGATAGAGTGGAGGAAGGTCCTGTAGCTGCCGCCGCAGAATCTGCCATGGTATAGCCAAACAGTTGAAAGAGTCCTTCCATTCCTACGGAGGCAATGGAAGACAGAAGCTGCACCATCATAAATACGGCGAGGAATCCCAGGAAAACCAACGGCCTCATTTTCTTTTTAGACCGGAAGATTTCCCGGTGGGTACCGGCTTTTCTTTCCCACAGGAAGTAGAGACCTACACCCACCAGAACCCCCGCAATACTGGAGATGCCGGAGGAGCCGATACGTTCCATAAAGGAGGCTTCGGCCTGGGCGGTAGGCTCCAGATCAGGAAACTGAAGGAGAAATCCCACACTCTGAAAAATTGTAAAGAGTAAGACTACTCCTATAAGGATCAGATTATAAAATAATACCCGACGGGCCACTTTTCCAGTTTCTTTTTTTACCATCTTTCTCTGGCTTTTTTCATCTGAATTTCTCAGATCTAAATTTTCATTCATAAACATACTCCCTTCATTCTTTTGAGATAAGAATAAAGGAAAAATTTTGCTTCTTGTATTTTTTTGTTGTGAATTGCCGGAATTTTGTTGCGAACGGAAATCTCCGGCTTGTAAAAGAACCTCCAGGCGAAAGATTTTGCCGTTTTGTTCAGGGGGAATTTCTGTCCGGAGAGTCCCCTGGTATCTTTCCGCAGCCTGGCGGATATTGGAAAGTCCAAGTCCCTGATGGTGCTGGGGATTTTTGGTGGTTTTTCCTTCCGCAGGGAGAACAATGTTATCTGCGACAGGATTTTCAAAAACCAGGCAGAGAAGATTTCCCTGATTCTGGATCCCGATATGGATCCAGGGATTGGCAAGTCCGGAATTTTCCAGATATTCCAGGGCATTATCCAGAGCATTGGCAAAGATGGTACATATATCTGTGGGAAGGATTTCTGCTTTGGAGGAGATTTTTCCATCGGCAGTGATCCGGATTCCTTTTTCTTCGGCCAGCCGGGCTTTTTCCCAGCAGATGGCATCTGCAATTTCATTCCCCAGAGAGATATCTCCGGCATTTTTAGATAAACGTGTATTCAGTTCCTCAAGATAAGCGGCAAGTCCCTGTTTCTCTCCTCTGGAAAGGAGATTCTGGATACAGAACAGATGGTTTTTCATATCATGGCGGAGTCTGCGGACAGCTTCCTGATCCTTCTGTCGGGCCTGAAAATAGCGGAGCTCTGCCTGAAGATAGTATTCATTTTCCAGGGCTTTTTGTTCATAGTATCTTTTCTGATTTCCCTGAAGGACCAGAAACAGAATGGAAAGATCCAGGAGAAGAGCACTGATTCCTCCTACAAGAAGGAAGGTTATGCCTTCATCTCTGGCAGTGAAAAGATCCTTGACAGAAAGGAGCATGACCACCAGGATTAGAAGAAAAATCCCGGAAACATTTAAAAGCCGCCTCTCCCAGGGGCTTAATGACCGCTGTCGGCCCTTCTCGCTTAGATTTTTACGCCAGTTCTTTCCTGCAAAAAAGAAGAGCAGCAGGAGAATCCAGACAAAAATATCCATCAGAGGATACCAGGCATACTCAGATTTTATATCATAGTATCCGGCAAGGAGAGGTCCGAGAACCATAAAAAAGATAATAGACAGCACAAAACCAAGAATGGGAAACAAGAGGAAAAGCCCCCGGATCCGCCTTTTTTCTCTAGTAATGATAATGTAAAAGAAAAAAATACCGATGATAACCAACATAAGATAATCTTCCAAAAACCCAAAGATTTCCTGACTTGTTGTGCAGACCAAAGAAATTCCTGCGGCCATTCCCCAGAAAAGTTTCAGTTGTCTCAGAGAGGAGAATCCCTTTTCCAGATATATGTAGCGTGCAAAAAGACAGAGAACCAAAGAAACCTGCAAAAGCCCCAGGGCACTGTCGAAGATTTTTAGTAAGATCATAACCTGTCCTCCTGTATTTCCCAGGAGGCCTTTCCAGCCATGCTGCGGATCAGGGCCCCTTTTAAAGATTCACGTCTGTTTCTGCTTACGGGAAGTACTGTCTGATCCTCCATGACCAGATCCTTTCCGGAATAAGAGAATACTCTGTGAAGATTTACCACGTAGCTGCGGTGGATCTGGCAGAACATGGAAGGCGGCAGCAGAGGCAGCAGATCCTTCAGCTTTTTCCGGATCAGATAAGTATGATCTTGGGTAATCAGGGACAGGTAAATATTCTCGCTCTTTATATAAAGGAGATCTTCCACAGGGAGAAAAAGTTCCCGTCCGTCTTTTGTGATGGAAATCCGCACCTGCCTTCTTCTTTCTGCTTCCAGGGCAGCCAGGGTCCGACAGAGGCGGTCATGCTCTACAGGTTTTGCAAGAAAACGGAAAGCATTCAGCTCATAGCCCTCTATAGCCAGATCCCGATGGCTGGTGAGAAAAATCACCGGAAGGTTCCGGTTCAGTTTGCGGAGTCTTCTGGTGGTTTCCATACCGTCTATTCCCGGCATTTCGATATCCATGAATACACAGAAAAAACCATAAGGATCTGCACACACGGCTTCCAGTAAGGTTTCACCTGAAGAAAAGGCCTCTATCAAAACATCAAGGCTCTGGTAATACTGATCCAGTTCTTCTTTGATCTGTCTTTGAAAGATTAAGTCATCATCACATACTGCTATTTTCATATCAAATTCCTTTCCTTGTGTTTACTCATTGTAACACAGGGAGAGGTAAAAGGAAACTATCCCAGAAGTCTTTCATAGACAAAGCCTTTTACAGCTCTTTTCAGCAGGACCCAGGCAATCCCCATGCATACCAGGCTTAAAGCCAGCAGGATCCAGGGACTGACAAGCATAAGACCGGAAACTTGACCTACGATGAGCAAGACCAAGGGTAGGATCAGAAAAACAGCACTTTGCTGGGACTCTTCCATGCTCTGAGCTTTTGCAGAGCTTCTGACAATGAGCGTCACTGCTATGAGAGAAACAGAAGGGGAGAGAAGCACCAGCATGACCAGCCAGTTTGGACCCGGTACAAGGAAGGTTCCCATGAGGAAAAATACTTCTGCTTCTATTACAATGACCATGGCCAGAAAGGAAAGAAGAGATACCGCCATACTCAGCAGGAAGGAAGCCAGTACTTTGGAACGGAAGATCTGATCCAGGCTCAGGGGAGCGTAAAACAGAGTTTCCAGTGTATGTTTTTCCTTCTCTCCTACAAAGGAGCTTGCCGCCATAATGGAGGAAGCCATAATAGGAATGATGAGGAAAAACACAGGAAGGAGATAGTTGAAGATCAGATGAAGCAAGGCAAGTCCCGGGTCATCAGACAAGAGCCCCTGGGGAAGGAGCCCAAGCATAGCCTGAATATCCGGATCCTCCGGCGCATAGTATGCGGTCAGGACAAAAATACTGGGAAGAAACAGGGCAAGGACCAGAGGAACGATCATCAGAGAGACAAAAAAACGGCGATTGGCTGTAATGCTGCGTAAATCTTTTTTTACAATGGCGGACATGGCTTTGTTCATGGCTGCTCCTCCTTTTTTGAAGTCAGTGAAAAATAAATATCTTCCAGAGTGGGATATTTGGTCTGGGCGGCATAAAGTTCCCCTCCGGCTTCTATGATTTGCCGAAGGAGATCGGGAATCTCTTCTTCTGAAGAAATCTCTGTTTCGTATCTCAGATCCCCGGTCTTTTTAAAGGGGAGACTTTCAGGAATCTGACGGGCAGTGATCTGAAGAACCGGTCTTTGCAGGACTTTTTTCTGCAGTTCTTTCAAAGTGCCAAGAGCCAGAAGACTGCCCTCTTCAAGAAGGCCATACCGGGTGCACAGTTCCTGGGCATATCGGAGCTGATGGGTACAGAGAAAGACTGTGGCCCCCTCTTCCACGGCCAGGCTTTTAATCAGAGAATTTACTCTTTGTGCGCTTTCCGGATCGAGGCCTGAGGTCGGCTCATCCAGAAAAAGGACCTGAGGCCGGTGGATCAAAGCTCTGGCAAGGGAAAGCCTCTGACGCATACCGGTGGAATATGCAGACAGTTTTTGATGAACACTGTTCTCCAGGCCAAGACGGGAGAGAAGGGCCATAGCCCGGTCCTTTCCTTCGCCGGGAGAGATACCGAATACAGAGGCGTAGAACAGCAGATTCTCCAGTCCGGTGAGATGATCATACATCTGGGCATGTTCAGTGACCACTCCGGTTTTTGCATGGGTCTTTTCCGGCTCCCTGGAAGGATCTGTTCCCATGACCTGGCAGCGTCCCCGGGTGGGAGAAAGAATCCCGGTAAGGAGTTTCACAGTGGTAGTTTTTCCGGCGCCATTTGGCCCCAAAAATCCGAAAACTTCTCCTTCCCCAAGGGAAAGACTGATTCCCGTTAGGGCCTGTTTTCCTCCCGGATATGTCTTTGAAAGATTATCTAAAAGAATGGTATCCATATCACATTTCCTCCTCTTTTTCTTTCAATTTATGCACCATTTTCTGAAACCTGGGATCTTCCTTCAGAGAAAAGAAAAACGGATTTTCTGCCAGAGCCTGGGTTACGCTGCGGCGGATAGTACGCTCATTTCTGGGAGGATAATCTCCCACGATGGAAGCTTTTTCAAACCAGTCGTCTAATAGATGGAAATATTCGTCTCCATGAAGCTTTAAGGGATAAATATTTCCGGAAGCCAGCTGGGTATAGGCATCCAGCATTTCCAGAGCTTCTTTCTTTTTTCCTGACTGGAGCATGCTCTGGGCCATTGTAATATAGCAGGAGAGAAGAGTTCCGGGGTGGAGTTTATCCAGGCAAAAAATTTCAGATAACTTCTGAAGCCGGCAGCAGCTTTCCTCCAGAGCACCAGGGTTCTCCGGGCACAGGCTGATATAGGGAAGCAGTAAACAATAAGCTTCCATCTGCGTGGAACCGTTTATAAGATCAGGTTCTTTCTCATAGGCCTTTACCTTTCGAAAAAGTTCCAAAGCTTCTTTGATAAGGTCCCGGGTCTCATCAGAAGATGGAGACAGAGAAATATGGTTGATAAAAAGGGTACCCATTTGAAAAAGAAGGGGATAGCAGGAACTGTATTCTCTTATATATTCCCGGCAGTGTTCCAGAGCTTTTCCAAATGGAAGTACTGTAAATTCTTTTGCAAGATCCATATAAATCTGCCGTATTTCTTCCGGAGTCAGCTGGGGTCGGTATCCCATGAGCTGGTCTATAGTAATGTTAAAAAAAGAGGCCAGTCTGGGAAGCATAAGGATATCCGGATAGGCAGAGCCGGTATCACATAGTTAAAGATATTGGTATCATTCAATCAATTTTGCCGATAAAGCGGTAGAAGATTTCTACCTCCTGTTCCCGGCTTCCGTCCTCACCTTTGACCGCTTCATGGACAACGATTTTT
>DWYL01000182.1 GCA_019118685.1 Candidatus Blautia merdipullorum
AATCCTCCAATCCATTCAAAAGCCCCATAAGGAATCCATGATAAAATGCTTCCTTCGTGTCATAAAAGCTGATCCCTTCTCTGAGCATCTGAGATACAGCAGTCTCAAATGCTTCCACATGGCCCTGCAGAATACTTTTATAGAATGACGTCAGATCCTTTTTACTTACTTTTTTCTCAAACCAGTTTAAAACTGTATTCTTGAAAATAAACCGAACTTCCTCATTAGGTATGGTCATAGAAATGTAGCGGACATTTTCCTCCATACGTTCTCCTGTTTTTCTTAAATAGCCTGTAAAGAACAGAAAATTCCAAATATTTTCTCTGGATTTATCCGGCTGGACATCATCATAGGTAATGTCCTCATGAATAGGCTTTTCTATACTTTCTCCTCCGATCAGTATTTCTATTTCCTGTTTCACGCGAATGTCAGCATTTTCCACCAAGGTGCGAACAATACTGTTAGAACTGGTATTTGACCAAAATGGCTGTGGAAATGCATTGGGATCTGCCCAGACCTGTTCTACATAATTAATAACACTCCACGGATTATAAACTTCGGTTTTTCCGAATAAATATCCATCATACCATGTTTTCATAGTATCCAGACAGCTCTCTCTGCCATAAAACTCCAGCATATCCTCAACTTCCTGTTCTGTAAATCCAAAATGCTCGGAATATGTGGGGCTCGTAATCGAAACAATCTTCAAATTATTGAGACCTGTGAAAATACTTTCTTTTGATATGCGAAGGCAGCCGGTGATAACTGCAAATTCAAGGTATTCGTTGGTCTTCAGTGCAGACTCAAACAAGGAGCGTATTACCGCTGTCATCCTGTCATAGAATCCAGAAAAATAAGCGTTTTCCAGGGGAACATCATATTCATCAATTAAAATGATTGACCGCTTTTGTTTCACCTTTTTTAGACAGGATGACAAAAATTTCAAAGCGTCCAGGTAGTCTGATTCCTCCCCTTGCACATCACGAATATTCCTATAACGTCTCTTTTCCGCCTCTGTAAGTTGTATCGAATCCAGAATCTGGTCATGCCGTCTGAACTCTTCAGCAATAGCCTTTTTCAACTGGATATATGACAGCTCAAAGCTGGGGTGCTTCAATGATTTCAGCGAAAGACTGATGACCGGATAACTGGACATGTATCTTGAGAAATCTTTATCCTGCTTCATAATATATAAGTCTTGAAACAGCTGTTCAGCGTCGCAATATCCCTCCTCAAAAAAGCACTGGAGCATACTCAGATTTAAGGTTTTGCCAAATCGTCTGGGCCTGGTAAAAAGGTTCACCTTTCCCCGCATTTCCAGCAACTCTTTTATCAGGGCTGTCTTATCCACATAATAATATCCCTGCTCTATAATTTCCTGAAAATTGTCAATGCCAATCGGCAATGGCTTAAATCCCATATTTTTCATCTCCTTTCCCAGGATACTTAATAGTTGTATTATA
The DNA here is from genome assembly GCA_019118685.1 of Candidatus Blautia merdipullorum. Lineage (GTDB taxonomy): Bacteria > Bacillota > Clostridia > Lachnospirales > Lachnospiraceae > Blautia > Blautia merdipullorum. The sequence goes on from DWYL01000182.1 coordinate 1,464, forward strand.
ACCATGGCTCAGATTTTCTGCAAGTCTGTGCCAGCGTATATCTGCCATATCGCCTTTTCGAATCATTTTATATAGAACTCAGCCACCTTCTTTTTGCAAGTTAAACAACAATCCCCCAAAATCTCTGTCTCCACGATTAATACTCATGGCTCTTCCAGAGATTCTGAGGGATTCTTTATCTTTTCCATATTCCTTTTAGGCAGGAACCATTACTTGTCCCTATTCCTTTAGAACAAGAACACCGCCACTCCATAAGCCGGCAGCGGATATGCGAAGGAATATGGTCTTCCGTCACATTCTTTCTTTACTGACTTATAGACAAGCTGTTCTTTATGTTCATGGCCGCCGAACTCCGGTTCCCGGCTGTTCAGGATCAGCTTGTACTGTTTCCGTTTCGGCACGCCTACCCGGTAGTCGTCTCTGGCCACAGGGGTATAGTTAATCACAAAGAGAAGGTTGTTTCTTCCTGTTGGGGACAGACGGATAAAGCTGTAAATGCTTCTGGTGGCATCGTCGGCGTTGATCCATTCAAAACCCTGAGGGGTGGCGTCGTTGGCGTACAGGGCAGGATATTTTTTATACAGGGCAAAAAGCTGTTTCACATAGTTCTGAAGCTGCTGATGACTCTGTTCACCCAGAAGATACCAGTCCAGTTCTCTCTCCTCGCTCCACTCCTGATACTGGCCGAAGTCCTGTCCCATGAACAGCAGTTTCTTGCCGGGATGTCCGATCATATAGGAGTATCCTGCCTTCAGGTTTTCAAATTTATCCTGACCCAGGCCGGGCATCTTATTGATCATGGAACATTTCAGATGAACCACTTCGTCATGGGAAAGGACCAGGATAAAATTCTCGCTGTAGGCATAGGTTATGGAGAAGGTCATCTTATTATGGTTATATTTTCTGAAATAAGGATCCAGCTTCATATACTCCAGGAAGTCATGCATCCATCCCATATTCCATTTCAGGCTGAAGCCCAGGCCGCCGTCCTTGGGATCGCCGGTGACCAGAGGCCATGCCGTAGATTCCTCAGCGATCATGACGACACCTTTATTTTTTCCAAGGACCACTGAATTCAGATGACGGAAGAATTCAATGGCCTCCAGGTTTTTATTTTCTCCATACTGGTTAGGAACCCACTGGCCCTGCTGCCGTCCATAGTCCAGATACAGCATAGAAGCCACAGCGTCTACCCGCAGGCCGTCTACATGATATTCCTGAATCCAGAACAATGCATTGGCGATAAGGAAGTTTTTCACTTCATTTTTGCCATAGTCAAAGACCTTGGTACCCCAGTCCGGATGTTCTCCCTTTCTGGGGTCTGCGTATTCGTAAGTAGGGGTTCCATCGAAGTCTGCCAGTCCATGGGCGTCTCTGGGGAAGTGGGCGGGAACCCAATCCAGGATGACGCCGATCTTATTTCTGTGCATATAATTGACAAAATAACGGAAATCCTCGGGAGTGCCATAGCGGGAGGTAGGCGCATAATAACCTGTTACCTGATAGCCCCAGGAGCCGTCAAAGGGATGCTCTGCGATTCCCATCAATTCTACATGAGTATAGCCCATTTCCTTGACATAGTCCGCAAGAGCATGGGCCAGCTCCCGATAATTATAAAATCCCTTATCCTCTTCGTCTTTCCGGGGATGTTTTTTCCAGGAACCTGGATGAACCTCGTAAATCGCCATGGCGTCTTTCTTCACATCAAACTCCTGGCGTTTCTTCATCCATGTGGCGTCCGTCCACTTATAATTAGTGATGTCCACGACTCTGGAGGCGGTACCCGGGCGCAGTTCTGAAAAGTTGGCGTAGGGATCCGCTTTATAAAGCTTCTCATCTTTATAAGTGGTGATACAGAATTTATACAGGTCTCCTTCCCGCACTTTTGGGATAAAAAGCTGATAAATTCCCATATCATTGTCACAGCTCATTACGTTTGCTTCCGGATCCCAGTCATTAAAGTTTCCCACTACAGAGACGCCTTTTGCATGAGGGGCCCATACTGCGAAAAAGACCCCTTCCTTTTTTCTCTGAGTTCCGGGATGTGCGCCCAGAAGCTTATAGATCTCATAATGTGTTCCCTGACCGAAAAGATATCGGTCCAGTTCTGTTATTTTCATATTGTTTCCCATAAAAATCTTCCCCTTCTTTGCTATATTCAGGAACGTACTTCATCCCTGCCGCGGCTCAGGCTTCAGCGTAGGCCTTCTTATCCCAAGCCTGATATCTTTAACGTATTTCCAGGAATACGCTTCCTGCGGCTTTTACTGCTACATGCAGCTTTCCGTTTTCCACAGCTGCCTCTTCTCCTGCCTCCAAATCTATATAAGTTTTATCCGGGAACGGCACAGGAATATACATTTCTGCTTCCGCCTCGTCATTATTCACTGCTGTAATAAGCCCCTGGTCTTCTGTAAATCTTGCAAAGGCATACTGCCGGTTGGTGAGGAGCAGCTCCCGGTAACGTCCGTAAGCCAGACACTGGCTGTATTCCTTATGAATCTTGCCCAGCTTCTTCACCCATTCCATGATAGAAGAGTCCTTTTCTTTTTCCAGATCTTCCAGGCTCAGGGCAGGTCTCAGAGGATCGTCGCTGCTTCCTTCTTTCCGGCCTTCAATCCCCCACTCTGATCCATAGTACAGAGAAGGGATCCCGGGCAAAGTATACAGCAATGTATATACCGGATAGATATGTTCCTTCTGTTTCAGTTTGCTCATGATCCGGTCTACATCATGATTATCCACAAAAGAGTAAAGTTTCATACCTTTGTAGATGCCGCCGTTTTCATCAAATTCTCTCCGGATGGTATGGGCGATCTCAAAATAGTTATGATCATTGTGTCCGGAATAAAGGCCTTTGTGCAGTTCATAGTTAGTAACACTGTGGAGCATTTTCTGGCCATCCTGGATATAGCGGCTGTAATCTCCATGGATCACCTCTCCCATCAGCCAGAAATCCTTTTTCTTCTCCGCCGTCCGTCTCCGCATTTCTTCCATAAAATAGAAATCCAGGCAGTCTGCACAGTCCAGACGGATGCCGTCAATGTCAAAAGTATCGATCCAGAAATCGATCACATCCAGCAGATACTCTCTTACCTGAGGGTTCTGAAGGTTCAGGTTTACCAGCTCAAAGCAGTTTCTCCAGGCTTCGTATCCGAATCCATCATTGTAAGGATTGTTCCAGCCGAAGTTGATCCCTTTATACCAGCTGCAGTAAGGAGAATTTTCCCTGTTTTTCTGGATATCCTGAAATGCGAAAAATTCTCTTCCTGTGTGATTAAAAACTCCGTCTACCACTACCTTAATATCCAGGTCATGAGCCTTCTTCACAAATTCTGCGAAGTCCTCATTGTCTCCCAGTCTCCGGTCCACTTTTTTATAATCTCTGGTGTCATACCCGTGAGTAGTGGATTCAAAAAGCGGCCCTATATAGATTGCGGTGCATCCCAGCTCCGCCACATGAGGAATCCAGTCATTCAGAATCTCAAATCTGTGAACCACCTTCTCTTCTCTGTTTTCCCTGGGTGCCCCGGTCATACCAATGGGGTAAATGTGATAAAATACTGCCTCTTCATACCATGCTGCCATTTTCATTTCCTCCTGTTATGAATATATTCCGTATAAAAACTGGTGTACGATTTCATAAGTGGTCTCATTGGAGATTTCAAATTTTTCATTTTCCGAAAGACCGTAACTTACTGTCATAATATGGTGATTCAGGATTCCTGTGAATCCTACAGCGAAAAGCTTCTGCCTCCCCCGCATATTGCCCAGCTGAGGAGCTGCGTTTTCAAAAATTCCTACGATTAAATTATAATAGTTTTCGATAAAAGGCGCTACTGTTTTATAAGCTTCATTCTCTCTGCCTGAATAAAAAAGTGCCAGCATAAACAGATAAAATTTTTCATGAGCCGCTGCATAGTCAAAAAATTCTCTTGCCACTTTGTACAGCACCTCCGGCAGATTTGCCTGCATTCTGGAAGCCTCCAGCACCCCCTCTTCCATCACGCTGTAGCCTCTTTCCAGAAGATTTTTTAAAAGTCCTATCTTACTTCCGAAATAATAGTACAGCGTAGGTTTTGTAACTCCTGCCCTGTCTACGATCTCCTGGACCCCCACTGCGTCATAGCCCTTTGCATAAAACAGATCCAGAGCGGCATCCAGGAGCAGTTTCTTATTATCTATAAAAACCACCGCCTTTGCTCATCATATTTACGATAGGACTATTATACCAATCGGTATATAAAAAAGCAATACTTCCTTTTGAAAAAAAGAATCTTCTGCATAGAATCAGAAAGAGCAGCAAAAACAGTCTTTTTCCAACTGTCTTCGCTGCTCTCCCTGTTTATTCTTTTTATTTTATCTTGATAAAGCTTGCACTTGCAGGAGGAACTGTTAAAGTTCCATTTTTCAGTACAGCTTCACCGTTGTTGGAATACAAAACTTCTTTGCCGTCCCGTTCCTCTATTTTACAGCTGACTTCCTTGTCAGAAGGATTCAGGGCAATCACAATAGTCTCGGTCTCCCCTGTTCTCTTATAAACCAGGGGATAGGCGTTGTCCTCGGCGTAAAGGAATTCCAGAGGCGCGTTGCTCTGAAGGGCCTCATGTCCAAGGCGGACCCGGATCAGCTTCTGTACCTCATGGAACAGAGAATCTTCCTCTGCCATCTGAGTTTCTACTGTAGGTCTGTTTTTATCAGGATCGATCATAATATACAGATCTTCCGGCTTTGCGCTGGAGAACCCTGCATTGGTAGTGCTGTCCCACTGCATAGGAGATCTGGCTCCGGTTCTTTCATATCCTCCCTCAACAGAGCGGATGCCTGCCAGATAATTCATGCCGATCTCATCACCGTAATAGATAAAAGGCGCTCCCGGCATGGAAAGAAGAAAAGCAAAAGCGATCTTTACTTCTTCATCATCCAGTTTTTCTTTAATACGGGTCATATCATGGTCACCGGAAGGAATACAGATCAGGCCTTTTCCGTTGGTCTTGCCATAATTGGCCTGATAGGTCCTTACGAAGTCTCCGATGCTTCCCTTTCCGTCCCGTTTGAAATAGGGATGTTCGCTTCTGAACAGATCCATGTAATAGGAAGGTCCGAAGTGGAGGAGGAAGTCCATATGATAACCGCCTTCCAGAGACTTATCTGGCTGTCCCCACTCAGAGATCATAGCAGCTTCCGGAAATTCTTCGTCTAAGAATCTGCGGAAATCCTGCCACAGCTCAATGGTTCCCTTTCCGTCCTCATCATTTTTTACCAGAGAGCCTGCCATATCTACCCGGAAGCCGTCGCATCCCATTCCCAGCCAGAAACGCATAATGTCTTTGATAGCTTCTCTTGTAGCCATTGCCTCAGGAGAGTGCATGTCCTTCTGCCAGGATTCTGTCACTTTATAAAATCCATAGTTCAATGCAGGCTGGGTGGTGTAATAATTTGCCGCACAGGAACCGTCTCTGTCAGAAAGGCCCCGGATACATCCTTTAATATTTCCTACATTTTCAAAGCCCTTCCATGCTCTGTCTGTCCAGATGTAACGATGAGTAAACTCATTCTCCTCCGGACTTAAAGAAGCCTTAAACCAGGGATGTTCAATAGAAGTATGTCCCGGAACCAGATCCAAAATCACGTGCATTCCTTTTTCATGAGCTTTAGCAAAAAGCTCCTTCAGATCTTCGTTGGTCCCGTATCTGGGAGCTGCCGTGTAGTAATCTGCCACATCATAGCCTGCGTCTGAAAATGGAGAAACAAAACAGGGATTCAGCCAGATCGCATTACATCCCAGCTCCTTTATGTAATCTAATTTCCGGATGATCCCCTGGAAATCTCCGATACCGTCCCCATTGGTATCCAGAAATGTCTGAGGGTAAATCTCATAAAAAATCGCATTGTCCAACCACTTTGGCATAGTAAAAATCCTCCTCTACATGATTTTTCTGTTTAACATCTTAGTACAACTTTTTTTGGAAATCCTGCAATTCTCTGATAGAAAATTACGATATTTTGACTTTTGATATTTTCATTTTCAAACCGGATTGCAGGTCCAGAGAAATCTCCTATACCAGATACTGCGATGACCTGACCTTTTCCGGCAGTTTCAATTCCAGTACGGTGATTCATAAAGCATCCTCTTTTCTCCTCCGGATGGGCTTTCAGGTAAACCCGGAAAAAACCAGGATCTCCACCCAGGGACAACGGCAGTCTGTCACAGGGATCGTAGTAAATAAAAAGGCGCAGCTGCCAAAAGAATATCGCCGCAGACTGCGCCAGGAACTTTATTATATTGAAAAGTTTGGTTTAGCGGAACATCTGAAAAAAATCCACTCCTCTTCCCACCCGGAAAAATATCTGGAAAGCCTGGAAGGAAAGGTCCGCTACGTTCTTCAGATCAATCCTTTGGACCGGGAATTTTCAGAAGCCCTTGCACATCTTAATAATATCCGTATTTCAGGATTGGGTTGAACATAGCATACCGATTTTTATGAAATTCGGAACAGCTTCTCCGCATTTTTTCTGGTAGTCTCAACCACAGTCTCATAGGATACTCCTTTGATCTGTGCAATGGTCTGGGCCACATAGGTGAGATACAGGGAGCAGTTTCGCTTTCCTCTATAAGGCTCCGGAGCCAGATAGGGAGCGTCTGTCTCCAGCAGCAGATAATCCAGGGGGGCATATTCCACCACTTCTTTCAGCCTCTTCCCATTTTTGAAGGTGACAACGCCTCCCACCCCCAGATAATAGCCCATATTCATATATTCTCTGGCCTGTTCTTTTGAATAGGAATAGCAGTGGATCACGCCTTTCAGATGATCCGCCCGTTCTGCCTTCATAATATCCAGCGTATCTTTTGCAGCGTTTCGGCTGTGGACAATGATAGGAAGTTCTGTTTCTTTGGCAAGATCCATCTGCCGGACAAACCACTTCTTCTGAACATCATGGTTTTCTTTATCCCAATAATAATCCAGGCCGATCTCACCTACGGCAACAATCTTCTCCTTACTGCAAAGGCTCCTCATTTCTTTCATATCCTCTTCTGTCAGATTTCCCACCTCATCTGGATGGATACCTGCCGCACCGTAGACAAAGGAATATTTTTCTGTCAGCGCAGCGGTATCTCTGACTCCTTTCAGAGAAGCGCCTACATTTATGATCTTGCCGATCCCGTGGTCATGCATCTTCTTTAAAAGTTCGTCCCTGTCGCCGTCAAAAGCTTCATCGTCATAATGGGCATGTGTTTCAAATATCATGTATTTTTCTCTCCTTCAGTCTCTTATGAACAGTCTGGCGGAGCAGCGCGTAAAGTACAGAGGTGAGCGGGATAAACACCAGCATACCCACGACTCCCATAAGGTTTCCTCCTACAGTTACCGCAACCAGGACCCAGATAGAAGGGAGTCCCACAGAGTTCCCCACCACATGAGGATAAATCAGATTTCCTTCTACCTGCTGGAGGATCAGAAATACCGCCACAAAGGCCACTGCCTGCATTGGATTCACTACCAGGATCAGGAATGCTCCCACAACACAGCCGATAAAAGCTCCGAAGATAGGGATCAGAGCAGTACAGGCGATCACCACTCCTACCAGCATAGCATATGGAAATCTTAAAATGCTCATCACTATAAAAAACATGGTTCCCAGGATCACTGCCTCCAGGCACTGGCCTGTAACAAAATTAGAAAACGTCCTGTAGCTTAAAGAAGCAACCTTTAATATCTGGCGCACTGCTTTCCCCGGCAGAAACGCATAGAGCACTTTCCGGATCTGAACCGACAACTTTTCCTTTTGGAGGAGAATATAGCAGGCAAATACAAAACCGATCACAAAATTCATCACAGAATTGATCAAGGTCATCGCCACACTGAATGTAGTTCCCAGCACATTTCCTGCTCCGTTTCTCAAAAAGTCGATTCCTGTCTGTATAATCTGATCCCAGTTAAGTTCTAATGAATTAAACCAGTTATTAATCTGATCC
>DWYL01000183.1 GCA_019118685.1 Candidatus Blautia merdipullorum
AGAGAAATGAAGAATATATATGATTTGATTATTGTAGGCGGAGGTCCGGCAGGACTGGCTGCGGGGATCCAGGCGAAAAAAGCAGGAGTAGAAAATCTTATAATTCTGGAAAGAGATCATGAGCTGGGCGGTATCCTGAACCAGTGTATACATAACGGTTTTGGCCTTCATACATTTAAGGAGGAGCTTACAGGTCCGGAATACGCCCAGAGATATATCGACCAGGCAAAAGAACTTTCTATTCCTTATAAATTAAATACCATGGTCCTGGATATTTCCATGGAAGGTAGAGAAAAAGTAGTGACGGTCATGAACCGGGAGGACGGACTTGTGTTCCTTCATGCAAAAGCGGTGATCCTGGCAATGGGATGCAGGGAACGTCCCAGAGGAGCTTTGAATATACCGGGATACCGTCCAGCAGGGATCTATACTGCAGGTACCGCCCAGAGGCTGGTAAATATGGAAGGATATATGCCTGGCGGAGAAGTGGTGATCCTTGGCTCCGGGGATATCGGCCTAATCATGGCCAGAAGAATGACCCTGGAAGGGGCAAAGGTGAAGGTCGTGGCAGAGTTAATGCCTTATTCCGGAGGGCTTCAGAGAAACATTGTGCAATGTCTGGAAGACTTTCAGATTCCCTTAAAACTCAGCCATACTGTGGTGGATATCCAGGGAAAGGAGCGCGTCTCAGGAATTACTCTGGCAGAAGTGGATGAAAACAGAAAGCCTATACCAGGTACAGAAGAGTTTTATTCCTGTGACACATTGCTGCTGTCCTGCGGCTTGATTCCTGAAAATGAGCTTTCTTCAAAGCTGGGAGCTCATCTGTCTCCGGTGACTTCAGGGCCGGTGGTAAATGAAAGCCTGGAGACCAGCATAGAAGGCGTCTTCGCCTGTGGAAATGTACTTCATGTCCATGATCTGGTAGACTTTGTATCAGAGGAGGCAGGAAGGGCCGGTATCCATGCCGCAGAGTATATCTGCGGCTGGAAAGAAGGACAGACCGAAGAGGAAACAGAACAGGTGATCCAGATCCAGACAGAAGGGGGGATCCGCTATAGTGTTCCCCAGATGATCCGTCCGAAACATATGGAGGATACGGTGACTCTCCGCTTCCGGGTAGGTCAGGTATTCAAGGATGTTTATGTAAGTGTTTACAGGGGAGAAGAGAGGATTGTTCATAAGAAAAAGAAGAAACTTGCCCCTGGTGAGATGGAACAGCTGGTGCTGAAAAAAACAGATTTGACATCAGTGGAAGGATTCGATAAAATTGTGATGAAAGTGGAGGAAGCATAATGACAGAGACAAGAGAACTGATCTGTATCAACTGTCCTTTGGGATGCGGACTGACTGTAACAATAAAGGACGGAGAAGTAGAAAAGGTCCAGGGAAATACCTGCCCTAAAGGGGAAGCTTATGGAAAGAAAGAAGTGACCAACCCTACCAGGATCGTGACTTCCATAGTGAAGGTTACAGGCGGCGTGCTGCCGGTAGTCTCTGTAAAGACAGCTTCTGACATTCCAAAAGAAAAAATCATGGATTGTGCCAGGGTACTGAAAGAAGTAGAGGTTCAGGCGCCGGTATCAATAGGAGACGTGGTGCTGGAGGATGTGTGCGGCACGGGTGTGCCCATGATCGCTACAAAGAATGTATCCGCTGTGTGACAGAATATAGGGCAGATTTCTGCGCATAACAGGCATAAATAAGGAGACTGGATGCAGGATATAACAGGAAAGAACGGAGATAGTCTGAAAGAAAAAACTTTGTTCCTGCTGGATATGGACGGGACTATCTATAATGAAAATGAGATTTTTCCGGGTACTTTGGATTTTCTGGAAGAAATCCGGAAAAGGGGAGGAGAATATATTTTTATTACCAATAATTCCTCCAGATCTGTGGCAGACTATGTAGAAAAAGTAAATGCCATGGGAATCCGGGCAGATCATGAAAATTTCTATACTTCCAGCCAGGCAACGGCTATGTATATTAAAGAAAACTATCCGGGACAGAGAGTCTATTGTATGGGGACCAGATCTCTGATCCGGGAACTTTTCCAGGAAGGGATAGATGTGGTCACAGAGGTGGATGACCAGGCGTCTATAGTACTGATTGGATTTGATACAGAAAATACTTCAGAAAAAGTGAGGAAAACCTGCATCATGCTGGGAAAGGATGTGGTCTATCTGGCCACCAATCCTGACCTGGTATGTCCCGTCAGCTTCGGCTATATTCCCGACTGTGGGTCTTTGAGCATCATGCTGAAGAACGCAACTGGAAAAGAGCCCTTTTTTATCGGAAAACCGGAGCCTATCATGGTGGACTGTGTGCTGAAAAAATACAATAAAAAACCGGAAGAAGCAGTGATTATAGGAGACCGGCTCTATACAGATATTAAAACAGGTGTCAGGGCCGGAATTGATACGGTCTGTGTTCTTACGGGAGAGGCTTCTATGGAGGATATCCGGGAAGGTGAGATAAAGCCGGATTATATTTTCCAGAGTGTAAAAGAAATATATGAAGGGCTGACCGGGGAAGACCAGTAAAGCAGCTTTCAGGAGAAGACTATGAAATACGAGAATGTAGAAAAAGGAATTTTCATCAAACGTCCTAACCGTTTTATCGCTTATGTGGAAATAAATGGAAAAGAAGAAATCTGCCATGTAAAGAATACAGGGAGATGCCGGGAATTATTGATTCCCGGCACTGTTGTTTTTGTGTGCAGAAGCAATAACCCTAAAAGGAAAACCCAATATGATCTGATTTCTGTAATGAAGGGAGACAGGCTCATCAACATGGATTCTCAGGCTCCTAACCAGGCAGTGGAGGAATGGATCAAAAAAGAAGGATTTTTCGGAGATCATGTAAAAGTCAGAAGGGAAACAGTGTATGGAACTTCCAGATTTGATTTTTATATTGAAACGGGAGAACGGAAAATATTCATGGAAGTGAAAGGCGTGACTCTGGAAGAGGATGGGGTAGTCCGGTTTCCGGATGCCCCTACACAGAGAGGTGTGAAGCATATCCATGAACTCTGTCAGTGTATAAAGGATGGCTATGAGGCGTATATTATGTTTGTGGTGCAGATGGAAGAGGTGAAACATTTTGAGCCCAATGACCGCACCCATCCGGAATTCGGACAGGCTCTCCGGGAGGCGGAAAATGCCGGAGTCAAGATCCTTGCTTACGACTGCATTGTAAGAAAAGACTTGATAAATTTGTCAAAACCTGTTAGGGTTTTACTAGATAAAAAGAAGCAGGAGCAAGTATGTTAGAAGAAATCGTAGAACCTCTGCTGTCCTGGTACGAAAAGAATAAAAGAGAACTGCCATGGAGAACAGACCCCACCCCCTATCATGTGTGGGTGTCTGAAATTATGCTCCAGCAGACCAGGGTAGAAGCTGTTAAAGGGTATTATTCCAGATTTCTGGCCCAGCTTCCTGATATAGAAGATCTGGCCGGATGCCCCCAGGAGAAACTGCTGAAACTCTGGGAAGGACTGGGGTATTATAACAGAGTGAAAAATATGCAGAAAGCGGCTATAGAGATCAGGGACAGATACGGGGGTGTGATCCCCAAAGATTATGAGAAAATTTTAGCTCTGCCGGGAATAGGAAGCTATACGGCAGGCGCCATTTCATCTATAGCTTATCAGATTCCCGAGCCGGCGGTAGACGGAAACGTTCTGCGGGTATTTGCACGGCTGACCGAGGAGCCGGAAGATATTTTAAAGCAGAAAACCAAAAAGAAGGCAGAGGATATTCTGAGAAAGATCATACCTTTGGATGTCCCGGGAGAGTTTAATCAGAGCCTTATAGAATTGGGTGCTTTGGTCTGCGTACCCAATGGGCCGGCAAAATGTCCGGTATGTCCGGTAAGAGATTTCTGCCTTGCAAGAGCCTATGACCGGGTAGGGGAATTTCCAAAAAAAGCACCTAAAAAGAAAAGAAAGGTTGAAGAGAGGACGGTATTGATCCTTCAGAACGGACAGGAATTTGCAATTCAAAAACGGCCTTCGGGAGGTCTGCTGGGAGGTCTCTATGAGCTGCCTAACTGTGACGGAAATCTTTCCAGGGAAGAGATTCTTTCTTGTGTTGAGAAATTAGGGCTGATACCTCTCCATATAGCAGACGCAGGGGAGGCAAAACATATTTTTTCCCATGTGGAATGGAGAATGAAGGGCTATTTTATCAAGGTGGCTTCGACAGAGGAGAAAAAGATAGGTGAGCTGATTTTTGTGGACAAAAAGGAGACAAAGGGAAGATACCCGATTCCCTCTGCCTTTTCAGCTTACAGAAAGTATATTGAGGAGGACTTTTAAGATGAAATTGTTATCGGTTACAGTACCCTGTTATAATTCACAGGCTTATATGAGAAATTGTGTGGACTCTCTTTTGGAAGGTGGAGAATTGGTGGAAATCTTGATCGTAGATGATGGCTCTAAGGACGATACGGCAAAGATTGCTGATGAATATGCGGCAAAATACCCCACCATTGTAAAAGCTATTCATCAGGAAAACAGCGGTCATGGAGGAGCGGTAAATACAGGCATTAAAAATGCTACAGGGCTGTACTTTAAAGTGGTGGACAGTGACGACTGGGTAAATGCCGAGGCTTATCATAAGATCCTGGACAAGCTGGAAGAGATTACAGGCGGTCCTCAGGTACTGGATATGATGATCAGCAATTTTGTCTATGAAAAACAGGGCGCCAAGAGAAAAAAGATCATGCGCTATAAAAAATATATGCCGGAGGGAGAGATCTTCACTTGGAAAGAAATGGGGAGAATGCCCTTAGGAAAATATATCCTGATGCATTCTGTCATTTATCGTACGGGTTTGCTGAGAGAATGCGGTCTGGAGTTGCCAAC
>DWYL01000184.1 GCA_019118685.1 Candidatus Blautia merdipullorum
GTAGAGTAAAAATGAGTAGTGTTGCTTTGTTATTAGTCATAAAAGCGGAGCCATTGCACCATAGATTTCTCTATTTGCAACGGCCCCTTGCTTTTGCCTTATTTATTCGAATGCTTTTCCAACAGAACCGAAAAGTTCCATTTTTTCTTTGATTGTATCGCAGATTGCTTCGAAGCCTGGTTTTAATAATTTACGTGGGTCATATCCTTTTCCTTCATTATCTTTGCCTTCTTCGATATATTTTCTTGTAGCTGCTGCGAAGGATAACTGGCACTCTGTATTTACATTGATCTTAGAAACGCCTAAGTCAATAGCTTTACGAATCATATCTGCAGGAATTCCTGTGCCGCCGTGAAGTACCAGAGGCATTTCTCCTGTCAGTTTCTGGATATCGTCCAATACATCAAAGCGAAGTCCCGGCCAGTTTTCCGGATATTTTCCATGGATATTTCCGATACCAGCTGCCAGCATGTCTACGCCCAGATCAGCGATCATTTTGCATTCCTGAGGATCTGCACATTCACCCATACCTACAACGCCGTCTTCCTCTCCACCGATCGATCCGACTTCAGCTTCCAGAGAAAGGCCAAGGCCCTTGCATACTCCTGCCAGTTCTTTTGTCTTCTCTACATTCTCCTCAATTGGGTAATGAGAACCGTCAAACATGATAGATGAGAATCCTGCTTTGATACATTTGTAGCATCCGTCATATGTACCATGGTCTAGGTGAAGAGCTACCGGCACTGTGATTTTCAGTTCTTCCATCATGGCTTTTACCATGTCTGCAACGGTTTTGAAGCCGCACATATATTTTCCAGCGCCTTCAGAAACTCCCAGGATAATAGGGGATTTGCATTCTTCTGCTGTAAGAAGAGCTGCTTTTGTCCATTCCAGGTTATTGATATTGAACTGACCTACTGCATAATGTCCTGCTTTCGCTTTCTTTAACATTTCTGCTGCTGATACTAACATAACTAAAGACCTCCATATAGAATTTTCTAAGTTCCCTCTTTCACAGGACTGCGTAAATCAGCCCATAGAAAACCTAAAACTATTATATCACATTTTCCCCTCCAGGCAAGTATTTCTTAATGCAATTTTACCAAATCCATGCTATAATAAATGCCAGAATTCCAGAAAAAAACCCAAGAAAGGAGGGTATGGTCAGACCTCTGTCCATACAAATCTAAACATTGAACAGAAAAAATATAATCGTAGGCCAGTCCGGCGGTCCTACTGCCGTGATCAACAGCAGTCTTTACGGAGTGGTCTCTGAAGGCCTTATCCAGGATTCTATCGGCAGTGTATACGGAATGATAAACGGCATCGAAGGATTTCTGTCAGGAAAAGTTCTGGACTTCCAGAAAGTATTCCATGGAAATGATCTGGAGAAGCTGAAGACTACTCCCGGAGCCTATCTTGGTTCCTGCCGTTATAAACTTCCGGAAGATCTGAATGATCCTATATATCCACTTCTGTTTCAGAAATTTGAAGAGCTGGATATCGGCTGTTTCTTTTATATAGGCGGCAATGATTCTATGGATACTGTAAGCAAACTTTCCCGGTATGCAGAACGAATAAACAGCCCTATCCGTGTAATCGGAGAGCCCAAGACGGTAGACAATGATCTGGTTCTCACCGATCATACTCCCGGCTTTGGAAGCGCTGCAAGATTCGTAGCCTCCACTGTCAGAGAAATTGTGACCGATGCCAATGTCTATGAAACAAAATCCGTGACTATCGTAGAGATCATGGGACGCCACGCAGGCTGGCTCACTGCTGCAGGAGCCCTTGCCAGAAAGTATACAGGGGATAATCCTCTTCTTATTTATCTTCCCGAAACAGCATTTGATCAGGAAGCATTTCTCACCCGGATCCAGGAATGCTTTGAAGTAAATTCAAATGTGATCGTCTGTGTTTCTGAAGGGATCCATGATGACAAAGGAACCTTTATCTGCGAATATGACAATGCTGTGGGCACAGATACTTTTGGCCATAAAATGCTGGCCGGCTGTGGGAAATATCTGGAGAATCTGGTCCGCAGCCGTCTCGGAGTAAAAGCACGCTCCGTAGAATTAAATGTCAGTCAGCGGTGTTCAGCTGCCATGATCTCAGCTACAGACCAGGAAGAAGCCATAGCCGCAGGACAGTTTGGCGTCCGCTGTGCGTTAAAGGGTGAGACAGGAAAAATGGTATGTTATATAAGAGACACCAGTATTCCCTACCGCATGCATCTGGGGCTTGAGGATGTGAATCAGATCTGTAACAAAGAAAAAACTGTTCCTCTGGAATGGATTTCTGAGGATGGTTCTGATATTACCCAGGACTTTATCGCCTATGCTCTTCCTCTGATCCAGGGAACCGTAAATGTGCCGCTGGATACCTCCGGTCTTCCTGATTTTGTATATCGGAAGTAATATAAAAAAGGAATATTTCTGTTTGAAGGATTATAAAAGATCCAAAGCTGAAATATTCCTTTTCTTTTTTGATTTTCAAGTTTTCAAAAGCTTTTTGAGTTCCCTGGTTATATCAAATACCTGGGGTCCGATCACAATATGAACAAGATCAGGCTCTGGCCAAAATACCGCTGCTGCTCCGGATGTTTTTATTTTTTCTTCATCTACCGCAGCCTGGTCTTTTACTTTAAGACGCAGTCTGGTAATACAGTTATAGCAGCCGATTATATTCTCACATCCGCCGGCTCCTTCCAGAAAAGCCTCGGCCATTTCTTTAAACTCTATGTCTTTTAGCCTTTGTCTTTCTTTCATATCCGCTCACTTTCACGGCATTTCTCTGACGATTTTCCTAAGCTTTAAAATCATAGACGGAGCAACAGAAAGCTCATCAATACCCATCTTTACAAAGGTCTCGGTAAGCTCTGTATCAGCTCCCAGCTCGCCGCAGATCCCGGCCCATTTACCTTCTTTATGGGCATTATCCACTACTGTCTGGATCATTCTCAGGATCGCCTTATGATGAGGATTATAAAACCTGTCCAGTTTTTCATTCTGACGGTCAATTGCCAGGGTATACTGGGTCAGATCATTAGTTCCTATACTGAAGAAATCGACTTCCTTAGCCAGGTCATCACTGATGATCACTGATGCAGGAGTCTCGATCATGATTCCTTCTTCCACATCATCTTTATAAGGAGTTTCGTCTGCTTTCAGTTCTTCCTTAACTTCTTTAACAATCTTTTTGATCTCCAGGACTTCTTCTACAGAAGTGATCATAGGATACATAATGGAAATGTTTCCATATACCGCTGCTCTAAAAAGAGCTCTGAGCTGAGTCTTAAAAATTTCCGGCTGTGTAAGACAGATACGGATTGCTCTGTATCCCAGAGCAGGGTTGTCTTCTTTGCCCAGCCCCAGATAATCCGCCTGCTTGTCCGCTCCGATATCCAGCGTACGGATGATCACTTTCTTGCCTGCCATAGTCTGAGCAACCTGTTTGTAAACCTGGAACTGTTCTTCCTCACTGGGCAGCTCATTTCTGCCGATATATAAGAACTCGCTTCTGAACAAACCAATGCCTCCGGCATCATTTTCCAGTACATAGCCCATGTCGCCCACACTGCCGATATTGGCATAAATGTTGATCTTATGGCCGCTTTTTGTAACGTTTTCTTTCCCCTTCAGTTCTAATAAAAGCTTTGTCTTTTCTTCCTCTTCCTGGATCCGCTTTCTGGCATCCATCCGGACCTCTTCGTCGGGATCAAAGATCACCTCTGCGGAAAACCCGTCTACCACAGCCTCCATGCCGGTTTTCAGCTTATCCAGATCCATATCTACGCCGATCAGAGCAGGGATATTCATCATACGGGCCAGAATAGCTGTATGAGAATTTGTAGAGCCATGTACTGTTACAAAAGCCAGGATTTTTTCTTTATCCATCTGTACTGTCTCGCTGGGAGAAAGATCATCGGCTACGATGATTACCGGCTGATCAAACTCCATATCTCCTCCGTCTCCGCCATACAGGTTTCTCACGAGACGTTCAGAGATATCCTTTACATCTGCTGCACGGGCTTTCATATAATCATCATCCATGCTGGCAAACATCTGGGAAAAGTTATCGCCTGTAGTGGCCACAGCGTATTCTGCATTCACTTCCTGGGTACGGATAATATTTTCAATAGATTCATTATAATCATCATCATCCAGCATCATCTGATGCACCTCGAAAATTGCCGCACTGGCCTCTCCTACTTCTTTTACTGCTTTGTCATACAGCTTCTGAAGCTGTTCCCTTGCTTTTTCTTTTGCCTGAGAAACTCTTTCGATCTCTGCTTCAGGATCTTCTACCTTTACACGTTTTACTACATAATCATCCTTTTTCAGAACAGAAATCTTTCCCAGGGCAACTCCTTTATAAACTGATTTGCCTTTCAGACATTCCATACTTTATTACCTCTTAGTCTTACAGATTTCCCTCAAAGAAAGCCTGGATGCCGGCAGCTGCCGCTTCCTCATCCGGTCCGTCTACAGCAATCTGTACAGTCTGTCCGCATTTTACTCCTAAAGACATAACGGCCATGAGCTTGGAAGCTTCTGCTGTTTTTCCGTCTTTTGTGATTGTGATCTTGCTCTGATATTTTTTAGCCTCTTTTACAAGCATTCCTGCCGGTCTTGCATGGATCCCCAGTTCGTCCTTAATTGTGTACTCAAAGTTTTTCATTTTAAAAATCTCCCTTCATGTTGATTTAATTTTATCTGCGTTCGTCTTAGACGATACGCAATAGCCCATATTTCTATGGGATATTTTCTCTTTTCTGCAGCCTGTCAGGCCGCTGCTCTCTGTATGTGTACAGCCAGAAAACCCACTTCTTCTTTTGCAATAGGTTTCCCCATTGCTTCTTCCATGTATTCACACACTATCCTGGCAGTCTCATTTGCCCGGGGATAGCTGGCTTCCATGAAATCATTTAAATCAATATTAACTCCTTCCCCTGTCCTTGCCCGGACCACCATATAATAAAGATGACTGACAAGGCGGATGCAGGAGAGAGAATCTGTTTTCAATTTTTGCTCCATCTGTTCCTCTATGATCTTCATACTCTCATCAATGATCTGCGTGGTCTTCAGGGTTTCAGACACATGCTCATTAGAAAGTCCGGAATGGATGTACAAAGCGATAAATCCCACCTCGTCCTCTGATATCCTGCATCCGGTCATTTCTCCAACGATCTCTCTGCCTTTTAAAGCCACAGAGTACTCTTTCTCAAACAGAAGCTTAATATCCGGGATGAAAGGATTCGGTATGTATATGTTTTCTTCTTTCTCCCTTCGGACAGCAAAGGCAATATGATCTGCCAGAGGAAGAAGAATCCCCCTGTTAATGGAATCAAACACCATCTCTGCCTCATCTATGATCCGCCCCGCGGCTTCTAAATACACTGGTTCGATAACATTGACCGCATTTACAGCAGAACTCTGCTTTTCCCCTGCTTCCAGAGCATAGACTTTAGCTCCCAGAATCTTTTCAAAACGTTCTCCTGGTTTTTTCCCGAATCCGATTCCTTTTCCCAAAAGTATCCTTTCGTTCTCATCGTGATAGGCCAGGATCGCATTATTATTTAATACCTTGATAATCTGATACATCTTCTAAGAATTCCTTGTTTTTCTTATAGCTCTCTTCTACTGACAAAAAGAAAAGCACAAACATATCCGCCCTATCACCACAGCAGCTAAAAACCCACTTAGAGCCTTTAACAGTTTTCAAGTGAATATACCGGATAGTTTATGCCTGCTTACCAGTAACACACTATCAATATATCGTTTCCCTATTTTCTTCTGCTAATAGTTACTATATACTAAAGTGTTCCCTACCGTCAAGCTGTATTTTTTTACTAATATTTAATTTTATTTTTGTGCACTTTTAACAACAGATATTATTTATTTGTTTTTCCCGGCCTCAATCCGTTCAGCCAGTTCTGTGAGGTATACCCAGCGGTCCATTTTTTCTTCCAGGGCAGCCTCCGCCTTCCCTTTTTCACCCATTAATTCATTAAGTTTTAAAGAATTGGTGGCATTTGCCTCTATCTCCTGATCCAGTTTTTCTATTTTCTCCTCCAGAGCAGCTATGTCCTGATCGATCGTCTCATATTCTCTCTGTTCTTTAAAAGAAAATTTCAGCTTGGCAGGCCGCTGTCCTTTCCAATCTTTTTCAGCTTCTTTTTTTAT
The DNA here is from genome assembly GCA_019118685.1 of Candidatus Blautia merdipullorum. Classification (GTDB taxonomy): domain Bacteria; phylum Bacillota; class Clostridia; order Lachnospirales; family Lachnospiraceae; genus Blautia; species Blautia merdipullorum. Next base: position 6,186 of record DWYL01000184.1, read on the forward strand.
CTGAGGCCGCTCTTTTTCTTTGCTTTTGGAAAGGCTGCTTTTTTTTGCCTCCAGATACTCTGTATATCCGCCTTCATACTGAGTGAGATTTCCTTTTCCATCAAATTCAAAGATCCTGTCTGCCACATCGTCCAGGAAATACCGGTCATGGGATACGGTGACAACAATTCCCTGGAAAGATATCAGGTAGTCTTCCAGGATTGTCATAGTCGGAATATGCAGGTTGTTTCCGGCTTCATCCATGATCAGCACGTTGATCTCCCCTGCCAGCACTCCTAAGAGATACAGTCTTCGTTTTTCTCCTCCTGAAAGCTTTCCGATAGGAGCGTACTGCATATCCGGAGTAAAAAGAAAACGTTCCAGCATCTGGGAGGCACTGATCCTTCCCTCTCCTGTTCGAAAGTACTCTCCTATGTCTTTCACGTAGTCAATGACCCGTTTATCAGGATCCATTTCCTGTTCTTCCTGAGCAAAATAGCCAATCCTGATGGTCTCGCCTTTTTCCACAGTTCCTGAATCCGGCCGGAGGATCCCGGCTATGATCTTCATCAAGGTGGATTTTCCGCAGCCATTTGGGCCGATAAAGCCCACTCTCTGGTTTTTCAGAAAGATATAGCTGAAATCCTGAATCAGTTTCTTTTCTCCATAGCTTTTGCTGATATGATGGAGTTCAATGGTTTTCCTGCCCATCCGCACAGCCTGGCTTTCCAGCTCAACGTTCTGTTCCTTTGCAGGACCTTTTCCTTTTTTCAGTTCTTCCAGTCTCTGAAGCCTTGCCTTCTGCTTAGTGCTCCTTGCTCTGCATCCTCTTTTTGCCCACTCTGTTTCCATACGCAGGATACTTTTTCTCTTTCTCTCACTGGCCAGCTCCATTTCTTCTCTCTGGGCCTTCATCTTCAGGAATCCTGAGTAGTCTGTTCCGTACTCATAGACTTTTCCATGACTGATCTCCAATATCTTATTTACAGTCCTGTCCAGAAAATAGCGGTCATGAGTAACCATAAGAAGGGTTTTCTTCATATTTTTCAGGTATTCCTCCAGCCAGGCTGTCATCTCCATGTCCAGATGATTCGTGGGCTCATCCAGAAGAAGCACATCAAACTCCTGAGAAAGTATCCTTGCCATGGCCGCTTTTCTTTTCTGACCTCCGGAGAGCGCAGACAGAGGGATATCCAGGTCTGTAAGCCCCAAAATATTCAGATAACTCTGAACCTGCCAGTCTGTCTGAGGCTCTCCCCTCAAAGCATAGGATGCCAGCGTCCCAGTCTCAGGAAACTCAGGACTCTGAGGCAGCCACAGGATTTTCAGGCTGTTTTGCCGAACTACCTCTCCTGTATCCGGTACTTCTTCTCCGGCTATGATCCTTAATAAAGTAGATTTTCCCGCCCGTGTCAAGTAATGACCAAAAAAAATTGTTATTTTTTAGCGCATTATATCGGCCAAAAGTACCACCTTTCAGCTATGCTCTAATATTATTCTCATTATGCAAATTAAACCATATGGATTTATCTATCATAGATTCGGAATCTGTATCATAGAGACTTCTATATTTAATTTCCTAGCAAGCCACTCTATATTACATTTGTCATCTTCAGAATAATATGAAATATACCATCTACACCAAGGTGAAACACATTCTCTGACTTTGACAAAATAGTCCATATCTATATCAGATAAGGAATGCCCCAATATAAACACCTCAGTTATATCCGCTAGAGATTTAAAGAAATACCTATTTTTTTCTATAATACTTTCTGTATCTTTGTATGTCACTCTGAAATAATCTTTAATTATCTCCAGTGCCTCTACTATCCTAACATCTTCATCTTCAATCGTCAAATACTTTCCATGGTCTTCTGGTGCATTAAACGCCGGTATAGAGCCTTCTTGAAATCTATTGATAGCATGGTGTCCTACTATTAGTTTATCATCTCGCAGTGCCTTTCCGTGAATGTACAAAATTTTATCTTCAGGTATATCATATATACGTTCAAGGGTATCGGTATAATTGAAATTCAAAAGTATACACTGTCTATTGATTGTGTCACTTGATACAACAGGCCGAACATCTGTATTTATACTTTTAATCCATTCCTCTAAATAGTCTGGAATGAGAGCGGCGAACTCTAACTCCTGCTGAATCATATATTGAAAATCATGATGGGCACTATCTTTCCAATT
>DWYL01000185.1 GCA_019118685.1 Candidatus Blautia merdipullorum
ACATTCCAAAAGGCAGACTTACCCTGGTCACAGGAGTCTCCGGTTCCGGTAAGACCACCCTGGTGCTGGAAAGTCTGGTCCCCGGCCTGGAATCCCTGACAAAAAAAAAGAAGCTGCCGGATCATGTGCGCTCTATAGAAGCTCCGGATATCAAACAGGTGAAGCTAATCGACGCCACTCCTATCGGCATCAACGTCCGCTCCACAGTAGCTACCTATGCCAACATCCATGACGAACTGCGGAAAACTTTTGCAAAAACTCCCACAGCCAAAGAGAAAGGCTGGAAGGCAGGGGCTTTCTCCTATAACACCGGATCTCTCCGCTGCCCGGTCTGCGACGGCACCGGGGTAATCAGCCTGGACGTGCAATTTCTTCCTGATGTGGAGATTCCCTGTCCCCAATGCCGAGGCTCCAGATACTCCAAAGAAGCCGGGCTGATCCGGTATATAAATAAAGCCGGGGCCTCCTATTCCCTGCCTCAGCTCATGTCCATGGACGTTTCCCAGGCCCTGGAAGCCTGTAAAGATCTGAAATCCGTCCATCAGCGTCTTCAGATCCTTCAGGATCTGGGCCTTGGCTATCTGACTCTGGGAGAAGAGACTCCCAGTCTCTCCGGAGGGGAAGCCCAGCGGCTGAAGCTGGCCAGCGAAATGGGAAAGCCCCAGGCCGACTCTGTTTTCATTTTCGACGAGCCTACCATCGGCCTTCACCCTCTGGATGTCCAGACACTTCTGGGCGTGTTCCAGACGCTGATCAGCCAGGGCGCTACTGTTATTGTTATCGAACATGATCTGGATGTAATAAGAAATGCCGATTATATCATAGACATGGGACCTGGGGGCGGTCTGGACGGAGGACGGATCGTGGCTGCAGGTACTTTAGAGGACATAAAAAAATGCTCCCAAAGCCGGACCGGGAGCTTTCTGTAAAATATTTTATATGGAAACAGGACAGATTGTGATTTTAATAAATCTTAATCTGTCCTGTTTCAAACAGTCTATTTTCTCTATAATCTTTTCTTCAGCCTAAATAACTGCTTCAATTATAATTTTATCCTTTATACGGACTTCTCTTATTCCCGGCTTTTTATTTTTATTAAAATTAAAACTGATCAGGTACCCCTGCTTTTGATGGTAATCTTCCAGATATCCCGCCAGCTGTTCTTCTCCCCGGCGGTGATATTCTTCTCCATGCCATATTTTCATTTCAATAATATACTGTACGCCATTGTAATCTACGATCACATCTGTTCTGCGCAGATTCCTTGTTCTTGCCTCTATATAATAATTTCCTGTTCCATTAATAATAGGTCTCAGATACAAAAGAAAATATTTCCGTCCATCTTCCTCCAGAAAATCCCCGTCACAGTCTCCATAAATGTCATGAAAATGTACTGTAAACTTTTCCAGGACCCGTTTCATGTTCAATATGCCGTTTTCCACAAACCCTTCCTTATCTTTTAAAGACTCTTTATATAGATCTGCTCCCCCTTCCCCCAACTCAGAAAGAAACAGATTATACAGCCGTGTCTCAAAAATACGGTTGGCAATCCTTACTGTATTGTCTGCCACAGACGCAAATCCAAACATAACAGCCATATCTATCCCTTCATTATCCGGATTATACAGAATGCTCTGCCCGGTAAACAGCATCGTCTTCACCATGCTTTTCAGTTGAGGATAATCACTAAGCTTATTGATCATAGACTCAAAAAGGGTATTCTTTTCTGACAAAAGGATTCTCACAGCTTCCAGCAAGCCTTTCTGTGTCCAGGCAGACTTTTTATCCGGATACCTTCCTGAAGCAGGTAACTCTTCATCCAGGATCTTGCACAGCGCCGAGACCAAAACCGGATAACCGGAAGTATAAGCATACAGACCTCCTGCTGTTTCCTGTATATCCATCCCTGTATTCCAGTCTGCCTCATACTCTCTGAGCATGCCTGCAATATCCTCTTTTGAAAAGCTCATGTCTACATCAAATTTCACTGCAATGTTCCAGGGGCTATTTCTCCGGTGACTGTCTCCCGGTCTTATCTTCATCTTTAGATTTTTTATATCATAAACTCCTGCCAGAATTACAGATCTGAAAGCCGGAGTCTGATCCCGGTCTATATAATATGCCCGCAGCTGTGAAAGAAAATCCAGAAAAACCTGATTATTTGTAGCACTGTCTACCTCATCGATGATCAGTACCACAGGAGCAGTTGCTGCACCGCAGATATCGCTTACATACTCAAATAGTTCCTGCAATTCAAAGTTCTCATCTTTTCTTCTTAATATTTCTTCCATCTCCCGGATGATTTCCTGCATTCTTTCTGAAAAAGTGTTCTCTTTTCTTTTCAGCACCCTGATAAATACTCTGGCAAATGCTAGAGAAAAAACATTTTCATTTTTAAATTTTGCGTCTCCAAAGGTTTGAAAATCCATGTCTGCCACCAGATATTCTTTCTGAAGGAAACGGCTCAATCCCCGTAATGTTGTTGTTTTACCATATTGCCTGGCACGATTTATGGCAAAGTATTCTCCTTTGTCTATCAGTTCTTTGATTTTTTTCAAACGACTGTCGATGTTTACCATATAATGAAGCTCTGGTTTACAGTCTGCTGTGATATTGAATACTTTTCCCATATACTCCTCTCCTCTTTAAAGAAGCTCTATATTCCGGCTCCTGACCTTTGTTCAATTATAAGATATCCTGTATGAAAATGTAAAGCCATATCCAGGTTTTCCTTCATATTGCCAAAAAAGGAGCCCCACATAAGCATTTGCTCTTTGTGGGGCTCCTCAGGATTTTTCTTACTCCTGAGCATTAAAATCAATCTGCAAAGACAGATAGTTCTTAGCTGCATCTTCCAGAGACATGTTGTAATATCTGGTATTCTTATCCAGCTTTCCGATCTCTGCCATCTCTTCCTCTGTCAGTGCAAAGTCGAAGATGTTGAAGTTATCCTTGATATGTTCTGCGTTTTTAGAGCCCGGAATGATCACATTGCCAGCCTGTACATGCCATCTGAGAACAATCTGGGCATTGGTCTTTCCGTATTTTTCTGCAAGTTTGGTAAATACTTCTTCACCCACAAGAGATTTATCTCCGTGTCCAAGAGGATACCAGGTCATCAGCACCATCTCATATTTTGCCAGATAAGCTTTCAGTTCTGTCTGAGGATAATAAGGATGAGCCTCTACCTGTACCATCTGAGGCTTGATCTCGCAGTGATCGATCACATCCTGGATCCGCTCCTGCGGGAAATTAGAAAGACCCAGGGCCTTTACCTTTCCGGCCTTATAGGCTTCTTCCATTGCCTTATATCCTGCCAGATAATTTCCTACCGGCTGATGGAGGATCAGAAGATCCACATAATCCGTATCCAGTCTCTTCAGCGTATCCTCAATGGCTTTTGCTCCGTCTTCATATTCTGTAGGCCACAGCTTTGTCACAAGGAAAATGTCCTCTCTCTTCACACCGCTTTTCTTAATTCCTCTTCCCACACCTTTTTCATTCATATAGGCATTAGCCGTATCTACCAGACGATATCCTGCTTTCAGTGCCTGATATACAGATTCCTCTGCCTCTGCAGGCTGAAGAAGAAAGGTTCCGATTCCTTCCATCGGCATTTTCAATCCATTATTTAAAGTTGCATATTCCATGATCCATACCTCCTCATCTCTTAACTGCTCTTATTATAAGTCTCCTGGGAGGATTGCAGAATATTCCTTTTGTTTCTATATCCATACCCGAAGGTTAGGAGTCCTTTCCTTTTTCTGAATTACGGTCTCTGATCTTATTACGGATACACTCCATTCCAAGATCCAGCTCATAGCAGGTATCTGCGGCGTTCTGGAGGCTTTCTGCGACCTTGTGTTTTGTCAATGCCTTTCAGGATTTTCTTAAACTGTACAGCAAACAGAACCGCTGTAAATGTCACAGCCAGAAAATCTGCGATAGGCTCTGCCATATAAACCGCCATAGCCTGGTTGGATCTGATGATCTGAGGCATGATATAGATCAGTGGAATCAGCAGGATAAACTTTCTCATTACAGCAACAACAATAGATTCCTTTGCTTTTCCAAGCGCATTAAATGTCATCTGGCAGGCCATCTGTATTCCAAAGAGGAACATAGCTCCCATATAAATACGAAGAGCCGTCCTGGTGTATTCCATCAGCTGGGGATCCGATGTGAACATAGCTGCGAATCCTCCCGGGAGCAGCATGACCAGAATCCACAGCAGGATTGAATATCCCAGACTGACTTTAAGCAGAAGCTTAAATGCCGCCCGGACTCTTCCCCCATCTCCTGCGCCGTAGCTGTAGCTGATGATGGGCTGTGCCCCCTGTCCAAGCCCCTGAAGAGGAAGCATGGCAAACTGCATAACGCTTGTAAGAATGGTCATAGCTCCTACCGCAATGTCTCCTCCGTATTTCTGGAGAGAGCTGTTAAAGCATACAGAAATCACACTCTCGCTGGCCTGCATGATAAAAGTGGCAACTCCCAGGGCCAGACAAGGCATAATGATCTTGGGGATAAGCCTGAGATTTTTTCTCCGGATTCTCAGAAAAGTCTTTTTCCCGCACAGGAAGCTGACCACCCAGATACAGGAAAGGGCCTGGGAAATAATCGTGGCAAGAGCGGCTCCCCGCACATCCATGTTAAAACCAAAGATAAAAATCGGGTCCAGGATAATGTTGGAAACTGCACCGATGAGAACGGAAAGCATTCCTGTTTTTGCAAAGCCCTGAGCAGTAATAAAGGCGTTCATTCCCAGGGTAATCTCCACAAATATGGTTCCCAGAGCGTAGATGTTCATATAGTTAACGCCATATTCTATGGTATTCTCGCTGGCGCCAAAGGCCATAAGAAAATCTCTGTTCCATATCAGCAGCACCACAGTAAGTACAACAGAGATAAGAATCTGCAGCATAAAGCAGTTTCCCAGGGTTTTTTCCGCTGATTCCTTATCCTGCTTGCCCATAAAAATAGAGGCTCTGGGCGCTCCGCCGTATCCCACCAGGGCTGCAAATGCAGAAACAATCATGATCAATGGCATGCACACGCCTACACCCGTCAGAGCCGTAGCTCCTATATCAGGAATATGGCCGATATAAATCCTGTCAACAATGTTGTACAGCATATTGATGAGCTGTGCCGCCACTGTGGGCAGCGCCAGTCTTAAAAGCAGCTTTCCAAGAGGCTCTGTCCGCAGAAACTCCTTGTCTTCATTGACGCCGCCCGGGCTGCTGTTATCTTTTTTCTCCAATTCTATCTGATTCTGTTTTGTCTGTTTCATATCTTATCGCTTCCTTCCATTGCCTTCTTTATATTGTCGAACAGCCTGTCCCTGAAACCCGCATACACTTTCAGTTCCTCTTTTGTAAATCCTTCCAGTACCGTATTTATAAATTCGGTTCTTACTTCATCAATGCTCTCTGCAACCGGTCCCACCTGGGTTTTCAGTTTCAGATGGATCTTTCTCCTGTCTTCTGTATCCGGAATCCGCTCCAGAAGAGATTTCTGTATCAAAGATTCTACTGCTTTTGATACAGCTCCCTTGGAAAGCCCCCGCAGCTCCACAATATCAGCCGCCATGTCTTTTTCCGGATTATTCTGCAAAAAACTGATAATATCTGCTTCAACAATTGTAAGGTCGTGTTCTGTACATACTTTCTTCAGCATCTTGTCATACAAACGGAACAAACTCCGCATACCCATAAACAATTCTGTAGTCGTTCCCATCATCACACCTCTCTTTTATGTTCATAAAGAAACAGTTTCTTTGTAAACTGTTTCCGAAAGACATTATAACTCATTAGCTTTATAAGTCAAGTACTCTTTTAAAAATGAATTTTTTTCACATTAAAGGCGCGATCAGGCGCAGCAGCCTTCCGTATATTTTTGTCCCCGTTTTTTCATTTTTACATGTTTTCAGCGTAATTCTCCTGCTGCGCCGCAGAGTCTGCTGGAAATCCTCTTCCACACTGTTTACAGCTTCCATATGGCAGAAAAAAGCGGCGCATTCAAAGTGCAGATACAGACTGCGGTAGTCCAGATTGATGGTTCCCACCACCGCCTTCTCGTCATCGGCCACGAAACTTTTCGCATGGAGAAATCCCGGCTGAAACTGGTAAATCTTTACCCCTGCCTTCAGAAGTTCCGGGTAAAAGGTCTTTGCCACTGCAAAAGCATAGGGTTTGTCCGGGATGCCAGGCATAAGGATCTTTACGTCTACCCCTCTCCTGGCCGCATAGGTAAGAGCCGTGATCATCTCATTATCCAGGATCAGATATGGAGTCATAATATGTACATATCGTTTTGCATTATAAAGGATATCCATATAAACAGACTCTCCGGTGTTATCCTTATCCAAGGGACTGTCACAATAAGGGATTACAAATCCCGCCGGTTTTCCTTCCCGATGCTGTAAAGAGACAGGGGAAAGATACCTTGGATAGTCTTCTTCTCCCTTATTACTGTATAAATTCCAGGACTGAAGAAACATAGCCGTAAAGCTCTTTACGCCGTCTCCCCGAAGCTTTATCACAGTGTCTTTCCAGTAACCATACCGCTCTTCTTCATTGATATAGATATCTTCCAGGTTAATACCGCCTGTAAATGCCGTGTGTCCGTCCACCACTGTGATTTTTCTGTGGTCCCGGTTGTTCTGCACTGTAGAAAGGACAGGCCGGATCTGGTTAAACGCTCTGGCATGTATCCCATAACTTTTCAAAGTCTCCGCATAGTTGTAAGGATTTTTAAAAGAACAGGTTCCGTCATATAAAAAACGCACTTCCACACCTTGGGCCGCTTTTCGTTTTAATATTTCCAGGATCGTATTCCACATCTTCCCTTCGGAAAAGGCGAAGTATTCCATAAAAATAAATCTCTCTGCTTTTTCCAGTTCTTCCAGAAAACAGGGGAAAAATTTTTCCCCGCAAGAATAGTACTGTATCTCTGTATTATCATATACGGGAAATTTCATACACCGGTAAAGATATCTGGAAAGGTTGGCTGAATCAGGGCTGGTCTTCTTTAATTCTTCATAAACCTTTTTAATTTCTTATATCCGGCTGCCGCCAGGTTCTTATCCTTTTTCATCATCTGTTCATCTCCTCACAAAAATACAGGCGCTTTCTAACTGAGATTTTGTCACACTTGTAACATTTTTTATGGTGTAGTATAGTATAAAAAAAGCGTTCACACAAGGCAGAAATTCTTTTCTGTTACAGATAAAGGAGAATTGTTCAAATGGGACGGACATTGCAAAACGGGCAGGCGTCTCCCGCCTGACCGAAGTATTCGAAAATATGCACAGACAGGTCATAGAGCAGAAGCTGACCACAGACGCAGAATTTTTCACCTGCTTTTTTATAACCACCAAAGAAAACGCCCTCTTATTCCAAAACTGCCTGAAGGCAAATGTGCTGGAATTTTTCCTTGGCAAAATCCGGAGTCATACCAGCATTCTGTTCTGCAGTTATTTTCAGCCAGCCAAACTGGACCCTATGCTGGAATACAAAATGTGCTTTTTTGCAGGAGGTTTTCTCCACATTGTCAGACGCTGGGTTGAAGCGGGCATGAAGGAAAGCATAGAGACTATGGTACGCTTTTCCTGCGGCATAGTAGAAAGGCTCAGGCAGGCCAGATCTTTATCTTAATCAAGCCTGTCTTTTCGTTACAGATTTTACAGAAATGTCACCTTAAACTCCTGGGTTCTTGACATTACAGATGTGAAAAGTTATAGTGTCATTAAATAATAAAAGGGAGTAACTGGCACGAAAGAGTGTTTGCGGTGTCGTCAGTCCGATGTCTTCATCCGTACCGCAATGAAACAGTGAGACTTTTATTGCATTGTTTATGGCATATGCAATAAAGGTCTTTTTTATTACATTAATTCTTTCTTATTGCACCATTTTTAAGGAGGGATTCTCTTGGCCGATTCCAATATTACAAAACGGGCGCTGGCCCTGGCATTAAAAGAACTGATAAAGACCCATCCCATTGAAAAGATCAGCGTGGGGAATATCTGTGATGTCTGCGGGATGAACCGGAAAAGTTTCTACTATCACTTTCAGGATAAATACGAACTGATCAATTGGATTTATTACACAGAATTTTTAAAAACTGCTCTGGAAAATCCCATTAATGATTCCAGGGAACTGCTGGATGCCATCTGCTGCTACTTTTACGAAAACCGGGAATTCTATGCCAAAACCTTCCGCATAGAAGGTCAAAACTCATTTTCCGATTACTTCTGCTCTGTTGTCCACCGGATACTTGCAGAGCAGCTGTCGGATATTTTTCCTGCCGAAGATCCCATTGATCCCTATGCGGAATTCTACACGGACGCCATTGTGTGCGCCATCAAAAAGTGGCTTTCTATAAAAGACTGTATACCGCCCCTGGAATTTTCCCAGTTTATTCAGGAAGCCATTTTAGGCCTATCCCAGCGTGCTGCCGAGACCAGAATATCATAAAGAGCTGCCGTGCAAAGCACACGGCAGCTCCCGATGTCAGAATTGAAAAATAAAAATTATGCGGATGCCCTTGCAATGATCATCCTGTCTTTCCCCATAAAGTTTGTTTCTACATGGCAGTACTCCATGGCGGCACATATTTTATCTGCCAGTGTGATGATCCAGGCCTCTTTATTCCTGGGCACAGGCCCCAGAGGAAACATATGAGTACGTATTGCATCCCGCTCTCTGTCATTGATCTGAAATACCCTGGAGCTGTTTTCCACCGCCGCTTTGGGATGATGAAAAGCCGGATGTTCTCCTTTGGGTGTCTTTTCCCGGAAATTATAGGGGCAGAAGTCATGAAGAAGTCCCGCTCTTGCTGCAGCCTTTTCATCACATCCCAGCTTCTTCGCCAGCAGCCAGGACAGATAGGAAACATGGATGCTATGAGTCAGTCTGCTGGTCTTATGATGATGAAAATATTTATCCAGCAGCAAAAATTCACTGTTGGAAAGGATGTGCCGCACTTCCGCAAGATAAGATTCTGGTACATCTTCGGATATCCTAATGTCCATCGGCAACCACCTGCTTTCTTTCTTATTACTTATATTATGACTCACTGAAAAATAAAAGCAAGGCTTTTCAGGATGAATTGACAATCTTTAGAAAAATTTAAGATTAAGGAGCTGCACCTATGAAAGAAAAATCTGTACTTTTCTGGAAAAAAATTCCTTTAAAACGAATACTCCTCTTCCTGTTCCTTTTATACCTTGCCGCCCTCATTGTTCCATATATTCCTCATAAAAAGGTATCTGACTCTTTCCGGAAGTCTTTCTCTGAGAATACCTTTTACTCAAATTCCACTGGAACAGAGCGTGCCGCATATATTGACGACAACGAGGAATCCCTGGCCTACCGGCTGCGTATGATCGAAGAGGCCTAAGAAGAGATCATCCTGTCCACTTTTGATTTTAATGCCGACCACGGGGGCAAAGACATACTGGCCGCTCTGCAGAATGCTGCAGACCGGGGCGTATCTGTGCGGGTCATTGTGGACGGCATCAGCGGTTTCCTTGATCTGCGGGGCAATCCCTGGTTCCAGGCCGCCGCTTCCCATGAGAACATAGAAATCCGCATTTACAATCCGGTGAATCTTTTGAACAAGTATGGCAGCTTGAAGAAAGTAAAGATTATATCTGTTCTAATCTAACAGATAAGGTAAACGATTGTATCCTGGAATTGGAAAAGCAATATGATAAACTGACAGAACAGTACCCTGAAATGCTGGAAGAATGGGACTGGGAAAGCCTCACTATGGAGACCAACAAAGTCTCTCTATTATCTAATCCCGTTCAGGCAGAAAATAAAGAGCCCTGGATGTGGTACTCCCTGCACCAGATGATGCAGGAAGGCAGTGAAGTTACCATTTATACTCCCTACATCATCTGCGGACCGGAAATGTATGATGACCTTTCCTCTCTGACCCAGAAGGGGATACCTGTTGAGATCATCACAAATGACGTGGCAAGCGGAGCCAATCCCTGGGGCTGTACGGATTATCTCAATCAAAAAGAAAATGTCTGGGAAACAGGTGTAAAAGTTTATGAATTCATGGGAGCTCACTCCTGCCATACCAAAGCAGTTCTGATCGGTGACCGGATGAGCATCATCGGCTCCTATAATCTGGATATGAGAAGCACCTATCAGGATACAGAGCTGATGCTGGCTGTAGACTCTCCTGAGCTGAACGCCCTGGTCCGTGAAGAAGCCGAAAGAGATAAGACCTACAGCAAGGTTATGGAAAATGGCAGCTATTTCTATGGAGAAAACTATGAACCTAAAGAAATAAGCTGGCCGAAAAAAATCTTCTATGCTGTTCTCCGGGTAGTGATCGTGCCCTTCAGGAGGTTTTTATAAAACCTCCTTGGGCGCCAGGATCCTCAATATTTCTTCCAGGCTCTTTTCTCTGGCTTCCCGGGCTTTCATCCTGGTATCATTCCTGTAAACCAGAACATCCCCCTGGACGTCAAAACCTACGGCACAGGAATCTTCTGCGCTCCCTTGGTACATCCATTGTATCCCAGGTTCATGCCAAAATTTACGAGGAGATTTCTGTCTACATGGACGATCACATCACTGATCAAATCATAATACGCGCTGTCCTGATCCTGCAGCATTTCCTGGGCGTAAACCAAAAAACGCTTCTGAAATCTTCCTTTTGAAAAAGCCACTCCCAGGTCCACCAGGTTTCTCGCCGCACGTCTGGGTGAACTTTTTCCGTCATTAAAAGCCTTTTCCAACATAGAAGCAATTAGTATTCTTGTCATATCTTCTTTCATTTCCCGCTCTGCTCCCAAAGTCTCTCTGCCTCGGGCTTCCATGCCTCTGCATAGGACTGGCATCTGTCGCAAAGTATGTCTACGCTTTCCGGCGACTCATAATCTGTAGACACTGCATGGGCGGATTTTACCATTGCCCGGAGTCTTTCAGGATTCTCCAGCATCGGACAGGGGCGGAGCATATTTTTGTTAAAGGGCTGTCCCTCATGATATGCCATAAAAATCGGGCTCTTAAGGGCGTCCAGAAGGCTGCATTCTCTGATATTGGCGTTAGAATAGTGAATGAATACACAGGGCTCCACATCTCCTTTTGCGTTAATATGCAGATATCTCCTTCCTCCTGCGATACAGCCGCCTACATACTCTGCATCGTTCTGGAAATCCATGGAGAAAATAGGTTTTGTGCTTCTGTATTCCCGGATTTTATGGTATACCTGGGCCCTCTGCTCCGGAGTCGGCAGTAGCTGAGGCGCTGCGCCGCTTCCTACAGGCATATAGTGGAAAAACCAGACAAACAGCGCTCCCGCATCTATGATCATATCGAAAAACTCTTCACTGCTGATATCTGCATAGTTCTGGCTTGTGTAGCAGGTGGAGATACCGAAAGGAAGTCCATGCTCTTTCAGCAGTTCCATAGCATGCATTACTTTGTTGTATACGCCGCTGCCTCTTCTTCCGTCATTTGCCTCTTCAAATCCTTCCAGACTGATAGCTGGAACAAAGTTCTTCACCCGGAGCATCTCCCGGCAGAATTCTTCGTCGATCAATGTGCCATTGGTAAAGCTCAGGAACTCGCAGTCTGCATGTTTTTCACAGAGAGCAATAACGTCTTTCTTTCTCACCAGAGGCTCGCCGCCGGTAAATATGTACATATATGTGCCCAGTTCTTTTCCCTGGGTAACGATAGAATCAAGTTCTTCAAAGGTAAGATTCAGACGGTTGCCGTACTCTGCTGCCCAGCATCCGGTGCAGTGCATGTTGCATGCAGAGGTCGGATCCAGAAGTATTGCCCACGGAACATTGCATCCTTCTTTTTCCATAATCTCTTCCTGGCGCGCGCTTCCTGACAGGCTGGCATTGACAATAAAGTTTTTGAAAAACGCATTGCGTACTCCCGGGTCCAGTTTCCATACTTTCATCATAAGTTCATACCAGTTTGTCTTATCTGCGATCGCATTCCGAAAAGCCGCTCTCTGAGACTCATACCAGCCTTCCGGCGCCACCTGTGAGGTGCAGCTTTCCTATGCCATCGGCGTGGCAGAACCTACCTCTGTTTCTGTTGATACTTACGGCACCGGAAAAATTCCCGACAGCGATCTGTGCGAGATCATCCGGGAATGCTATGACTTGACTCCGGCTGGGATCATCCAGTCGCTGAATCTGCGGAAGCCTATCTACTCTCTTACTTCCGTTTACGGGCATTTCGGAAAGCCGGAGTGGGAGCTTCCCTGGGAAAAAATAAGCGGACTCCATATGCTGATCCAAAAGGCCCAAAAATATATTGTTGCCTGAAAAGCTCGCAGCTTTATACCAAGCTTTTATCACTATTCTCTGTTTCATCAAGGATTATAAACAATAGACAGTACGCTCTGCGAACTGTCTATTGTCATGAACAAAAAGAAATGAGAGACTAATGTTTGGTCAGTCTCTCATTTCCTCCGAAATTCTTCTATGAAATTATTGATATTTCCGGACAATTTCCTGCATCACATCCCATTTTGCCTCCATATCCTCCACCAGTTTAAACTGGGTTCTTGCCCGGTCCAGATTATGCCCTTCACGGTGTATCTTAAAATAATGATCCCCCTGGAGATAGTCTGTCAGAAAGCGCATTCCGCATTCATAGGTCATCACCTTTGCTCCCATGGGAAGAAGTTCAACTTCCTTGGGAGTCAGGCTTCCCGCACATCCCTCAAGAAAACCTTTTACATAGGTTTCATAAAGCTCCATACTGCAGGATACTTTGCTCAGATCACGCTCATCCTCCGCCGCAGTACTGGCCCCGAACCGAATCGAGTCTCCGAAGTCATTCATTGCAAGCCCTGGCATCACCGTATCCAGATCGATCACACAGATCCCCTTTCTGGTCACATTGTCAATCATGATGTTGTTAAGCTTTGTATCATTGTGAGTCACCCTTAAAGGTATTTCCCCTTTTTCCTGAAGCTCGCCGAATACCTTTGCCACATCTTCATGATCAAGAACAAACTGGATCTCTTTCCTTACAGAATCCGCCCTGCCGCAGACATCTTTTTCAACTGCCTGTTTAAAAACCTGAAATCTTGCCCTTGTATCGTGAAAGCCTTCGATAGTCTCATAGAGAGTATCCGCCGGATAGTCCGCAAGCATTCTCTGGAAATTGCCAAAGGCAGCGGCGCTCTCGTAGAAGTCCTCCGGCTTTTCCACCCGGTCGTAGCATGTGGCATCTGTAATAAATTTGTAGGATCTCCAATACTCTCCTTTTGAGTCCACAAAATATGCCTTACCATCCTTTGCCGGGATAATATTAAGGGTTTCCCGCTCCGGATTTCCTCCGTTTTCAATGATTTTTTTCCGAAGATGGGCTATTACTCCCACAATATTCTCCATCAGTTCTACCGGTTTTGTAAAAATCTCCCGGTTCATCCTCTGGAGGATCACCTTCATCTCCCCCATATCGCCGATCTCAAAGGTCAGCAGATAAGTATCATTAATATGTCCGCTCCCGAAGGCTTGGCGTTCTGTAAGCCTTCCTGTAAATTTAAAATTTGCGATTGCTTCCCTGATCTGAAGTTCTGACACGCGTCCCATTCTTTTCTCCCTTTCCTCTGTAAATCCTGTATTTCCTGCTTTTTCTGTCCTTATTGTACGGAAGATTCCTCTGGAAATCTTTATCCTATATTCTATTTGATTTGCACGATCAGCCTGTTTGCTTTGCATTTTCCGCCCATATAGGATATCATGTATATAGCAAATAAAATTTCACTGCGCGCACCCTCAGAACCTGAAATAAGGAGGCGGACGGATGTCTTACCAGGGGATTTCACTGTCAAGTGAGCTTGCGATCAGCCAGCTCTTCTCTCTTCACTATTTCGAATATATGAACGGCTTTTATTTTCCGGGAGAATCCCATCCATTCTGGGAGTTTATCTGTGTGGATAAAGGGGATGTCACCATCGGAGCCGGAGACCGCTCCTTCCTGCTGACAAGAGGAGAGATCGCCTTCCATGAGCCCAATGAATTCCACTGGGTCAAAGCAGGCGGTAAAACCGCCCCCTGCCTGATCGTCGTCTCATTCTCTTCTGACAGCCCTTTGATGGAATTTTTCCGGGGAAAAATCCTCCATATCACAGAACCGGACCGGCGCCTTCTGGCCCGGGTAGTGCAGGAGGCCCGGGGATTCCTCATGGGCAGGCTTGACGATCCTTATCAGACCTCCCTGTCCATCCGCCCAGATGCCCCTGCCGGGGCGGCACAGGTCATACGGACCTGTCTGGAGCAGTTTCTCATCGGACTTTTCCGCCGGTACGCATCCGAGGACCTCGGAGCAGAGAGTATAAAAAAGACAAAAGCATCTCTTTCCCCTCCAGGCAAGACCACAAAAGAAAATGCAGATGAAGATACCTTTGAGGAGATCCGCCAGTATCTGTCCAGAAATCTGGCGGCCCATCTGACCATTGAACAGATCTGCTCAGACAATCTGATCGGCCGTTCCCGTCTGCAGAAACTCTTTCATGAAAGGTGCAGGCAGGGGGTTATAGAATATTATTCCCATATGAAAGTAGAGGCCGCAAAACAGCTGATCCGGAATGAGCAGATGAATTTCACACAAATTGCCGAGTCTTTAGGCTATTCCTCTATCCACTATTTCTCTCGTCAGTTTAAAAAGCTGACTGGGATGACCCCGTCGGAATATGCCTCATCGATCAGAGCAATCTCTGAGCGTCCCCCTCTGCATATACAGCACACGGGCCTCCGGACAGGATCGCAAGGCCATGGGAAATCTTCACCAGATTTTGTAGAAAAGGAGTAGAAAATATGTCAAATCCTAACATTGTATTTATCATGACAGATCAGCTCCGGGCAGACTGCCTGGGCTATGCCGGACACCCAGACGTCAAAACCCCATATCTCGACACCCTGGCTGCCCGGGGAGTTGTCTTTGACCGGGCATACAGTGCCTGCCCCAGCTGTATCGCTGCCCGCGCCGCACTGCACACCGGCAGGGAGCAAAGTCATCACGGCCGGGTAGGCTA
>DWYL01000186.1 GCA_019118685.1 Candidatus Blautia merdipullorum
CATGATTTTTTTCTTTTTCTCCTTTATTCCCGTATTCTTAATATCCATTTTCCAGGCAGAACATCCCCTCTGTCCCAGGACTGGTTCAGCTATCCTGTAAAGGCAGAGCATACATATGATTCAGCGGACCGTTTCCCTGACCCAGATTTAATCCGGCTTTCAGCGCGCCTGTAATATAAGCTTTGGCCTCTCTTACGCTGTCTTCCAGACTTTTTCCTGCTGCCAGACCGCAGGCAATGGCAGAGGAAAGGGTACAGCCGGTGCCGTGGGTATTTGGATTCTCCACTCTCTCCCCTGACAGCCAGGTAGATTTTCCCTGTTCATAGAGAAGATCATCTGCCCGGTCTATAAGATGTCCTCCCTTTACAAGGACTGCTCCGCCAGTAAAAGAACTGATGATCCTGGCTGCTTCTTCCATATCCTGGCTGTCCTTAATCTCTGTTCCCGAAAGCGCTTCCGCTTCCGGAATATTCGGGGTTAATATCCTTCCTAAAGGAAAGAGTTCTTCCACCAGAGTTTTTCCTGCCCCCTCCACCATAAGGGCGCTGCCGCTGGTAGCTACCATCACCGGGTCGATGACAATATTCCCGGCTTTATATTCTCTCAGCTTTTCTGCAATGACCTTGATGATCTCCTGATTGGAAACCATGCCGATCTTCACCGCATCCGGATAAATATCCCGGAAAATACAATCCAGCTGTTTTCCCACAAATTCCGGTGAAGCCTCTTCCACTCCATAAACGCCGGTAGTGTTCTGGGCTGTAAGGGCGGTTATAGCCGTCATAGCGTACATTTTATGGGCGGTTATGGTTTTGATATCCGCCTGGATCCCGGCTCCTCCGCTGGAATCTGAGCCTGCAATACTTAATACCTTCTTCATTTCCATTCACTCCATGTTTTCAAATAAATATCTGCTGTTTTTTTCAGCAGTTCCGGCTGGGGTTCCCAGATGTCATAGATGCCTACCAGGAAAAAACCATCTTTCTTGGCTGTCTGAGCCGCAAAAACCGCATCCTCGAAAACTGCTGTTTTCTCTTTTTTTGTACCCAGCCTTTCTCTGGCGATCTGGTAGATCAGCGGATTCCTCTTGCTTTCCCCTGCCTCCTGGCAGGTAATCATCCCCTGGAAGTATCTGTCCAGCCCCGTCCGTTTAAGAGCCGCCTCCACCATTGGCCTCTGAGTAGCTGTAGCGATATACATAGGGATCTGTCTCTCCTGCAGATCTTCCAGCACCTGACGGACTCCTTCTTTCTCCGGAATCTCTTCCCGGTAATGACCGGCCATTAATTGATCAAAGTCTTTTATCATTTCTTCGGCCTCGTCTCTGATCCCATAGTGCTTTTTAAAATATTCTGCCGCCTCTAAAAGAGTCATGGAAGCCAGAAGATTTGCCAGATTTTCCGGAGGCTGTATCTGCCGTGAAAGAAGATATTCATCTCCCAAATGCTCCCAGTATCCCATAGAATCCAAAAGGGTGCCGTCCACGTCAAAAATAGCTCCCTCTATGTCCATATTTTTCATTCCTCCACCATTTCCTTTGCCAGACTGTGTAGCCGGACACAGGCCTCTCTGATATTTTTCTGAGCAAAAATTCCTGAAACAATAGCAGCTCCGGCCACTCCTGTTCCCTTCAGAGATAAGATATTCTCTTCCTTGATTCCGCCGATAGCTACCACCGGTATGGAAACGCTGCTGCAGATGGCTTTCAGGGTTTCCATGGAAAGTGCTCCCGCATCTCCCTTGGTAGAAGTGGAGAAGACAGCCCCGGCTCCCAGATAATCTGCTCCGTTTTTCTCCGCTTCTATAGCTTCCTCCACAGAGTGAGCGGAAACGCCGATGATCTTATCCGGTCCCAGCTTTTCCCGGACTTTTCTCGCTTCCATATCTTCCTGCCCCACATGGACTCCGTCTGCACCTATCGCCAGGGCCAACTCTACGTTATCGTTGATGATGAAAGGAACATGGTACGCCGCTGTCAGAGCCTTCATATCTTTTGCCTCTCTTAAAAATTCTTCCTCTCCCAACTCTTTCTCACGAAGCTGCAGAAAGGTGATTCCTCCGTCCAAAGCCTCTTTTACCTGTTCCATCAGAGTTTTTTCCCCGGTCCAGGCCCGGTCTGTCACTGCATATAAAAGCATATCTTCTTTAGTACAGTTCATAGTCTGCTCCTTTCTCAAGATCCTCTCCTGTAAGGTTATAAGTCTCATCAATAAGCCAGGTACGGCAGGAAGCATTGCCTGCATGTTCCTTTTCCATCCGTCTGCAGGCTCTTTCCCCGCACAGTCCCATAGCCGCCACTGAGGCCGCCGCTGCCTCCAGAGGCTTTGCAGGATTGGCTGCTATACAGGCTGTCAGGATAGAACTGAGCATGCAGCCGCAGCCTGTGATCCGGGACATGGCGCTGTGGCCGTTTCGGATCACAAAAGCCCGGGAGGGGTCTGCTGCAATATCTATGGCCCCGGTAACCACCACTACCGCTCCTGTATCTGCTGCAAATTTCTTTGCCATCTGCACATATTGCTCCAGGTTTTCCTCTGTCACGGCTTCTCCCAGATCTGCATCTACTCCCCGGGATCCGGCGGTGCCTGTGATCAGCGTCCTTATCTCTGAAACATTCCCTTTAATGGCAGTAAACCTCAGCTCTTCCATAAACTCTGCGGCAAGTTTCCGCCGGTATCCGGAGGCTCCCACTCCTACCGGATCCAGGATCACCGGTTTTTTCCTGGCATTATAGGCTTTTCCCGCTGCCAGCATGGTAGCGGCAGTTCTGGGATTTAAGGTGCCCATATTAATATTCAGCCCCATACAGATCCCGGCCATGTCCTCTGCCTCTTCTTCACAGTCAGACATAATGGGGGACCCTCCCCAGGCAAGGGTAATGTTGGCGCAGTCATTTGCCGTAACGTAATTAGTAATATTCTGGATCAGAGGGGAGGTTTTTCTTACATTATCCAGCATTTCTTTCAGCATATCTCTCTCCTGTTTCTGTGTTCCTCTGAAGATATAAGCTCTTCGCCCTGGGGGCATATCCTAATCGTTTCGGCTCCGCCTCACGATTTCTGCGATATCGCACAAGAAACAGGCCGCCGCACATAATGGTTGATCCGATAGTGCGACAGCCTGTCTATGATTTCTTGCTAATCATACGAAACCCATTTTCATAGGATTGGCCGCAGAATCCTGTCCAGCTTTCGCTGACCTCTGCTTATTCTTCAGAGAGTCCCAGTTTTTCTCTCCATTCTTTTTCTTTAAAACCTGTAACTACAAAATTCTCGCCCACCAGTACCGGACGCTTTACCAGCATCCCGTCTGTGGATAAAAGTTCCAGCTGCTCCTTTTCTGTCATAGAAGGCAGCCTGTCCTTTAAATGCAGCTCCTTATACTTGTTTCCGCTGGTATTAAAGAATCTTTTCAGCGGAAGCCCGCTTTCCTTATACCAGGTTTCCAGCTCTTCCTTTTTCGGATTTTCCTCTACAATATGTCTATCCTGAAATTCCAGGCCCTGCTGTATCAGCCATTTTTTCGCTTTCTGGCAGGTACTGCATTTTGGATATTCAACAAATAACAGCATGCTCTTTCTCCTTACAGTCTGTCTGTGTTGGAAGCCATAAATTTATATTCAGCCACAGACCGGTCGAAGCCTTTAATATGGTCGTAAAGCCAGTCCACTACATTCTTCTGTACCTGGGCTACGAAGGCCTCTGTAGGACCTTCCTCTTCCTCCAGCATCTCCTGGAGTTCCTTTACCGCCTGTTTAAATTCTGCGTGTTTTGCCTTATGTTCCTGGATGCCCGGATATTGGATCTCTTCCTGAAGCTTTTCTTCCGCCTCAAAGTGGAAAACCGTGTAATCCAGAAGATAATCCAGCATCTTCACTGCCTTGATCTTTCCCTGACCTTCTTCGCAGCTTTCCAGAAGCTGGTTGATCCTGTCAATAAGTTCTTTATGCTGAGAATCAATCATATCATTTCCTGTAACCAATGTTTCATCAAATTCAGCTCTCATAATCCTGTTCCTCCATTTTTCATAATTTCTTATAGTGTACCACATTTTCTCCGGTTTTCCAATATATTGCCAGATTTCTCTTGCACTGTTTCCGCTTTTATTATAGAATAGGGTCTAATGACCAAAACGGAGGTGTTTTTCATGGTGTCTTTTCTTGCCCGAATATTCATAAAGGATTACCAAAATACTTCTTCTCCTCAGGTCCGGCAGGCCTACGGCATGCTCTGCGGCTCTGTAGGGATCGGGCTGAATATACTGCTTTTTATCGGTAAATTTATTGCAGGGATCATAAGCGGCTCCATTGCCATTACTGCCGACGCAGTAAACAATCTGTCTGACGCCGGCTCTTCCTTTATCACTCTGATCGGCTTTAAAATGGCCGGGCAGAAGCCGGACTCTCAGCATCCCTTCGGCCACGGAAGGATCGAATATCTCTCCGGCCTTTTTGTCTCAGCAGCTGTTCTCATCATGGCTTTTGAGCTGGTGAAAACTTCTATAGAAAAAATCCTTCATCCGGAAGCCGTAGAATGCAGCCTACTGATCCTGGCGATCCTGGCTGCCTCTATCCTGGTGAAATGCTACATGGCCTATTATAACAAAAGACTGGGAAAGAAGCTGGACAGCGCTGTTATGAGCGCAACTGCCGCCGACAGTTTCAGCGATATGGTTTCTACCTTCTTTGTCTTTCTGGTAACCATTGCCAGTCTGTTTACAGATTTTAACCTGGACGGCTGGTGCGGGATCCTGGTGGGACTCTTTATCTTCTATACAGGAATTACCGCTATGAAGGAAACCGTAGATCCTCTTCTGGGCCAGCCGCCTACCAAAGAACTGGTGCAGCAGATCATGGATATTGTAAATTCTCATTCTTCCATATTAGGAATCCATGACCTTCTGGTCCACGACTATGGCCCGGGAAATCTGATCATCTCTCTTCACGCAGAAGTTTCTGCCAAAGGAGATATCTTGAAGATCCATGATGAGATCGATAATATCGAGCGTGAACTGAAACAGCGCCTGAACTGTACGGCAACCATTCATATGGATCCGGTAGTCACCGATGACGCCTTTTCCAATCAGATGCGGGATAAAGTAGATGAACTTTTGAGAGAATTGGATCCGGAATTGAAAATGCATGATTTCCGTATGGTAACAGGACCTTCCCATACCAATCTGATCTTTGATGTAGTGGTGCCCTATAACTGTCCCCTTTCTCCTGACGAGGTGGAAAAAATCCTTTGCGAAAAGATACGGAAACTGCCTGGAAACTTCTATGGAGTGATCTGTATCGATCAGGATTACGGCACAAGATAGTCATAAAAAGAACAGCCCTCATGAACTTATACCAAAAAACTGGTATTCCATGGCGCTGTTCTTTTTTTACTGCTTTTCTCTTTCTTTTCTGGCACAGATTTCTGTCCAGCTGCAGCCGCCGCAGATTTTCTCTCTTCTGCCGGTTCTTATGATATTCTTTTCCTTCAAAGAACGCCAGACACATACCATGATGAGCCCGGAGCCTGACTATTTTTTTCATCTTCTTATCACTCCTGACAATCTTTTCGTCAATATCAAGGCCAAAGCGATTTTTGCAATATCAGGAATGATAAAAGGAAAGACACACCAGCCCAGCACTGTGAGGATCCCTACCGGGCCGGAGGAAGCAGCGTACACTGCCATAAACCAGAGAGTTCCCACGGCATAGCAGGCAGCCAGTCCCAGGACCATGGAACTTGCCAGCACCTTCGTATTTTTCCCGAAAAGTTTTTCCATTCCCCACATAAGGAGCGCTGAAAAAAGAAATCCTACAATATATCCTCCTGTAGTTCCCGCAAGAATGCCGATTCCCCCTGTAAATCCGGAAAATACGGGAATACCTATAGCCCCCATTAAAATATATACCAGGACAGCCAGAGTTCCCCGTTTTCCTCCCAAAAGCCCTACTGCTATAAATACTCCGAAAGTCTGAAGGGTTACCGGCACAGTAAGGGGTATGGAGATCCAGGAGCAGACAGCGATCAGAACCACAAAAATACTTACATAGACCAGATCATAGGTCTTACTTCTTTGTCTTACAGCTTCCATCATTATTTCCTCCTTTTCTGCTTCACAGTGTAACATTTCCAGCTTTCTATTGTCAACCTTTTATTTGAAATCAGGTTAACATTTGAGCAAAAACACAAAAAAGAAAAGCCCTGAAGCCTTTCCCTATGTATTTACATACATAAGAAATGCTTCAGAGCTCTTTCCAGATCTTACCACTTTTCTTCACTCCATTTCAGGAAGTTTCCGGTATTGGCGTCGATCTCAAACTCGTATTCTTTACCGTCGTAGATAATATCGCCTTCATAGATATACTGGCCATCGTCAAAGTCCAGTTCCATCTTTATATCTGTGTCTGTTGCCCCCGGCACTCTCTCAAGAGCTGCTGCTCTGGCGTCTGCTTCGCTGACAGCTACATCTGCATTGCTGTTCTGTCCGGTCTGGCTCTGATTATTTTGTGTCTGGGTATTTTGTGTACTCTGTCCGCTCTGATCATCCTGACTTCCATTGCTCTGGGAAGCATCCTGACTGCCACTCTGATTTTCCCCTGCTGTATCATTTGCTGTATTGTCTGAGGTGCTGCCCTGGGCAGTTTCCTGGCTATTTCCGGTACTACCCTGAAGTTCTTCTGTCTCAGTGCTGAGAATAGAGCCGTCAGAAGCGTCGATATCGTAATTATATTCTCTGTTTCCTGCGGTAAACTCCACCTCATAGATCTGTCTTCCGTCATCCCGGTCCTTGGTGACCCGAAGTCTGCTGGCGTCCTCCTCTGAAACCTGAGCGTCAGCAAAAGCCGCTTCCTTTGCAGCATCCTGGCCAATGTCTTTTTCGCTGCCGCAGCCGGTCAGCAGACCTCCTGTAAGAGTAAGTGTAAGAACTGTTAATACGATATATTTCTTCATCATTTTTCATTTCCCCTTTCTGTTTTTCTTTTGTTATTATTACTATAAAACAGAAAGATTAAAACCAGATTAAAAAATAAATTTAATTTTTAATCTTTAGAAAGCTGAAAAATGAACCGGCTCCCTTTTCCCTCCCGGCTTTCCACGGTGATCTTTCCCCTGTGCACCTGCACAATCCATTTCACCATAGACAGTCCAAGCCCTGAATGCTCCTGGTCGGTTCTGGAGGTATCCACACGGTAAAAACGCTCCCAGATCTTTTCCAGACTCTCCCCGGGGATTCCTATCCCATTATCTTCCACAGCGCCTTTTACCATATTTCCTTCTTCATAGAGAAGTATCTTCACATATCCGCCCTTTTTCCCGTAACTTACTGCATTGGAAATCAGATTATCCAGCATACGGATGTAGAGACTCTCATCTGCCTGGGCATATATCTCCGGCCAGATGTCTGTGAAGATTCGGATATCCTTTTCTTTAGCCAGAGTCTCCTGTTCTTCCGCTGCCATCTGCGTCAGTTCACTGAGGTTCAGCCATTCCTTCTGTACCTGTTGTCTTCCCTGATCTGCCCTTGAAAGCATAAGAAGCTGGGAGATCATTCTGGCCATAGACCTGGCTTTTTTCTCTATAATTTCCACCTGGTCCTTTTGTTTTTGCTCAATTTCCGGATACTGGAGCATAGCTTCACACTGAGCCAGGATCACCGTTACAGGAGTCCGCAGTTCATGGGATACATCCGATGTAAACTGCTGCTCCCGCTTAAAGGCTTCCTCCAGTTCTTCCAGCATCTCATCAAAGGTCTGGGAAAGCTGATATATCTCGTCCTTTCCCTTTCCCAGACCTACTCTCTGGGAAAGATCCTCGTCCCGGCGGATCTTCTTTACCGTTTCTGTGATCTTTGCAACCGGCAGAAGGGTCCTTCTGGTAAAACGGTATCCCACAATTCCCATAAACACTACCAGCAGAGGAAGAAGGATCGCAGCAAAACGGATCGTGATAGTCATACTATTCTCTGCACGTGTAACAGAAGTGATCCCCCGGAAATACACGGTGCCGTACCCGTCTATCCGGTGGCTGATATCGTATATATACCATTCTTCCTGGTTATCCTGGATAGTCTGGATCTGTCCTTCCTGAAACTGGGGCGATGCATCATAGCCATAGGGCAGTCTTCCATAAAGAAATTCTCCGTTCTCACTGTACAGAGACAGATAGACGCCGTCCTCCAGATCATAGAAATCGCTGTCTACTTCCAGCCAGCTATCCTCTGCCTCCACATCTTCCAGGCTTCCCTCCACCTGGCGCCGCAGATCAGACTGGACGGAAGAAAGCAGCTCCTGATTGCTCAGGGAAAGCAAAATTCCCAAAGCAAAACAGGTCACCAAAGTCATGAAAAATGTATACAAAACCGTAAGCTTAACTTTTAAGGACCATCTCTTCATTCCTGCTCCTTTAACACATAGCCGGCTCCCCGGACCGTATGGATCAGTTTTTTCTCCTGTCCTTCGTCGATTTTCTTCCGAAGGTAACGGATATACACGTCGATCACATTAGAGCCTCCTGTAAAGTCATAATTCCAGATATGCTGTTCCAGCTTGTCCCTGGAAAGGACAATTCCTGCATTCTGCACCATATAGCGAAGAAGAGAAAATTCCTTTCCGGAAAGGGTGATCTTTTTTCCTCCTCTGTATACTTCATGGGTATCCAGATGGACTTCCAGATCCCCTACCCGGTAGCAGGTCTTGGGAGCATCCGCCGGTTTCCGCAGCATTACCCGGATTCTGGCCAGCAGCTCCTCGAAAGCAAAAGGCTTTACCAGATAATCATTGGCTCCGGCGTCCAGACCTTTTACTCTGTCTTCTATGCTGTCTTTTGCCGTAAGGAGAAGGACCGGAATGGAATTTCCCCTGCTGCGGATTTTTTTCAGCAGGGTCAGACCGTCCATAACCGGCATCATTATATCCAGGATCAAGGCATCATACTCTGCTCCTTCCAGATAATCCAGAGCCTCCTGTCCGTCAAAACAGGTGTCTACACTGTAATGTTCTTTCCGAAGCCGCTCTGTGAGAATACGATTCAGATCCCTCTCATCTTCTGCGATCAAGATCCGCATTTTCCATCACTCCTTTGTCTCAAATAAGATTCCCAGGGTGTTGGGGCCGCAATGACAGGAAATGGTACAGCTTGCCCGGGTCACATAGATATTCTGGAATTCCATTTCTTCCTGTATCGTCCTTCTTACCAGCTCAATATATTCCTGATCAATGCCGGAATGGGTCATAAAGATCTTATCCCGGCTGATCTCCTCATATTCCTGAAGCTTATCTTTTACATAAAGAGGAAGCACTTTTTTCAGGGAGCCCCGGTATTTTTTCCCTACGTCCATGGAACCGTCCTGATTATTCACTTCAATACAGGGCTTAATGTTCAGGAGATTAGCGCCCAGTGCCATTACATTGCTGCACCTGCCTCCGGCGCTCATGAATTTCAGAGTATCCAGGATAAAACTGGAATGAACCCGGAATTTTCTCTCCTTCAGTTTCTCTGCAATCTCTTCTGCTCCCAGGCCTGCTTTAATCATCTCTCCTGCATCCAGTACCAGATGACCGATCCCTGTAGACAGATTTCCGGAATCCACCGGATATACCCCTTCCAGCTCCCGGGCAGCCAGCATACAATTCTGATGGGCGCTTGAAAGTGCGCTGCCCAGATTCAGATGGATCACTTCATATCCCTGTTCTACAAAGGGGCGGAAATACTCCACATATTCCCCTACGTTGATAGCTGCTGTTTTAGGCAGCGCCTTTTTCTTATAATATCTCTGAAAGATGTCTTCCGGGGTAATGTCTACATTGTCCTGGTAATCCTTTCCTTCCAGAATAATATGAAAAGGATAATAATGTACCTGATACTTTTCCTTCAGCTCCTCTCCCAGGTCACAGGTGCTGTCTGCACTTAAAATAATTTTTTTCATTTTCTATCTTCTCCCCATAAATGCCTCAATATCCTCTGCTTTCTTGGGGATCATATAGGAAAGATCTTCACAGCCATTTTCTGTGATCAGGCAGTTATCCTCCACCCTAAAACCAATCCCCCACTCTTCACAGTAGATTCCGATATCCACACAGAAAACCATGCCCGGTGCTGTGATCAAATCAGGAGCTACCGCATCATGAACATCAAAGCCGATATGATGGGCGCCGCCGTGCCACATATAGGTTCCGATATCCTCATAGCTTTTGCAAAGGCCGATGTCCTTTAACTGTTCATAATTATATTTTCTGGCAATAAGATCCACATCCTTCATGGGGATTCCCGGTTTCAGGATCTCAAACATATGCTCTGAGGTCCGGTAAGCGCAGTCGTAAAGAAGCCGCTGTTTCTCCGTAAACTTTCCGTTGCAGGGAAAGGCTCTGGAAATATCGTTGACCTCCAGATCCCAGCCGGAGCCTACGTCATTTAAGATCATGTCTCCGTCCTGGGCCTGGCCCCGGTAGGAATAATAGTGGATACAGAAGTTATTCTGTCCTGCGGAAATAATGGAAGGAAATCCCGGTGCAAGGATCCCGTGCTGAGCCAGAGCATAGTCAAACTCTGCTTTATACTGGTATTCGTACATCCCCGGTTTAGAGGCCTTCATCATAGCCTCGATACCTTCTTTTGTCACCCACTCTGCCTTGCGCAGAGCCTCCAGTTCACAGGGCTTTTTGATCGTGCGAAGCTGACGGATCCAGGGATTCAGATTTTTAATTTGCACATGGGGATATTCTTTCTTCAGCCAGGCCGCCAGACGATAGCTTTCTGTATCTGCCTCAGAGGCCTCCAGCTTTCCAAAATCCATATAGACTGTGGTAAATCCTTTATTCATCAGGCGGTTTTCCAGATCTTTCCGGAAGTTCTCTGTACTTGCGCACTCTCGGATCCCGGACTGTTCTTCCACCTCTTCCGGCTTGATCCGCCGTCCTGTCCATCTCTCCGCCATAAGATCAGGAGGAAGGATATAAAGGGCCTCCTCCCACTGTTCTTTACCGTAAATTTCTGTCATCAGTATGGTATTTTCCTGATGTACTCCGGTAAAATACATATAACTGCGGTCTGCAAAAAAAGGATAGTTTTCATCATTGGTTTTTTTTGGTGCATGGCCGCTGAACAAAAGAAGAAGCCCTTTCTCCTCTGTCATATTGTAAAGGGCTTTTCTGTTTTCCATAAAAAATTCTCTGTCCATATTTTGTGCTCCTTTTTCTGTTCATATAATGTCAGGGACCCGTCTCCCCGGCGTCATGATACCATTGTATCACCTTTCATGGGGAGTTCCAACACCTAAAAAAGCGCTGCCCGCTAATCATATAGCACGGCAGCGCTTTTTTATATGCATATGTTATTCTTTTCTCAGATTCCCAGAGCCGCTCTCTTCTCTTCGATCCTTGCGATAATCGTATCTCCCAGTTTATCGATATCTTTCTCCACGGTATATGCAGCCTCTACCCAGTCTCTGACGCCTTCTGTCAGCCAGTAGGTCATTTCAGAGGAACCGCTTACCTGAGGATCTACGCCCAGGAAAGTATCAATGCCGGTTGCCACTACATAGTTTCCGATAGATACAGCCTTCTCAGACATCCATTCAGGAGCGCAGCCTACTAATGGAAGCTGGGAAATATTTAAGCCGGAATCTTTTGCCAGCGTGGAAGCCAATACCATCATACGGCTGATATCTACACAGGATCCCATGTGCAGTACCGGAGGGATGTCTGCCAGTTCACAGACTCTCTTCAGTCCGTCTCCGCAGAGATCTTTGGCTCTCTTGTCCATCAGTCCTGCTCTTGCGGCAGCCTGAGCGGAACATCCGGAAAGAACTACGATAATATCATTTTTGATCAGTTTCTTCATCAGCTCGATATGAGCAGAGTCTGGACGTACTCTTGGATTGTTGCAGCCAACCATAGCAACGGCGCCTCTTAACACCCCGGAGGTAATGCAGTTGATCAGCGGTTTTGTGGTTCCCAGCTCATCTCCCTGAGAGCTTGCCACTTTATCAAGCTGTTTGATAATGGCTTCTACAGAGTATCCTACAGTTGCTTTCTGTTTTAACTGAGGAATATGTACCAGTTCCTGTTTTCTGTTTACAAAGTTCTCTACCGCCAGTTTCACGATCTGTTTTGCATTTTCTCCTGCTGTCTCTGCATTGAAACGGATAAAATC
>DWYL01000021.1 GCA_019118685.1 Candidatus Blautia merdipullorum
CAGATCACATCTGTAAACTGGATCCTTGCCGTATCTATGATCATCGGTCTGGCTATCGCTGTATTTATTACATACAGAAAACCAAGAGAATACAAGGACATTCCGCTGGAAGGCGTACATGAACTGGAAGACCTGCACCTGAAATATGAACATTGGGTGACTCTGGCAGCTCTGGTAGTAGTAGTGGTTCTTCAGATAAGTTTCAGTTCTCTGCCGGTAGCGGCATTAGGCGGTCTGCTTGTAATGTTTGTTTTCCGTGCGGTAAAACCACAGGATATTGACGATCAGTTCCAGGGCGGCGTAAAGCTGATGGGATTTATTGCATTCGTTATGCTGGTAGCAGGCGGATTTGCTACAGTTCTTCAGAACACAGGAGCAGTAGACGCTCTGGTAGAAAGCGCTATTTCCCTGATGGGCGGAAACAAATGGATCGCAGCGACTATCATTACTCTGATCGGTCTGCTGGTTACTATGGGTATCGGAACTTCCTTCGGTACAGTTCCGGTTCTGGCAGTACTTTATGTGCCTCTGTGCTATCAGATGGGATTCTCCCCGGCAGCAACCATCGTTCTGATGTCTGCAGCAGCAGCTCTTGGCGATGCCGGATCACCTGCTTCTGATACAACCCTTGGACCAACTTCCGGTCTGAATGCCGATGGACAGCATGATCATATCTGGGATACCTGTGTGCCCACATTCCTGCATTTCAATATTCCGCTGATGATCGCTGCTATTGTTGCAGCACAGATTTTATAAAACTATACAAAAATACTCTGGAAACTTAGAGAGAATTGTGGTAGACTGAGTATAGCTTTGAAAAAAGTTGACATACTGAAATCTATAGGAGGTACTGAATGATGCAGAAATATGTATGTGAACCATGCGGATATGTATATGATCCCGAAGTAGGAGATCCTGATAACGGAATCGCACCGGGAACAGCATTCGAGGACCTGCCGGAGGACTGGGTCTGCCCAATCTGCGGCGTAGGCAAAGATGAGTTTGCTCCGGAGGACTGATCATTATAAGAAGAGGATTTTGAGTATCCTTTTCCTGAACGAAAAAGGACTGTCGCATTAAAATTGAGAATATTTAATGCGGCAGTCTCTTTTCATGTTCTCAAAAATTACCCGTCTAATAGAACTCCGCCGGTCAGAGAGTGGAGATAATCAATGTTGTCGTAGCTTTTTACGATCTCCTGAAATTTCAGGATCGGAGGAGAAAGAAATTTGTCTTTGTGGTAGACAAAACTGAACTGCCGGTTCCATTCGTGGTTGGAGCTGGGAAAGACACAGACCTTTTTGTCTCGCAGATCCCTTTCCAGAAGCCGCAGAGAGATCACTGCCAGGCAGCCGTTGATCTTTACGGCATTGAGAATAGCATCCGGAGTAGTTTCCTCAAAGGAAGTTCGGATATGAAGATGATGCCGTCGGATAAAAGTTTCAAACAGTTCTCTTGTGCCGCTGCCTGCCTCCCGCATGACAAAACACTGATCATTTAATTCAGCCACTTCCACAGATGATTTCCCGGCAAAAGGATGATCTATACTGCAGGCAAGGACCAGCATATCCCGGATCATGGGGATGGAGACAAGATCGGGACTTTTGATCTGTCCTTCTACCACTGCAACGTCTAAATCTGTATTCAGCAGTTTCTGCTCAATGATCCTGGTATTATTTACATAAGAATATAGTTCAAGATCCGGACAGGCCTTTTTCAGGTCCCGGACCATGTAGGATAAGATACTGCTTCCCAGAGTGATGGTCCCCCCGATGCGGAGACGCTGGATACTGCTTTCCTGAGCCATATTTTCTTCTATAAGATCAAATTGGGCGACCACAGTTCTGGCATAACTGTACAGACGTTTCCCTGCTTCTGTGATAAAAAGTTTTTTAGAAAGCCGTTCAAAAAGAAGAGTCTGGTAGTGCTCCTCCAGCTCCCGGATGGCCTGGCTTACAGAAGGCTGAGTGATGTATAGTTTTTCTGCGGCTGCGCTCATTTTTCCGGTCTCAGCCACAGCTATAAATATCTTCAGATGGCGTATGGTCATGATTCCTCCTTTGTATTTCCAGAATTTTCTATTATAGGGATTACCTATGAATTATATAAAATTATATTTCTTTCCTTATGCTATTGCAAGTGGTACAATAAAAATAGTTAAGGTTAGCATAGCGAAAGAGAGGAAGAATTGTTATGAAAGTTCTTATTATTGGAGGAGTAGCAGCCGGCACGAAGGTAGCTGCAAAATTGAAAAGGGAAGATCAGGCGGCTGAAGTGCTGATCCTTACAAAGAGTCAGGATATTTCTTATGCAGGCTGCGGTCTTCCTTATTATGTAGGGGATGTGATTCATGAGAGAAGTCAGCTGATCGTGAATACCCCGGAAAGTTTTGCCAAGCTGACAGGGGCTGAGGTTCAGACGGGAATAGAGGTTACAGCTCTTAACAGAGAAGAAAAAAAGGTGACAGCCAGAAACGTTAAAACGGGAGAGGCTGCAGAATATTCCTATGATAAGCTGGTCATTGCAACAGGGGCTTCCCCTATTGCGCCTCCTATCGAAGGTAAAGATCTGAAAAATATCTTTTTTATGCGTACCCCTCAAGACGCGGAAGATCTGAGAAAAGCTGTGGAGGCCGGCAAAATCAAACGGGCAGTGATCGCCGGCGGCGGATTTATCGGACTGGAAGTTGCTGAAAACCTGATGAGCAGAGGCATCCGTACCACTGTCATCGATATGGCTCCGCACATTATGCCGGGATTTGATCCGGAGATGGCAGAATATGTAGAGGATTATCTGGCTGATAATGGCATTATAGCTATGACGAATACAAGGCTGGAGGGAGTGGAAGGAACTGAATCCGTAGAAAAGGTAAAGACCTCCCGCAGAGCCATTAAGGCAGATGCTCTTATCATGTCCCTGGGAATCCGCGCAAATACTGCTTTTCTGGAAGGAACCGGACTGGAGATGGCTCCGAACCGTACGATCCTGGTAGATGGTCACTTGAGGACTAATGATCCGGACATCTACGCTCTTGGAGACTGCGCTATGGTCACCAATCGAATGACAGGAAAGCGAGCCTGGTCTCCTATGGGATCTTCTGCAAATATTGAAGGCAGGATTGCTGCTCAGAACCTGGCGGGAGCAGAGCTGTCTTATCCGGGAGTCCTGGGAACCGGAGTCGTAAAACTCCCCGGATTGAATGCCGGCCGTACAGGACTTAATGAAGAAGCCTCCAGAGCAGAAGGTCATGATGTGATCACAGTAACCACAGTAGTGGATGACAAGGCCCATTATTATCCCGGCGCAGGCAGCTTTATTGTAAAAATGATCGCAGATAAGACTACGGGGGAATTTCTGGGTATACAGGTCTTGGGAAAAGGAGCCGTGGATAAGATGGTGGATATCGGAGTCGTGGCTCTGAGCATGAAAGCTACGGTGTACCAGCTGAGAGATCTGGATTTTGCTTACGCTCCTCCATTCTCAACTGCTATTCATCCCTTTGACCATACCATCAACGTGCTGATCAATAAGATGGAGGGAAAGCTGGATTCCTTTACGCCGGCAGAATTTCAGGAAGGAAAGGCAGCAGGGTACACTATTCTGGATGCAGGTATGGCTCCTGCCATCCAAGGAGCAGAATTTATCAATCCCGCGGAGGTGGAAGGAGAGCTGCCCGGGCATGACAAAGAGGAAAAGCTCCTTCTGGTATGTACGAAGGGAAAAAGAGCTTATCTTCTGCAGAACCGTTTGAAATATTATGGTTATACCAATACCAAGGTTCTGGAAGGCGGAACTACATTTAACGGTACAGAACTGTCTACAGAAGAGTAGGGATAAAATTCAAAAAGAATATAGGAGGAAATTTTAATGGCAACACTTACCGTAAGCAAAGAAAATGAAAAGAGAGTGAAAGCTCTGGGCTTTCTCAGCAACAAAGGAACAGATAATTTTTCCGGCAGAATTGTGACCAGAAACGGAAAGATCACTGCAGACCAGCAGATCGTCATCGGCGAAGCGGCAAAGAAATTTGGGAATGGAAATGTTACATACACTACCCGTCTTACTGTAGAGGTTCAGGGAATCCCTTATGAGAAAATTGATGAATTCCGTGCTTTTATCCAGGAAGCAGGGCTGGATACAGGAGGAACTGGTTCCAAAGTCCGTCCGGTAGTTTCCTGCAAGGGAACCACCTGCCAGTACGGACTGATTGACACTTTTGCCCTTTCTGAGGAGATCCATGAGAAGTTTTATGTAGGATACCATGGAGTGAAACTTCCCCATAAATTTAAAATTGCTGTGGGAGGATGTCCAAATAACTGTGTAAAGCCTAATCTGAACGACCTGGGAATCATCGGCCAGATGATCCCTAATTATGATGAGGATCTCTGCAGCGGCTGTAAAAAATGCGGCGTGGTCAAAGCCTGTCCGGTAGGTGCTGCTGCGGTTGTAGACGGCCTTATGGAAATCGATAAAGAAAAATGTATCAACTGTGGAAGATGTATCGGAAGCTGTCATTTTGACGCTATTGAAGATGGCATAAACGGCTATAAGGTTTATATCGGCGGAAGGTGGGGCAAGAAAATTTCCATGGGAAAAACCCTGAGTAAGATTTTTACTTCCAAGGAAGAAATTATTAAACTGGTGGAAAAAGCAATCCTTCTTTACAGAGAACAGGGTAAGACAGGGGAACGTTTTGCAGAGACTGTTGAGAGACTGGGCTTTGAAAATGTAGAGGCGCAGCTCCTTTCAGATGATATTCTGGAGAGAAAGCAGGAAATCCTGGAGGCAAAACTCCATGAAACAGGGGGAGCTACCTGCTAGGGAAATTCGGAGGTCCCGTTGACAAATTCCATATAGATTGCTATGATAGAGCAAAGTGAAAGAAGAGGGTATCTTATCAGAAAAGAGGCCCTCTTTTCCTATGGAAAATTGAGAAAACGGGAGGTAAAAGAATGAAATTTACAAAGATGCATGGTATCGGCAACGATTATGTTTATGTAAACTGTTTTACGGAGAAGATAGAAAATCCCTCAGAAGTATCGAAAAGAATCAGCGACCGTCATTTTGGCATTGGCTCTGACGGCTTGATTCTGATAAAGCCATCTGAAAAGGCGGACTTTGAAATGGAGATGTACAATGCAGACGGAAGCCAGGGCGCTATGTGCGGCAATGGGATCCGCTGTGTGGCCAAGTATGTTTATGACTACGGTCTTACGGACAAGACCAGTATCTCTGTGGATACGAAAAGCGGTGTGAAATACCTGGAGCTGACAGTTAAAGACGGCAAGGTGAAAGAGGCCCGGGTAAATATGGGCTCACCGATCCTGGATACAGAGAAAATCCCTATGATTTATTCTAAAAGTCCGGTGATCAGCCAGCCGCTGAATGTAAATCAGGAAATCTATGAGATAACGGCGGTTTCTATGGGAAATCCTCATGCGGTAGTTTATATGGATGATGTAAAGAATCTGAAGATAGAGGAGATAGGTCCATGGTTTGAAAAATCCAAAGCCTTTCCGGAAAGCGTCAATACCGAATTCGTCCGTGTTATTGACAGGCATACGGTAGAGATGAGAGTATGGGAGCGAGGCAGCGGAGAAACCCTGGCCTGCGGTACAGGAGCTTGTGCGGTGACAGTATCCAGCGTTCTCAACGGCTATACGGATGAAGAAGT
Source organism: Candidatus Blautia merdipullorum (assembly GCA_019118685.1). Classification (GTDB taxonomy): domain Bacteria; phylum Bacillota; class Clostridia; order Lachnospirales; family Lachnospiraceae; genus Blautia; species Blautia merdipullorum. The sequence continues at coordinate 5,675 of DWYL01000021.1, forward strand.
AACGGTTCATCTCTTAGGGGGAGATCTGAAAATATTTTGGGACAGAAAGGAGAACCTGGTGTATATGACTGGTCCTGCAGAAGTTGTTTTTGACGGGGAAGTTACATTGTAGGAAATAACAGGAAACAAAAGATGGCATTTATGAAAAAGAGGATGAGAATAGAAGACAAGAGCTTTTATCGGAATGTTCTGCGTTTGGTCATGCCTATGGCTGTGCAGAATCTTATAAATGTAGGAGTGACTTCTACAGACGTTATCATGCTGGGAAGAGTCGGTGAAACAGCCCTTTCCGGAGTTTCTCTGGCAAATCAGGTTTATTTTATCCTGAATCTGCTGTATTTCGGACTGACTTCCGGTGCCTGTGTGCTCACTGCCCAGTACTGGGGAAAAAAGGACACCCGGACCATTGAGAAAGTCATGGGAATGTCTTTCCGGATTTCTATTGCGGCAGGATTAGTCTTTGGCGCCGGGGCAATTTTGATCCCTCAGTATCTGATGCTGATCTTTACTTCTGATCAGGCGGTTATAGCAGAAGGGGTGTCCTATCTGCGTATTGTGGGACTTTCCTACGTTTTGTCTGCTTTTACTAATGTTTATCTGAATATTATCAGAAGTATTGAGCGGGTAGTTATTGCTACAGTAGTCTATGGAGTTTCTCTTTGTGCAAATATTGTATTCAACTCCATTTTTATCTTCGGGCTTCTGGGAGCTCCGGCCATGGGGTCGGCGGGGGCGGCTTTGGGTACCTTGCTTTCCAGAGCTATTGAGGTTATCATAGTAGTGTACTATGCTCAGAAAAAGAATGATGTGGTAAAAATCCATTTGAAAGATTTCTTTGTAAAAGATAAAGCATTGGGAAAGGACTTTTTTACTTATGCTTTTCCTGTGCTTCTCAATGAATTTGCCTGGGGCGCGGGAATGGCGGCGATCTCTGCTATCGTAGGCCATCTGGGAAGCGCTGCTGTAGCGGCTCATTCCGTGGCTCAGGTGTGCAGACAGCTTTCCATGGTCATCGGATTCGGAATCTCCAGCGCTACTGCTATTATGATCGGCAAAGCTATCGGAGAGAAGAAAGAAGAACTGGCCAGGGAGTATGGAAGCCGCTTTGTGAAGCTGTCCATTATCTGCGGAATCGGAGGTGCCGTGGTGATCCTGGCGATCTCTCCTTTGCTGCCCTTGTTCTTAAAGCTGACCCCTCTGGCGAAAAGCTATCTCACCGCCATGATGCTGATCATGTCTTACTATGTGATCGGGCAGTCGTTAAACAGTACGATTGTGGTAGGAGTGCTCCGGGCAGGAGGCGACACCAGATTCGGCCTTTTTCTGGATGTAGGGGTTATGTGGCTCTGCTCTATTGCAGGAGCAGCGATAGGAGCCTTTGTTATAGGAATTCCTATGCCATGGGTCTACATTCTCCTGTGCAGCGATGAGGTGATCAAGATTCCCTTTTCTCTCTGGAGATATAAGAGCTATCGCTGGCTGCGGAATGTAACCAGATAAAAGGATACAAAAGATTGGAGATGTTGGCTGGATGAAGTTAAACGAGACACCCATTGAAAAAGATTTCCGAGTGGCAGATGTCCGGGAAAATGAAAAGATCCTCCGCCGTCTGGAAGCCCTTGGGATCCTGGAAGGAACCAGAGTCCGGGTGCTGAACCGGAAAAGAAACGGGGCGACAATTATTAAAGTACGAGGCAGCCGGTGGGCCCTTGGAAATGATATCGCCCAGGGAATAGAAGTGGAGGAACTGACAGATGAAGAGTGAGATACGGGTAGGATTTGCAGGGAATCCTAACTGCGGCAAGACCACACTTTTTAATGCCTATACAGGAGCAAATTTAAAGGTGGCAAACTGGCCAGGAGTTACGGTAGAGAAAAAAGAGGGAGAGACAGAATATAAGGGCAGGAAGATGCGGCTCATTGACCTTCCGGGGATTTATAGCCTGACGTCTTACTCTATGGAAGAAAAAGTGTCCAGAAAGGTAATTTTAGGAGATGAAGTGGATATTATTGTAGATGTGGTAGACGCATCGGCTCTGGAAAGGAATCTTTATCTCACTCTTCAGCTTCTCGAATTGGGAAAACCTGTAGTAGTCGCATTAAATATGATGGATATTGTAGAAGAGCGGGGAATGGAGATTGACCTCCACCGCCTGCCGGAGCTGCTGGGAAATATTCCTGTGGTGCCGGTATCTGCCAGAAAACGTACCGGCCTGGATGTGCTTCTTCATGCAGTAGAGCACCATTATGAGGAACAGGCGGCAGATTCCGTAGTGGAATATTCTCCGGAGATTGAGGAAAAGATCCGGGAGATCAGCGGCCGGATCCAAAAACAATATCCTGACAGCAAAAATCTTCGCTGGCACAGTATTAAAATCCTGGAAAATGATGAGCAGATCATAGAGGAGCAGCCAGTGGATATTTCCGATATTGCTGATAAAAATTACGAAAAACAGATTATCAATGAAAAATACAATTATATAGAAGAGATCACCGAAGAGTGTGTATTTTATAAAGGAAACCGCCAGTCTATGACAGAAAAAGCGGACAGGATCCTGACTCACCCTGTTGCGGGAGTTCCTGTATTTTTATGCATTATGGCTCTGGTATTTTTCCTTACCTTTACTGTGGGAGACGCTATTAAAGGATGGTTTGAAATCGGCCTTGACTGGGCCTTTGAAGCTGCCAGAACGGCCCTTACAGCCTTAGGCGCTTCCGGATGGGTCTGTTCGCTGGTGGTAGACGGCATAATGTCCGGAGTAGGAGGAATCCTCACCTTCCTTCCCAATATTTTTATCTTATTCCTGGCCCTGGCCTTTCTGGAGGACAGCGGTTATATGGCAAGGGTGGCCTATGTCATGGACGGGATCATGGGAAAAGTAGGTCTCTCCGGCAAAGCTTTTCTGCCTATGGTGCTGGGATTTGGATGCACCGTGCCTGCGGTAATGGCCTCCAGGACCTTGGAAAATGAAGACGACAGGAAGAAGACCATCCTGCTTACGCCTTTTATGTCCTGCTCTGCAAGACTTCCTATTTATGTATTGTTTGCCAGTGTGTTTTTTGGAAGGTATGCTATGAGCGTAGCATTTTCCCTCTATGCCTTGGGCTTGATCGTGGCCATTCTTCTGGCTCTGATCATCGGGAAGGTCTGGAAGACAGATACTAAGGTTCCTCTGCTTATTGAACTGCCGGATTATAAGGTGCCAAACCCCAGAACTATCCGGATCTATGTGTGGGAGAAAGTAAAGGACTATCTGACAAAGGCGGGAACTACGATTTTTGTGGCTTCTATTGTGATCTGGTTTATCCTGAACTACAACTTCCAGGGAATGACCAGCGATGTAACAAACAGCTTCGGAGCTATGATCGGAAGGGTTCTGGCTCCGGTGCTGGTTCCCGCAGGACTGGGAGCATGGCAGATCGTAGTGGCTCTGATCTCAGGGCTTTCCGCAAAAGAGGTGGTGATTTCCAGCTTTTCTGTGCTTTACGGAGTCAACAATATCAGTTCACCGGAAGGAATGGCCACACTCTCCCAGGCTTTGGGAAACATTGGCTTCGGACCTCTGAATGCATATGCCCTGATGGTGTTCTGCCTGCTGTACACCCCTTGTGTGGCCACTCTGGCTACGATCAGAAAGGAGACTCATTCTACATTCTGGACCTTGAAAATGGTAGTATTTCAGCTTGTTCTGGCTTATGGGGCAGCAGTACTGGTATTTCAGGCAGGAAGCCTTCTGGGACCATAAAATCTTTGATAATTTCACAAAGGAGCTGCCGCATTAAATATTTTCGATTTTGATAAATGCGGCAGCTCCATTTTAAAATAGCAAAAGGAGAAATAAATGAAGATCCTTCTTGGGGCGGTAAACGCCAAATACATTCATACAAACCTGGCAGTGCACAGCCTTTTGGCCTACAGCAGGGAATTTTCTCAGGACATTGCCCTGAAAGAATATACGATCAATCAGGAAAAAGACCAGATTTTGAAAGACATCTATCACAGAGCCCCCGAGGTTCTGTGTTTCTCCTGTTATATATGGAATATTTCCTATGTGAAGGATCTGATCAGAGACCTGCATAAGATCCTGCCGGATACGGTCATATGGACCGGAGGTCCTGAAGTGTCCTATGATCCGGAAAACTTCCTAAAAGAGATGCCGGAGGTCTTTGGAGTCATGCTGGGAGAAGGAGAGGAAACTTTTCGGAAACTGGCGAAACATTATATAATTGAAGGACAAGAGAAAGAAGAGACTCTGTCCGGGATCCCGGGAGTCTGTTTCAGAACAGAAGAAGGAATGATGAATACAGGTTTTCCTGAAGTAATGGATATGGATCAGCTGGTGTTTCCTTATGAAGATCTTTCCCGGTATGCGCACAAAATCCTTTATTATGAGAGCAGCAGGGGCTGTCCTTTTTCCTGCAGCTATTGTCTTTCTTCAGTGGACAAAAAGCTGCGGTTCAAAAGCCTGGATCTGGTAAAGAAGGAATTGGGGATTTTTCTGCAGGAGCAAGTGCCCCAGGTAAAATTTGTAGACAGAACTTTTAACTGCCGGGAATCCCATGCTTTGGAAATCTGGCGGTATATCAGAGATCATGACAACGGTGTGACAAATTTTCATTTTGAGATCGGCGCGGATCTTCTTACTGAGGAGGAGATCAGGCTGATCAGGACCATGCGTCCCGGGCTGATCCAGTTAGAGATCGGGGTTCAGTCCACCAATGAAAAAACCCTGAAAGAAATCCGCAGATATGCTCCGTTTAGGAAAATTGCGGAAAATGTTCAGGCAATCCGCGCAGGAGGAAATATTCATCAGCATCTGGATCTGATTGCCGGTCTTCCCTGGGAAGATTACGAAAGTTTTTCCAGATCTTTTAACGATGTTTACAGCCTTTATCCCCAGCAGCTCCAGCTTGGATTTTTAAAAGTGCTGAAGGGTTCTTATATGTACGAAAAGGCCGGAGATTACGGCTGCCTTTATAAAGAAAGAGAGCCATATGAAGTCCTGGAAACCCGATGGATTTCCTATGGGGATATCATCCGCCTGAAAAGAGTGGAAGAGATGACAGAGATCTACTATAACAGCGGACAGTTTGCCCATACCATCCGGGCGGCGGAAAAGGAATTTACAGAGCCCTTTTCTTTTTATGAGGCTTTAGGGGATTTTTATGAGAGAAAAGGATATGACACTCTGTCTCATTCCCGGATCCGCAGATATGAAATTCTTCTGGAATTTTTAGAAGAAAAGAAAGTGGTTTCTCTGGACTTTTATCGACAGCTGATGGTTTATGACCTTTATGCAAGAGAGAATATGAAGACCAGACCCTCCTGGGCGCTGGAAAGAGCTCCCTGGAAGGAAAACATCAGAGCCTTTTACGAGAGAGAAAAAGAATGTCCCCGGTATCTTTCCGGATACAGGGAATATTCCTCCAGACAGATGGAAAAAATGACCCATCTTGAAGTTTTTACCTGGAATGTAATGGAGGAAAAACAGGAAAAGGGAATTTATCCGGTGGTTTTTGATTATCAGAAAAGAAGCCCGCTGACCAATGACGCCCTGGCGGTGCCGGTAGAATTCTAGCGCCAGGAGTGTTTTCTTACAGACTATTGCCTGGAATATAAAGAAAAGCAAAAGAAAAGTGGAAAGAAATTATGAGAGAATATGTATCTCTGGACCTGGAGACCACAGGTCTGGAACCGAAAAACGACCGGATCATTGAGATCGGAGCGGTAAAGATAACAGATGGAACCGTGCAGGAGACTTACAGTCTTCTGGTGGATCCACAGATGAAAATCCCGGAACGGATCACGGAGCTTACCGGTATCAGTGACGATATGGTAGCCGGGCAGCCCTTTGCGGAGGATGGGGTAAGAGGACTCCTGGAGTTCTGCGAAGATCTGCCTCTTTTGGGGCACAACCTGATGTTTGACTATGGTTTTATAAAACACAGTGCTGTAAATATGGGGCTGGGATTTGAAAAAAGAGGAATGGATACCTTAAAGATCGCCAGAGTAGTTTTGCCGGACCTGGAAAGCAGGAGCCTTCAGAGCCTGAGGCAGTATTATCATATTCCCCAGGAAGAGGCACACAGAGCTTTGGAAGATGCGCTGACTACATTTCATCTTTACGAGAAGCTTCGGGAAGAGTTTGAGGAAGAGCATCCGGAGCTGTTTGCTCCGAAAGAACTGATCTATAAGGTAAAGCGCCAGGGACCGGCTACTCCGGCGCAAAAACGCTACTTGCAGGATTTAGTAAAATATCATAGAATAAATCTTGATGTAAAGCCGGAAAGCCTGACAAAAAATGAGGCCTCCCGGCTGATCGACAGGATTTTGGGAACCTATGGAAAGATTGAGAGGTAAATATTATGAGGAACAGGAAAGATTCCAAAAAACAGCGGATTTTTGCGGCTGTACTGGCGATTATTATCGTTCTGGCCATGATCGTGCCTCTGGCTGCATACGCATTATAGAAGAAGTTAAAAGGAGTTTAGCATCCTTTGCGCGGAGGTATGGAAAATGAAAATTGGAAAATTACCGGAACCTATGCTGATACGTTCCGTTTTAAAAGAGGTAGAACATAGAAGAGAAGAGGTACTCGTAGGCCCGGCAGTAGGACAAGACTGCGCTGTAGTAGAATTGACAGAGGGTGAGGTATTCGTTCTTTCTTCAGATCCTATTACAGGCACGACCAAAGACATCGGCAGGCACAGCGTTCATGTGACTGCCAATGACTTGGCAGCTTCAGGAGCAGACCCTTTGGGGATCATGCTGACAATTCTTCTTACCCCGGATACCCAGGAGGGAGAACTGAAGGAAATGATGCGGGGAGTGGAAAGCGCCTGCAGGGAGCTGAACATGGAAGTTATGGGAGGTCATACAGAGATCACCCAGGTGGTGAAGCAGCCTCTCATCTCTCTTACGGGAGTAGGAAAAATGAAGAAGGAAAATATCCTTACTACAGCTTCCGTGAAGCCGGGGCAGGACATTCTGATCACCAAATGGATCGGCCTGGAAGGCACCTCTGTGGCTGCCAAAGAAAAGGAAGAGGAGCTGCTGAAGAAATTTGCCCCCTCTTTTGTAGAAACAGCCAAGAATTTTGACCAGTATCTGTCTGTAATCCCGGAGGCTAAGATCGCCAGGGAGTGGAGTATTTCCGCTATGCATGATATTACAGAAGGAGGGGTTTTCGGTGCGCTCTGGGAGATGGGAAGCGGCTCAGGAGTTGGGCTGGATATTGATCTGAAAAAGATCCCTATCCGTCAGGAGACTGTAGAGGTGTGCGAGGCCCTGGGCCTGAATCCCTATATCCTTATGTCCAGCGGCTCTATGATGATCGCTGCGGATGACGGATATGGCCTGGCAGAGAAGCTGAAACAGTCTGGAATTCCCGCTTCGGTGGTGGGAAAAGCCACGGAGGGAAATGACAGGATTCTGAGGAACGGCGAGGACACCAGGTACCTGGATAAACCGCAGAGCGACGAGCTGTATAAAATCTATCAGTAACAGAGGAAGAAAAAATGGCAAAGCTGAATATTGTACTTTATGAGCCGGAGATTCCTTCTAATACAGGGAATATCGGCAGAACCTGCGTGGCCACAGGAACCAGGCTCCATCTTATCGAGCCTTTGGGATTTAAGCTGAATGAGAAGGCTATCAAAAGGGCGGGAATGGACTACTGGAAAGACCTTGATGTGACCACCTATCTGAATTACCAGGATTTCCTGGAGAAAAACCCCGGGGCAAAGATCTATATGGCTACAACCAAAGCCCCTCAGGTTTACACAGAGGTCCAGTATGAAGAAGACTGTTATATTATGTTCGGAAAAGAAAGCGCCGGGATCCCAGAGGAGATCCTGCTGGAGAATCAGGAAACCGCAATACGGATCCCAATGATCGGAGATATCCGGTCCCTGAACCTCAGCAATTCCGTGGCTATTGTCCTTTACGAGGCGCTGCGGCAGAATCATTTTGATCATATGCAGCTAGAAGGACATCTGACCCAATATCAGTGGAAATAAAAAAGGCCGCTGCACTAATGAAAATCGGGAATATTTATATATTTTATTGCAGAGGCCTTTTTAATTTTCTTTATCCTGGCTTTTGGCGAGGGTGAAAATGAATTCTGTGCCGACGCCTTCTGTGCTGATCACATTGATATTCTGTTTGTGAGCGTTGATGATTTCTTTTACAATGGAGAGGCCAAGTCCTGTACCCTTCCGGTCCTTTCCTCTGGAAGAATCGATTTTATAGAATCGGTCCCAGATTTTGGGAAGGTTTGCCTTGGCGATTCCGCAGCCCATATCTTTTACAGATACAAAGATTGTCTCATGCTTCAGGGAAGATTCAATTTTGATCACAGAATCCTCCGGACTGAATTTTATGGCATTGTCGATAAGATTATAAAGGACCTGCTGGATCTGTACCATATCTGCATGAACAAAAAGCGTCTGTCCGGTAAGAAGAAGTTCAATAGAGATCCTCCGGTCCCGGCAGGTTCCTTCGAAAGTAGCAGCGGTGGTTTTGATCACACTGTTGACATCAAAATCCGTATATTCCAGATGCCGTCCTTTTTGATCCAGATTATTCAGGGTAAGGAGACTTTCTGTCAGCTTATAAAGGCGGTCTGTCTCAAATACCACGATTTTCAGATACTTTTCCTGAAGCTCAGGGGGAATGGTGCCGTCCAGGATCGCTTCGGTATAGCCTTTAATAGAGGTAAGAGGAGAACGGAAGTCATGGGATACATTGGCAATAAATTTTCTCTGATAGCTTCCTGTCATATCCAATTCATCAGACATATAATTCAGGGTCAGCGCCAGATATCCCAGCTCGTCTTCTTTGTCCAGAGGAATATTATATTTCAGATCTCCGGATGCAAAGGCATCTGCGCCCTGGATGATTTTTTTCAGAGGCCGGTAGATCATAAAAGAAAACACCGGGATAATAATAGCCAGTATAACCAGAAAAATGAAAAAAAGGATATACAGGATATTTAAAATGTTATCCCGCTGCTCATAGATCACGGACATGGGAAGGTGAATAGCCACGTAACCTTCAATATTCATATTCAAGGTTACAGGAACCATCACACTTAACTGTTCCTGTGAAAACTCATTAAAAAAATTGCCTATCTGATAATAAGAACCACTGGCTGTCCCCGGATCAAAATCTTCTATCACAGGATAATCCTCTTTGTACATCTCATCTGCGGTATTCATCAGGATCTCCCCCTGGGGGCTTATCAGCCAGATAGAACACTCCTGATAGGAAGCTACAGTACAAAGATTCTGATAGGTGTTTTCCGGGGAACTGGTTTCCCTGTAATATTTCGTAGCACGATTGGATGCTATATCTGTAGCTTCCCGGTAAAGCTGATTGCTGTACACAGATTCTACATGCTGCTCTGCCATGGAACTGCCAGCAAGGGATACTGTGAAAAAGCCGATAAAACCCAGTATAAAAAATGCCAGGACAAATTTTATATACAGGTATTTTTTCATTTATTTTTTACCTCAAATTTGTATCCGATCCCCCATACTGTAGCAATGGACCAGGAGGGATGGTCTTTGATCTTTTCCCGGAGGCGCTTGATATGTACGTCTACGGTTCTGGTGTCTCCGATATATTCATATCCCCAGATATGATCCAGAAGCTGCTCTCTGGTAAAAACCTGATTCGGAGAAGAGGCAAGGAAATAAAGCAACTCCAGCTCTTTAGGCGGCATGTCGATCTGATTTCCATAATAGATCACAGAATAGTTGGTCAGATTTATTGCCAGATCCGGATATTCTACATATTTCCCGGCGGGCTGTGTGGCAGGAGCTACAGTAGGCTGATACCGCCGGAGAACGGCTTTTACCCTGGCTACCAGTTCTTTAGAATCAAAGGGTTTGATCATATAGTCATCGGCTCCCAGCTCTAAACCTAGAACTTTGTCAAAGATTTCTCCTTTGGCAGAGAGCATGATAATAGGAACATTGGATTTATGCCGTATTTCCCGGCATACCTGGTAACCGTCCATACCAGGAAGCATCAGATCCAGCAGGATCAGATTCGGGGCAAAGGAAGCAAAAGCCTTCAGCGCTTCCTCGCCGTCATTTACGATTTTTGTGTCATAGCATTCTTTTGTAAGATACAGAGAGATCAGCTCTGCAATGTTGTTGTCATCGTCTACGATCAGTATTTTCTGTTTTACAGCCATATATATCCCCCCTACTTTTTAAATTCTACAATAGTTACCCCGGCATCTCCTTCTCCAAATTCGGCCAAATGGAAATTGTCCACATATTTCAGCCGTTTTAGATAATTGTGAATTCCTTTTCTTAGCGCGCCGGTGCCTTTGCCGTGGACAATACGCACACTTCCCAAATGTGCCAGATAGGCGTCGTCTAGATATTTGTCCAGTTCTGCCACAGCTTCATCTACAGTTTTTCCTAAAAGATTGATTTCAGTCCTTACAGAAGCTGACTTATTCATACGGATTTTTCCGGCTCCTGTTTTCTGAAGAGAAGGACCGGTGATCACTGGTTCGTCAATAAGCTCCAGATCAGAGAGCGCCACTTTGGAACGAAGGATCCCCATCTGCACATAAACCATGCCTTTAGCGTCAGGCTTGGAACTGACAGTACCTTTTACATTCAGGCTCAGTACCCGGACACTGTCTCCAAGGGAAATATCCTTGGCAGTAAGGCTGGATTTCTTTTTCTCAGGAGTTTTCAGTGCGATTTTCTTTCCTGCATGATCTGCTTTTTTGCGGAGCTTTTCCCTCTGGGCTTCCAGTTCTTTGGCGCTGAGAGTTTCTTTACCGGCTTTGTTGAAAATTTTCATGGTCTGATCGGCATATTCTTTGGCATCTCTGAGGATCCGGTAAGCCTCTTCGTTAGCATTTCTCAGAATCTTTTCCTTTTGCTGATCCAGTTTGTCCTGTTTGGCTTCCAGCTGTGTTTTTAATTCTTTGATTTCTTCCTTGTATTTTTCGATTTCTTCCTGTTCTGTCTCGATGGTTTTCCGGCTTGCTTCCAGGGAGGTGAGGACATCCTCAAAAGATTCATCCTCCTGGCTGATCTGTTCTCTGGCTTTATCAATGATATAATCCGGCAGACCCAGCTTGCTGGAGATTGCAAAGGCATTACTTTTTCCAGGGACTCCGATCAGAAGGCGGTAAGTCGGGCGGAGAGTTTCTACGTCAAATTCGCAGGAAGCGTTTTCAACACCCTGGGTAGACAGGGCGTAAACCTTCAGCTCACTGTAGTGGGTGGTAGCCATAGTACGGATCCCCTGGATGTGGAGATGAGAAAGGATGGCGATAGCCAGTGCGGCGCCCTCTGTCGGATCGGTTCCGGCTCCCAGCTCATCGAAAAGCACAAGGGAATTTTTGTCTGCCTTTTCCAGAAAATGAACCACATTTGTCATGTGGGAAGAAAAAGTGCTGAGAGATTGTTCAATACTTTGTTCGTCACCAATATCTGCATAGACTTCCTGAAATACGCTAAGCTGAGAATTATCAAATGCAGGAATATGAAGCCCGGACTGTCCCATAAGAGTGAGGAGGCCTACTGTTTTCAAAGAGACAGTCTTCCCGCCTGTGTTAGGACCGGTTACTACCAGAAGATCAAAAGATTCTCCCAGGCGGATATCAATAGGCACTACCTGATGCTTTTCGATCAGAGGGTGCCGGGCTTTTTTCAGATTGATGATTCCTTCGGTATTAAACCTGGGTTCTGTGGCATTCTGGGACTTGGCAAGGAGAGCCCTGGCAAATATAAAGTCAAGCTGTGTCAGAAGCTTCAGATCATCCTGTATCAGTTCCAGGTTTTCCCCGGCAGTCTGGCTCAGGTTGGACAGAACGATCTCGATTTCAGCCTGTTCCTTTGCCTCCAGTTCCCGGAGATCATTATTTAATTTTACAACAGCCATTGGCTCTACAAAGACCGTAGAACCTGTGGAAGACTGGTCGTGGATCATTCCCGGCACCTGGCTTCGGTATTCTGATTTAACAGGAATACAATATCTTCCGTTTCTCATAGTGACTACGCCATCCTGGAGATAGGTCCTGGCGCTGCCGCTGATATAGGAGGCAAGCTGGCTGTGTATTTTTTCATTGATGTTTTTCATGCCCCGGCGTACCTGGCGAAGTCCCGGACTGGCATCATCTGCGATTTCTTCCGGAGAAAGGATACAGCGGCGGATTTCTGCTGACAGCGGGGTCAGAGGCTCAAGAACCTGGAACATACCATCCAGGGAATCGGTGTTTTCCTCTTCCGTGTCTTTTCTGGAGTATGCCTTGGCTCGGCCGGCATTTTCCAGAAGGCCTGCGATATCCAGCAGTTCACCGGTTCCTAAGGTGGCTCCGATCTCCAGTCTTTTCAGAGAACCCCGGATATCCTTTACTCCGCCAAAAGACAAGGAGCCCTTTTGATAGATCCGGGAAAGTGCATCTGCAGTTTCCTGCTGCATGAGCTGGATTTCCCCCAGATCATCAGAGGGAGTCAGATGACGGCACAGGTCTTTGCCCAGACTGGAAGTGGCAAGATTTTCCAGCATTTCTATGATCTTATAATACTCTAAAGTTTTTAAAGCTTTCTCATTCATTTTAATCACCTTGTTCATTCAAGTATTCTGTATGCTCTTATTAATAATAAGTGGGATTTGAACATCTCTATTCTACATGAAATAAGGAAGAAAGAAAAGGTTTTGCCCTCTTTTTTTCCATTGCCAAAATATTTTTTTGTGGAATCTTCATAAAAAGTTCATATATTTTCAGTATAATAGACAAAAAATACTCTTACAAATGGAGTGTGAGTGGTATGAGCGAAGAAAGAAAAGAAGAACTCAGCCAGGAAGAAAAAACAGAGCAGGGAAAATCGTCAGAAACAAAGGATACGGCGGAGGACATCCAGGAGGAAAACTCTGAGAACTCTTATGAATTTATAAGAGAGACGATTAAAGCCAAGCCTTTAGATAAAAAGAAACTGGCAAAACAGTTAGGAAAACTGGCAGGCTCGGGAGCAGTATTCGGGTTGGCGGCAGCCCTGGTATTTGGAACTTTGGCACCAGGTCTGCTGGAAAGGGCAAGAGAACGTCACAATGCGGAAACAGTGCAGTTTCAGAATGGAACAAATGAGCCGGCCGGCGAATCTGAAGAAAATCAGGATGAGGCACAGGAAGAAGACCAAGACGGACAGACTACTATTGTCCAGGAAATGACGCCGGAGGATTATCAGGCTTTGTATTCTGATATTTTTTCTACAGCGGAAAATGCCCAGAAAGCTATGGTGACAGTTAACAGCAGCCAAAATAATCAGGATTGGTTCCAGACTCCTTATGAGAGCCAGATTTCAGGACTTTTGGTGGCTGAAAGCGGTCAGGAATATTATATACTTACGGAATACAGGATCGTGGAAAACGTAGATAGGATCCAGGTTACCTTCTGCGATGGGACCATGACGGATGCCCGCTTCCAAAAGGCAGACAGCAATACGGGATTTGCTATTTTAAAAATACCAAAATCCGAGGTGCCGGCAGAAACCCAGCAGGCGGTGGCAATTGCTCCGTTAGGAGAATCGTATAATGTGCGGCAGGGAGAACCGGTACTTGCAATTGGCAGTCCTATGGGGTATAGTGATTCAGTGGGCTACGGAATCGTAACCTCTACTTCTAATACTGTATCCAGGACAGACGCAGAATATGGCCTGCTTACCACTGATATCACAGGGAGCAGCCAGGGAAGCGGTGTGATCGTTAATCTGGAGGGAGAAATCATAGGAATTATTGCCCAGTCCTTTGCCAACGAGGATACCCAGAATCTGATCACAGGCCTTTCTATTTCAGACAGCAGAGAGCTGATCCAGACGCTGTTAGACAATCAGGATATTATTTATTTAGGCATTACAGGAGAAAATATCACTTCAGAAATCTCTGAGAAAAAGGGAATACCTATAGGAGTTTTTGTAGAAGAGGTGGAAGTTGATTCTCCTGCCATGCAGGTGGGGATCCAAAACGGAGACGTAGTCATAGAGATAAACGGAGAGACCGTAGAAACTGTAAAAGGATACCAGCAGCAGCTGAAAGCCTGCAAAGCCGGAGATACCATAGAGATCAAAGCTATGCGTCAGGGAACAGAAGGCTATGTGGAAGTATCTTTTGAGGTGACATTAAAGGCAAGATAGAAAGGGCATTGAACAATGAAATTTATCGGCGAACTACACGAAGGGGAAAAAATTTCCGGAATATATTTATGCAAGCATAAACAGGGAGCTGTGACAAAAAACGGGAAACCATATGAAAATGTGATACTCCAGGATAAGACAGGAACCATAGACGGAAAGATCTGGGAGCCGAACTCTCTGGGGATTGATGAATTTGAACCTCTTGATTACATAGATGTGGTGGGGGATGTGACAAGCTTTCAGGGAAGCCTTCAGGTAAGCATAAAACGGGCCAGAAAAGCAAGAGAGGGAGAATATGAGCCGGGAAATTATCTTCCCGTAAGTGACAAAAATATCGAGACTATGTACCAGGAACTTATGGGAATCATGGCTCAGGTAAAAAATCCTTATCTTCACAGGCTGCTGCAAAGCTTTTTTCAGGAGGATGAAGGATTCATTAAAGCTTTTAAAGAAAATTCAGCGGCAAAGACTGTCCATCATGGCTTTATCGGAGGACTTCTTGAACATACCCTCAGCGTCGTGAAGCTTTGTCAGTATTACTGCAGAAGCTATCCTATCCTGAACCAGGATCTGCTGATCACTGCAGCCATTCTCCATGATATCGGAAAAACAAAAGAACTGAGTTCTTTTCCTAAAAATGATTATACAGACGACGGACAGCTCCTGGGACATATTATGATCGGGGCAGAGATGATCCATGATAAGATCAGAGAGATCCCCGGCTTCCCGGAAAAACAGGAAAGTGAAGTAAAACACTGTATTCTGGCTCATCACGGTGAGCTAGAGTATGGCTCTCCCAAAAAGCCCGCACTGGCAGAAGCAGTTGCGTTAAATCTGGCGGATAATACAGACGCGAAGATGGAAACTCTCACAGAGCTTTTTAACAGTGCAGGAGACCAGAAAGACTGGCTGGGCTATAACCGTTTCTTTGAATCAAATCTGCGGAAGAGCAGTCTGTAAGTCAGAAAAAGCAGCTGAGGATCGGAAAACTTGCCGACAGGCTGCTTTTGTTTTTTCGCAAAAATGCAAAGCAAGGGGAAAAATGGGCAAATACCCATATAAACAGAAGGAGAGCTTATGGAATATAAGAAAAATGACATTTTAACCATAGATATAGAAGATATGGGGCATGACGGAGAAGGCATCGGAAAATCAGAAGGATATACTCTGTTCGTCAAAGACACAGTGATCGGAGACCGGGCAGAGGTAAAAATTATGAAGGCCAAGAAAAATTATGGCTATGCCAGACTTTTGCGGATACTCAGGCCTTCTCCAGACCGCACGGAACCAAAATGTCCTGTTGCCAGAGCATGCGGAGGCTGTCAGCTCCAATTCCTTTCTTACGAAAAACAGCTGGAATTTAAGAAAAACAAAGTTTTGGGAAATCTCCAGCGGATCGGGGGATTCTCAGGCATAGAGGCAGACAAAGTGATGGGGATGGAGGAGCCCTGGCGTTACAGGAACAAAGCTCAGTTTCCTGTGGGACGCAGCAAGGAAGGAAAGCTCATTACCGGATTTTATGCAGGAAGAACCCACAGTATCGTAGCCAGCAGGGACTGTCTGCTGGGTGTAGAAGTAAATAAAGAAATTCTGGATCGGATATTGGCCTATATGGAGGCCTGCCATGTAGAACCTTATAATGAAAAAACAGGAAAAGGACTGGTCCGCCATATTCTTCTTAGATATGGATTTAAGACAGGGGAAATCATGGTCTGTCTTATCATTAACGGAAACCGGATCCCGGCCCAGGACAGGCTTGCGGCGGCCTTAATGGATATCCCCGGTATGACCAGCATTACACTGAACGTAAATACAAAAAGGAATAATGTGATCCTTGGAGAAAAGGTGATCCCTGTCTGGGGAAAAGAATATATTACAGATTATATCGGCACTGTTCAATACCAGATTTCTCCGCTCTCTTTCTATCAGGTAAATCCAATACAGACAGAAAAGCTGTATGGAACTGCGCTGGAATATGCCGGACTTACAGGAAATGAGACAGTCTGGGACCTCTATTGCGGAATCGGAACCATCTCTTTATTTCTGGCCCAGAAGGCAAAGCAGGTCTACGGAGTAGAGATTGTTCCGGCTGCTATTGAAGATGCAAAAAGAAACGCAAAGTTGAACAAGATTGCCAATGCGGAATTTTTTGTGGGAAAAGCAGAGGAGGTCCTGCCGGAGAAATACGAAAAAGAAGGAATCCAGGCAGATGTGATAGTAGTAGATCCCCCAAGAAAAGGTTGCGATGGAGCCGTACTTCAGACTATGCTGAAAATGCAGCCGGAAAAAATCGTGTATGTAAGCTGTGACTCCGCCACCCTGGCAAGAGATCTGAAGCTGCTGTGTGAGAATGCATATCAGTTGGAAAAAGTGGCGGTATGCGATATGTTTCCCCAGGGGGTTCATGTAGAAACCGTATGCCTCTTGAAACGGAGATAAGAGGAGAAAAAGAAAAATGCAGAAACATTTTGAAATAAATTATCTGCCCCTCAATATTTCCCTGACCGCATTGGAACAGGCGGAATTACCTCCTTTTCTTGGTTCAACTTTGAGAGGGGTGATCGGACAAACTTTACTTCGAATAGATAAAGAGGCATCTGCCTATTTGTATAGAAACGGAGAAAAACCCAGTCTTGACACAAACCAGGTGATCACGAAGCCTTATATGATTATTCCCCCTGAGATTTCCGTACCCCAGACGATAGTCCCACAGGGAGAGAAGATAAACTTTGAGTTCCTGTTGTTTGGAAACGCATCGAAATATGCTTCTTCTTTGATTTTGGCTTTGGAACATATTCAGCATTTCGGTTTAGGAGCATACAGATATCCCTTTTGTTTATCTGAGATAGTAAACAGCTATTTCCAAAGGCTTATCTGGAGGAATGGAGTCTTTTACAAACAGGGAATGAACACCGCTGTGGTCCCCATCCTTGAATTAGAAAAAGTTACAGGCGCGGTGATAAAGATATGCACGCCATTAAGGATTCGCCATGGCGGCAAGATGGTAAAGAGCATTTCCTTTGAGACTTTGATCCGTAATATTACAAACAGAATCAAAATGATCACAGAAAGATACGGAGGATGGATTGACTGTTCAGAAGCAGAGAGAATCCAGACTCTCGCGGCACAAGTGCAGATCGTAAAAGAAGATGTGAGAGTTGAGCCTATGGCACGATACTCCAATCGTGCAGGCAGAAAAATGGACTTCAGCGGTATAATAGGAGAATTAGAATATAAGGGGGACCTGACGCCTTTTGTTCCATGGCTATATGGGGCACAGAGGCTGCATGTGGGAAGAAACACCACATTTGGAATGGGCAAAATACAGGTGTATTTCATATGAAAAAGCCAATAAACCTGTGCGAACCATAAGCAAACATAAAGTTTCCGGGAGATTCGCACCAAAAAAGCTGTGATAAATATGGCATATAAAACCTCTGAGAGCTTATCCGGCTTGCAATGTGAAACAGGAACTGGTATAATTGCTTAAAAATAACACAAAATCAGATGATGATTTGTGTAAAATTGCTGTCGCTGTCGCTCCTTTCGTAGGAGCGTGGATGCAAATAATCTTCAAATTGGCAATGTACCTCATGTCGCTGTCGCTCCTTTCGTAGGAGCGTGGATGCCTATGTGATAAAGCGCATGATGGAATATCTTAAGTCGCTGTCGCTCCTTTCGTAGGAGCGTGGATGCCGATGCCGTTCCGAAATACAATGCCATTATCGTCGCTGTCGCTCCTTTCGTAGGAGCGTGGATTGAAACAGGCAATCTGCAGATGGAGCTACGGAGAGAAAAGTCGCTCCTTTCGTAGGAGCGTGGATT
>DWYL01000187.1 GCA_019118685.1 Candidatus Blautia merdipullorum
AGGACATTTGAATAATGGGCAACAAAACTGATATTCTGATTCGGAAAGGACAACATAAAAAAATCAGCAAAGCGACATGGATATTTTGTTTTGAGATACTGCTTCTTCTACTTATCTGTGTAATACATTCACTTGGCGCCGGATATTATGCCGATTTTTATCCTATCAACGGTACTTTTCAAAATTTTAACCCTGTCAGGAGATTATTGTCCGGTCAGATTCCTTACAAAGATTTTCAGGACTACCTTGGAATGGGACATCTGTATATCGGATCTGTTTTTACGGCTTTGTATGGCGGTGATTATCAGGGATCATTGCAGGCTTTTTCGTTTCTGACATTTGGCGGGCTTGCAGCATTAGCGCTTATGGTTTCAATGGCGGTAGTGAAACGGAAGGAAGTCGCCGGTGCAATAACTAACATAATTCTTATTATTTTTCTGGTAGAGCCACTGTTTTACAAAAATGCCATTTCCGGTACGGATGAAATACTGGAAGCGCTGGAATACGCTCTGGGGCCGGGTAATTCTGCGCGATTTATTCGTGGAATGATATTGCCAATAGCATGTTTTCTCATATTCATTGGCTGCTTTTTTTTCAAGAGATTTCTTTTGGCAAAGTTTCGGAAACACAAAGAGCTGTTCTTATATATTGGAGTTGGAATTGTCGCCGGTTTTTCGTTTGTGTGGAGTAATGATTACGGCGTAAGCTGTTGGCTCTGCTTATTGCTTATGTCATTTTGGCTCGCAGAATGCCGGGAGCGAAAATTCCTGAAATCAATCATAGCTATGGCAACAGCCACAGGGAGTTCATTAATATCTCTTTTTATTACGGTCGAGATATTCACTTTAGGACACTTCAGGCAGTGGTTTTCTGCTACATTTGAGATAAGCGGATATCAGTCCTGGTACTTTAATTCAAACAAAAGCTATTATTTATACGATGTAGATTTTTCATACATAATGCTGATACAGGCGGGACTGGCTATTGTTTATCTGGTCAGGCTGTTTAAGGCAAAGGGGACAATAGCTGCCTGCAGAAGGTATGGAATTCTTGCTTTTGCCAATATGGTCTGCTTTTGCGCGGTTAATGAGTATAAGGTATTAAGCGGTGGAACAGCCAGAGAAGTCGCTCTTTCGGTATTATTCCTGAATATAGTAATAGAGACGGGACTACTTATTGTCGGCTCTGTAAATCAAAAAAAAGTAGTCCGGACTCTGATGACGGCTTCTTTGATTCTGGGACTTGCCTGGGTAGTTGCAACAGCTAAAGATGAGTTTGTCATTTATTTTATGACGGACAAGGAAGGAGTGTATGTAGAGGAACTGGGAGGAAATCTGACAGCCCTTGGTAATGACTTAATCGAAACTGATTTATTTCTGGATGGTGAAGATTTTTTTGCCACATATGCTTCGGCTCAGGAAGTTGTGAATGGGTCATTCCAGCCATCCGGTATTGATTACATCATTCATGTACTTGGTGATGAACAGCGTGAAAGTTATCTTGAAGCATTTGTAAATGGAGACTTCAAATATGTAGCGACAATAAGAGAAGACTATGTCGACTGGGAAAGTTGGACTAAAATGGCAAACTGGTTCCTTTACAGGAAATTATTTCAGGATTGGCATCCAGTATATGGAAATACATATGAATTATATTGGGCAAGAAACGACGAAGATGATGTGAACAGTATAAATACCGGATTTACGTTGTCGGTGGTTGATATTGACGAGTCTACGAAGAAGATTGTTGTACAATGTGAAACCCCGGTCAACGGAACGGCAGATGTATATATAGATTACTCTGTTGATAAGAAGAAAAACAAAAGTGCTATGTTCAATATTCAGCGCATGTTAAAAGTTGAAAATACCGGGACTGTATATGCCAGTGGCGGCTCTTATTACGAATCAAATTTTTTACGCTCAGAATCTGCGGAATATATTCCGGTGTCTGTTGTTAACGGATATGGAGAAGTGACATTAACATCTAATCCTGCAAAAAGCACGAGCCTGTCACTTAATCAGGCGCAGTGCGACTGCATTTACACAGTCATGTCAGATTATCTTGTTTTACAGGAAATTCAGCCGGGAGAAAATTATTTTTCGGTTCCCAATATTGAAAAAAATGCCAATGCTGTAAATGGGATAACGGCTGTTAAATTTGGAGAAAAAGAGTACGTCGTCAAAGAGACGGAGACTACTAAAAAGGAGATCCGGATATATGTCGATCAACCAGTTGAAAGTAATGATAGTCTTGAGAATATTCTTTTCTTACAAAGATAAATGAAATATCGTATAAAGGATTTAATCAGATGATTTATGAAAGACAACCTGGCGTACCGAAGTTTGAGTGCTTTGAGTATGCTGAGAAAGCAAAAGAATATGTGGTTCTGATCCCGATCATTAATGAGGGAGACCGCATTGCAAAAGAGCTGGCCAGGGCTAAGAAGCATAATGTTTCAAGCTATGCGGATATAGTAATCTGTGATGGCGGGTCAAAGGATGGATGCACAGGAGAGAGTAAACTCAGAGCTCTTGACGTGAATACCCTGCTTGTGAAGCAGGATGCCGGGAAACAGGGCGCGCAGCTTCGTATGGGCATCTGGTGGGCCCTGGAGAGAGGTTATAAAGGCATTATAACTATCGACGGAAATAATAAGGACAGCATAGAGGATGTGCCTCGCTTTATAGAAAAACTGAAAGAAGGTTACGATCTGATCCAGGGCTCACGCTTTGTAAAAGGCGGCAAGGCAGTTAATACTCCTTTTATCAGGACTGTTTCCGTAAGACTGATACATGCGCCGATTATTTCTTTGACGGCACATCAGAAGTTTACCGATACCACTAATGCCTACAGGGCATATTCCAGAAGATATCTTATGGATGAGCGTGTACAGCCTCTGAGAGACATTTTCATGACCTATGAGCTTCTGGCTTATCTTTCTGTCAGGGCAACTCAGATCGGTATGAAGGCCTGCGAAATCCCGGTGACCAGAGCGTATCCGAAGACTGGCAAAACACCAACCAAAATCAGCTTCTTTAAGGGAAATTCAGAGCTTATGAAAATTTTGCTAAAGAATGCCAGAGGAGCTTATAATCCTAAGTAAAGCATAAAACAAGAGCTGCTCCCGGTTCCCCGGAAAGCAGCTCCTGTTTTATTTTAATATTATTTTTTCAGTCGATACGGGATTATTTGATCGGTCCGTACAGCTGACCATTCTCTACACGGAAGGTTGCTCCATTATATTCAACGGTTCCGTTGTAGTCCTGTGCAACCTTACCATCGATAACGTAGA
>DWYL01000188.1 GCA_019118685.1 Candidatus Blautia merdipullorum
AAACAGAACTGGAAAACGGTGCCATTGTATACGACGTTGTAACGAATGGATTAAAAGAAAGATTTTCTTTTACAGAAATCTGATTTCTTTCTTCAATTTAAAAGAGCTGCCCCATTACTCCTATTACAGGAATATATAAATATTCTTGATTTTGAGTAATGGGGCAGCTCCTTTTCTTAAAAGAAATATTGTAAGAGCCGGGTAATGCTTGTCAGTCCCAGACTATATAGAAAAATAGACCCTGGTTTTCCCAGGATAATAATAAGGGTAAACTTTTTCAGGCTCATTTTCGTCAGTCCTGCAATGTAACACAGAAGGTCATCCGGTGCTACGGGAAAAAAGATCGCAGCAGCAAAAGCTTTGTCAAAGGCGTTTCCCTTATTCAGCCACCCTATATATTTATCGTAATTTTTTTCTCCTATCATATTCCGGACAAAGGGTTTTCCATATCTTTTAGAAAGGAGAAAAGCAAGTACAGATCCTATGGAAATCCCCACATAATTATATACAAACCCCCATGCCGGTCCGAAGATCAGCACGCCTCCCAGGCAGCCGATGGCTCCCGGAAGAATAGGGATCACAACCTGAATACACTGAATTAAAATAAAACATACCGGAGCCCACAGTCCAAAATGTCCAAGAAAGGTTTCCAGGGCATCTGCGGAGACAAAAATACCTGTGCGGATGCCGTACCAAATAAACAATGCCATGGCGGCCAGTCCCAGTACAGTGCAGATATTTAAATATACTGCTGTTTTTTTTCTTCCCATAAGATCACACTCCCGTCTGAGGCCATATGTCTGCTTTCTGCCCCACCTTTTTCCTCTTCTTCCTGAAAAACTCTTTCATAAAAATTCTTCCACATATTTCCTACATGTTCTCTGCTGTAGAATTTATGTCCAGCAAATGCCAATTCAGCACTTTCTTGATAAAATTCAGCATCTTTATGCAATCTTTCCAGCACATTAATAAACTCTTCCTGATTCTTCCCCTGCAGCACATAGTCAAACAGAATCGGCCTGTAAATATCCAGATTTCTTACCAAAACAGGAAGGCGGCAGTTCATTGCTTCCAGGATCGTCATTGGAAACAGCTCTTCATAGGATGGCAGAAACATAACATCTGCCATATTATAGATCTGATTCATCTCTTCTCTTTCTACCAGGCCTAAAAACTTTACATTCTTCGGAAGGTCTTCCATTTTGGTTTTAATCTCCTCATATCCTTCTGAAATCTTGCCGAAAGAAAAACCCCCTGCCCAAACAAACTCCCATTCCGGCATTTTCTCCGCTACGTCCAGAAAGTCGAAGATTCCTTTTCTTTTCTGGAGCTGGCCGGCGCAGAGAACAGTAAAGGCTTCCGGCCTGATTCCATATTTCTTTCTTATCTTTCTTTTTGCTTCCTCTTTCAAAGGATAAAAATTCTTTTCAGACACCACATTAGGAATATAAGTGATTTTTTCTTTTGATATCCCGTATTCTGCCAGCTTGTCAATAAAAACTGGATTCACTGTCACCAGATAGTCCATTCTCTTATAAAAAGAAAGCATATATTTATAAAAAATATTCTTGACAAATCTGGGCAGGGAAATGCTGTTCTCTACAGTTTCCGGCAAAAAGTGCACATATCCCACCAGAGCTCCCTGTCTATTTTTCCGGAAAGTGGAAAGATAATATTCTGGATTTATAGAATGGTAATGGGTTATCTCACAGGGTTCTTTGGCATTTTCTAATATCACAGCTCTTTTTTCCATAACTTTCCTGACCAGTTCCACCTGTTCGTCATGGGCTGAAAGTACACCCTGACCCTTGACCATGTCTGCTTTTGACAACATATTGATCTGTTTCATTTCATCAGGCTCCTCTCTTCATAATGACTCTGGCCCAGGAAGCAGGAATCTCCTTCCATCTGTTTTTGGTCTCCGTATTCTTCTCTTCTCTTGAAAGTTCTCCGTCTCTGTATTTCTCCTGACGCTCTATAACTTTCCGATAAATCCCCTCTGCAGCAGTGCAGAAATTCCAAGTAGAATATAGGCTGGAAATTTCCTGGCCCCGGCGTCCCATCTCCAGACGTCTCTCTTCCTGCTCCAGGATATAATCCAAATGGATCTTAAAATAAGCATAGTTTTCATACTGAAAACCATTATACCCATCTGTAACTACCTGACTTAAGCAGTCATCTCTTCTGCACAGAGCGGGCAGCCCACATGCCAGCGCTTCAATATAAGTGATTCCCTGGGTTTCGCTGTTGGAAGCACATACAAATACATCTCCCAACTTATAATACCCGGCTACCTTATCCGGAGAAATCATACCGGTAAATACTACCTGATCTTTGATTCCTAATTCTTCTGCCAGCTTTTCCAGGCGCTCTCTGTCCGGTCCATCTCCCGCAATAAGAAATGTTAGGTTTTTTCCATTTCCTTCTCTAACCAGTTTTGCAAAATATTCCAGCAGTTCTTCCAGATTTTTTTCTTTTGCCAGCCTTCCCACACTGACTAAAACTTTGTTTTCCAAAGGAATTCCAAGTCTTTTCTTTACTGCATTCTTCTCCTCCAGGGTGATCGGTTCTTTAAATCTGCTCAGATCAACTCCTGTAGGCATTACTGAAACTGGCTCCCCAACTCCATACTTCTTCAGGATATTTTCAACTTTTTTCGTAGGGACAATGACCTGGCTGGTTCTGCTTAGTATCATTTTTGAAAAGCATGCCACTGCCTTTCTTTCCAGTTTTGCACCTGTTTTATAATTGGATAGGCCTCCGGGAAGATAATGGATATAATCTTCGTAGACCGTATGATAAGTATGTATCAGCGGGCACTGACACTTTTTACTGATCTTTAGTGCATAAGAAAAAGTCATGAATTCGCACTGAGAATGAACCACATCCGGGTTCCACCAGATCAGCTCCCGCACGAAAGGCTCCATGTGAGGGAGGACAGCTCTTGCATTAGGATAGATTTTTTCCAGATTTAAAGATTTAATATAGTAAACTCCATTTTCTGCATAAGATTCATAGCTTCTGGACAAGGTAAGAACCCTTACCTCATGTCCTCTGCTTTCCAGTTCCTTTTTCAGGTTTATTACGGAAGTCACCACACCGTTTACCACTGGCTTATACCAATCTGTTGTCAATAATATCTTCATAAAGGTTCCCCCTTTTCTTTTCCTTAATCTGATTATTATGGTAATCCATAGACTTAAAGAAAAGGGGTCACCAAACTTAAAGATTTTCTAAAGATTTTAAAAGAAAGAGCTTTGATTCTGCAAGAATTCTGTTATGATTTTCTTACAGTCTCAAAGCTCTTTCAGACTTATCGGTCAGTCTAATTCAATCTCAGCAAGTTCTGCCGGGGGAAGCTTTCTGGTAGAATTAGCCTTATATTTTTTCAGTTCTGCCGCTGCTTTATTTAAAGGAGCTATGGTACCTGCACCGGCCATACAGCCTCCTGGACAGCCCATTCCCTCAATCATGCAGCCTTTGATTTTTCCTGCTTTTGCCTGGGTGAGAATTTTTTTGCACTCGTCCAGTCCTTCCGCATGTTCGATATGAACTTCTACACCCGGATAGTATTCATGAAGACAGGCCTCGATGGCGCTGGCCACCCCTCCTGCCACAGCATAGCCTCGTCCTGCTGCCGTAGCATTGTGAAAAGAAGAGTCTCCTTCGCACTGTGCCGGATCGATCCCCTTTGCTTCAAACATTCCCGCCAGTTCTTCAAAAGTAATAACAAAGTCCACATCGCTTCGCACATCTGTTCTGGAAGCTTCCAGCTTTTTAGAAGCGCAGGGTCCGATAAAGACCACCTTGGCATCGGGGTACTGCTTTTTGATCGTCCTGGCAGTAGCCACCATAGGAGTCAGCTCCTGAGAAATATTTCCAGCCATATCCGGGAAGAAATGCTTCGCCATCATGATCCAGGAAGGACAGCAGGAAGTCAGAAGAAAAGGAAGTTCTCCTGTGCTGACCTTTTCCGCATAATGGTGCGCTTCTGAGGCAGCGCCGATATCTGCTCCTAAAGCTACTTCATATACTTCTGCAAACCCCATTTCCAGAAGGGCTGCTTTTAGTTTTCTTGGAGTCACCTCAGCACCAAACTGTCCCACAAAGGCCGGAGCCACTTCTGCAATGATCTGTTTGCCTTCTTTCAGCGCATGGGCCAGCTGAAAAATCTGAGATTTGTCAGAGATTGCTCCAAATGGACAATTCACCATACACATACCGCAGGAAACACATTTCTCATTGTTGATCCTGGCTCTTCCAAGTTCATCACTCTCAATCGCATTGACTCCGCAGGCCCTGGCGCAGGGACGCTCCTTTTTGGCAATGGCGTCATAAGGACATACCGATTTACATTTTCCGCATTTAATGCATTTTTCCTGATCAATGATGGATTTTCCCTTCACAATGCTGATAGCGCCTCTGGGGCAGATTTCTTTACAGGGATGAGCCACACATCCTCTGCACATATTGGACACCTCGTACATTTTCGGTTCACAGGCATCGCATGCAGAGGGGATCACCTGCATGAGAGGCGGTTCATAATATTTTTCATCAATATTACTGGCTTCCAGACCTGCTGTGATATGTACAGCTGTATTTTCAGGTCTCAGAGACATTCCCATTGCCAGACGCACACGCTCACTGGCAACAGCCCGTTCCCTGTAGATACTCTCCCGGTAGGTAGCCCGCTCCTGTACAATATGATAGGGAATAGCTTCAATATCTGCTACCAGTGTTTCCGGTTCAGATTCAAATCCCACTCTGGCGATTTCTTTAAAAACCTTGCGCCGGATTCTCTTTACATTTGTATCTAATCCTCTCATCTATCATTACCCTTCCTTTCTTTTTTCATTCAATATGATACCCAGAATTTTTTCGATTTGCAAGAAATTGCGGGTATTTTATTTCATACAAAAGCTGTCTATGTTATAATTTCTTTTGATTATACAAAAATAATACAGGACTTTCCAAAAATTTTACGGAAGGCTCCGGAAAGGAATTTTATGTTTTCTGATAAATCTGCTTTTCAGGGAAAGAATCTTCTCCCCCCTGTATTTACCGGAAGTACTTTAAAATTATTTGCACTTATTTTTATGCTGATCGACCATATAGGCGCTGTAATCCTGGAGCATGGGGTGATTCTTTCCTATAACCGTCAGCTTCCCTATGCCCTTTCTTACTCTGCCAGCCTGCTGGTCTCTCAGATTGATCAGATTCTAAGAGGGATCGGCCGGCTTGCCTTTCCCATTTTCTGTTTTCTCCTGGTAGAGGGTTTTTTCCATACCTCCAACAGAAAAAAGTACACCTTTCGTCTTTTTCTGTTTGCATTGATCTCAGAGATTCCCTTTGATCTTGCCTTTAACAGCAGTCTGCTGGAATTTTCTTATCAAAATGTAATGTTCACCCTGCTTTTCGGCCTTCTGACTATATGGGGCATGGAAAAAGCCCGCTTTGTCCGTCCTCTCCTGGCGATTCTCCCTGCAGCCGCCGGGATTTTTATAGGCTGGCTTTTTCAGGCTGACTATGACTGGAGGGGTATCATATTGATCATTGTCCTTTATGTCTTTTATCAGTATCCTGTGGAAAAAACTATCATAGGCTGCCTCTGTCTCCTCTGGGAGCCTCTGGCCTGCCTGGCCTTTATTCCTCTGAATATGTACAACCACCAAAAAGGACAGGGGATGAAATATCTTTTCTATCTCTTCTACCCTGTCCATTTGCTGATACTCTTCTGTATCCGATATGCAATTTTCCGGATTTAAATTTTATCTACCACTTCGTTCTGGTTCTTGTAGATGCTGTGAGAGGGGATTACTCCTCTCACAGAAGAAAGAGGATAAATATTGGTATGGCTTCCTACGACAGTCCCTGGGTTCAGCACAGAACCGCAGCCTACTTCTACTTCGTCTCCCAGCATAGCGCCGAACTTTTTCAGTCCTGTCTCTAAGCGGACTTCTTTTCCTTTCACCACTACCAGTTTTTTGTCCGATTTTACGTTGGAAGTTATGGATCCTGCTCCCATATGGGATTTATATCCCAAAATGGAATCCCCCACATAATTATAATGGGGTACCTGGACCTTATCAAAAAGGATCACATTTTTCAGTTCTGTAGAGTTGCCAACAACAGCCCCCTCTCCTACCAGAGCATTTCCCCGGATAAAAGCGCAATGGCGTACCTCTGCGTTTTTCCCGATGATTGCCGGCCCGTTAATATAGGCAGTAGGAGCTACTTTCGCTGACTTTGCGATCCACACATTCTCGCCCTTTTTCTCATATTCTTCTTCGCTTAAAGTATTGCCCAGCTCTACAATAAACTGGCTGATGCAGGGAAGCACTTCCCAGGGATAAGTCTTGCTTTCCATAAGCTCCTTTGCCAAAGTCTTGCTTAAATCACTGTAAAGTTCACTGATCTTTAACTGTTCCATCTCTCAACCTGCTTTCTTAATTAACTTTTCTCTACTATTCTACTATGCGACCAGTTTTTTTCAACAGAAATCTGTATCTTTTTCTGCTATTTTTTCTCTGTAGGTCTTTTGTTACCGGATTTTGCAGCCGCTTTTTTGTAATATCCTGCTGCCTGATCAAAATATTGTTTCAAGGTCAGCTGATTTCTCAGATCTAATACTCCCTGGGTCCGTCTTTGTATAAAGTCTTCCAGCTTTACCATATATTCTTCTGAAGTAATGGATCCCTCTGCCACATAAGTAAGTCCCTTTTCCCAGCTTGCGGTGAGCTCCGGATTTAAAAGAGAACGAATAGAGTTATTTACTACATCGAAGATCATTTCTCCTAGAAGGGTAGATGTGATCACCTGGGTCTTCTTATTCAATGCTAGATATTTAATGGTGATCAGTTTTTTCAGGATCTCTGCTCTGGTAGCGCTGGTACCGATCCCGCTTCCTTTGATCTGAGCTCTCAGCTCTTCGTCTTCTATCAGCTGTCCGGCATTTTCCATAGCCAGGATCATGGAGCCGGAAGTGTATCTTTTAGGAGGAGAAGTTTCTCCTTCCTTTATGTAAAACTTTTGAATAGGAAGAGAGCTCCCTTTTTTCACTTTCTGGATCCGTTCCAGAAAAGCCGTATCCTCTGTCTGCTCTTCCTCCTGCCCCTTCTGACCGATTTCCTCTTTCTTATTCTTTCCAAAAGAATATCCGGCAATCTTCAGATACCCCTGGGAAATCAACACTTTAAAAGAAGAAAACAGCCGTTCCTTTTCAGTTACAGATACCAGGCTGATCTTCTGATAAACCGCCGGCGGATAAAAGATGCTTAAAAACCGTCTTACGATCACTTCATACACTCTGGCAGACTGAACGTTCAGACTTTTTAAGGTCCCCAGGCCTTGTCCGGTAGGAATAATCGCATAGTGGTCGGTAATCTGTTTATCATTTACATACCGGGTTTTTCCGATATTTTTATAGCTGCCCTGCTCCAGGATTTCCCCTGCAAAAGGATTTGCGTGCTCATAGCTTAAAAGGCCCTTGATATTCTTCGAGATTTCCTTGGCCACTGCTGATGACAGTACTCTGGCATCTGTTCTGGGATAGGTTACAAGTTTCTTTTCATACAGTTCCTGGACAATCTTCAGAGTCTCATCAGGACTTAGTTTAAACAGTTTTGAACACTCATTCTGCAGTTCCGCCAGATTAAACAGAAGCGGCGGATTTTTATTCTCTTTTTTCTTCTCGATCTTCTCCACCTCAGCAGTAAAGGGAGGATTTGCTGACAGGATCGCCAGAAGCTGCCTGGCATCCTTTTCTTCTTTAAATCCATTTTCCTTATAAAGCAAAGGAGACTGAAAATACCGGCTGCCTTCTGCTGCCCGCCATTCTCCCTCAAAGGTATGGCCCCCCAGATCGAACTTTCCCAGGACACGATAGAAAGGAGTTTTCACAAATTCCCGTATTTCCCGTTCTCTGCGCACCACCATCCCCAAAACGCAGGTCATAACCCTTCCTACAGAAATAGCCTGATATCTGGTACCCAAATAGGAAGAAACCGCATTCCCGTATTTCAGGGAAAGCAGCCTGGAGAAATTAATTCCCATAAGATAGTCTTCCTTGGCTCTCAGGTAGGCAGAAGCAGATAGATTGTCATACTCATGGATATCCTTTGCTTCCCGGATTCCCCTTAAAATTTCCTCCTCTGTCTGAGAGTCGATCCAGACTCTTTTCTGTTCTTTTTCTTCCACGTGAGCCATCATAGCTACCAGACGGTAGATGTATTCTCCTTCCCGTCCGGAGTCGGTACAAACATAGATGGTTTCCACATCTTTCCGGTTCAGAAGACTGCTGACAATGTCGAACTGCTTCTTCACAGCCGGTATGACTTCATACTTAAATTTCTTTGGCAAAAAAGGCAGAGTCTCCAGGCTCCACCTTTTCAGCTTCTCATCATATTTTTCCGGATAACTCATAGTGACCAGGTGACCTACGCACCAGGTAATGACAGTATTCTCTGACTCCAGATACCCGTCATGTCTCTGAGTATGCACCTTTAAGGCTTTGGCAAATTCCTGAGCCACACTTGGCTTTTCTGCTATAAATAATGATTTGCCCATATAAACTCCTATTCATTCATATTAGCCAGCTTTGCAGTTTGATCTGCAGCAGTTAAATTGTCAATAATCTCCTGAAGATCACCGTTTAATACAGAATCCAGCTTATGCAGCGTAAGCTTGATCCTGTGATCAGTCACCCGACCCTGTGGGAAATTGTAAGTCCGGATTTTCTCAGACCTGTCTCCTGTTCCCACCTGGCTTCTTCTGGCCTCGGCCTCCTCATCATGACGTTTCTGCAGTTCCATGTCATAAAGACGAGAACGAAGGATTTTCAGCGCTTTATCTTTATTTTTCAGCTGGGATTTTTCATCCTGGCAGGAAATTACGATTCCTGTAGGGATATGGGTAAGGCGCACCGCAGAGTCTGTAGTATTGACACACTGTCCTCCATTTCCGGATGCACGGAAAACATCAAATTTACAGTCATTCAGATCCAGATGGAAGTCGATTTCCTCTGCTTCCGGCATAATAGCCACTGTAATGGTAGAGGTATGAATGCGGCCGCCGCTCTCTGTCTCAGGCACACGCTGTACACGATGAACGCCGCTTTCATATTTCAATTTTGAATAGGCGCCCTGTCCATAGATCATAAAGGTTACTTCTTTAAAGCCGCCAATGCCATTCTCATTTAAGGTAAGCATCTCGGTTCTCCAATGCTGGGACTCTGCGTATTTTACATACATTCTGTAGATTTCCGCCGCAAAAAGAGCCGCCTCGTCTCCTCCGGCTCCGGCCCTAATCTCCACAATTACATTTTTATCATCATTAGGGTCCTTAGGAAGAAGAAGAATCTTCAGCTCATGCTCCAGTTCTTCAATCCTCTTCTTTGCTTCAGATAGCTCTTCTTTCAGCATTTCCCGCATTTCTTCGTCAGATTCTTCCTCCAGCATGGAAAGACTGTCCTCCACCGTCTGCTTACAGTCTTTATATTCTCTATAGGCTGCGGCAATGGGCTGAAGTTCACTCTGCTCTTTCATCAGTTTTTGAAATCTTGCTGTGTCATTAGCCACAGTAGGCTCATTAAGCTCATTTAATATTTCTTCAAGACGTACTAAAATATCATCTAACTTATCAAACATATAATCCCTCCTGATTTATTCTTCCTGTTACTACCCGGTCCAGACCTGCCAGATCTTTCACGATTTTCACCCTTTTATATCCCCTATCTTTCATCAGAGAGGATACAGTCTCTCCCTGGTCATATCCAATCTCAAAAGCCAAAAGGCCCTCCGGCTTCAGATAGTTTCCTGCCTGCTCCAGAATACTCCTGTAGAAAAACACCCCGTCTTCATGACCGTCTAATGCCATATACGGCTCATGGATCCGTACCTCCTCCATCAGTCCTTGTATTACCGAAGTCCGGATATAAGGAGGATTTGAAACAATGATATCGTATTTTCCCCGGATATTTTCAAACAGATCACTGTGGATCCATCTAGCCTGTATCTGACAGTCTCTGCTATTTCTCCTGGCCACAGCCAAAGCCTTTTCTGACAGATCCGCCCCTGTGCCTTGTGCTTTCTCCCTGTTTGCTAAAATACTCAAAAGAATACATCCGCTTCCTGTACACATATCCAGTATCTCTGCTTCCTGATCACCGGGAAGCTCTTTCAGAACTTCTTCCACCAGAGTTTCCGTATCTGGCCTGGGTGCCAAGACATTCTCATCTACATAAAACCTCATGCCGTAAAAATAAGCTTCATGGGTAAGCTGCTGAAGAGGAATATGCTCTCCTCTTTTCCTAATAAGCTTTCTATAATCTCTGCTCTCCTCTTCCTTCACTTGATCCTCTTCATGGACAAAATACCATGTTCTGGATATCTTGCACACGTATTCCATAAGGAGCCAGGCGTCCAGATCCCCATTTTCAATCTTTTTTTCTCTCAGATATTCTTTTCCAAAATCCAGAAGTTCTTTATAGCTATCCATAGTCAAGGCTCCTCGGGGATTTCCGTTTCAGGGAAATTTTCTCTCAGATATTCCTTCCAGTCAAAGACTGCTTCCACTGCGGCAATAGCCACTTCCGTCATATCCTCCGTGGGCTCCTTAGTCGTCAGTTTCTGCAAAGCCAGTCCCGGCTTTGACAAGAAAGCCACTGCCGGATTGTCGCTGTTCCCCGCCAGGCGGATAAACTCATAAGAGACTCCGGCAATAGCCGGCACCAGCAAAATACGGATGGCCACCCTCATCCACATGGTCTGCACAGGAACTACCGCAAAAAATCCAATAAAAAAGATAATACTTACAATAATTACAAAAAATAAAAAGCTGGTCCCACATCTCTTATGGAATCTGGAACTTTTCATCACATTTTCCACAGTCAAAGGAAGTCCGTGCTCCACACAGTTAATACATTTATGCTCCGCTCCGTGATACATAAATACCCGCTGGATGTCTTCCATTTTAGAAATCAGAAACATATAAAGCAGGAACAGCAAGATCCTGACCCCTGCTTCTGCAATCGTTACAATAGTTTCAGTAGCTCCAATCTGGTGAAGAAGACTTGCGATCAGATAAGGAAGGACCATAAACAAAGCTACAGAAAAGGCTACGGAGAAGCAGACGGTAAGTGTCATCAATACTTTGTCTTCTTTTTCTTTTTTAGCATCCTCTTTTGCTTTTTCCGCTCCCTGAAGATTTTTTCTCCTCAGATAATCCTCTTCCTCTTCAAAAAAAGTGGCAGAATACATAAGACATTTCGTTCCTACCACCAACGAATCTATAAAGTTAAAGACTCCTCTTATAACGGGAAGACTTAAGATCTTTTTGCTTTTTATAATACTTTTATAGTCCTCCACCTTAATTTCAATCTCTTTGTCAGGCTTGCGTACTGCCACAGAGTAAACATCTCCATG
Source organism: Candidatus Blautia merdipullorum (assembly GCA_019118685.1). Classification (GTDB taxonomy): domain Bacteria; phylum Bacillota; class Clostridia; order Lachnospirales; family Lachnospiraceae; genus Blautia; species Blautia merdipullorum. The sequence continues at coordinate 11,421 of DWYL01000188.1, forward strand.
GCGCATCATGATGCCTTCCATCACCGCCTGTCCGCCGATATTCGATGACTTCATTCTTTCCTCCAAACGAAATAAGAGGCTGAAGTCCGAAAACCTCAACCTCTTCATACATCTTATTTATTAATGCCGTATTTTCTGTTGAACTTATCAATACGACCACGGGCCTGTGCAGCTTTCTGCTGTCCTGTATAGAAAGGATGACATTTGGAGCAAACTTCTACTCGCAACTCTGACTTTGTAGAACCTGTCTTAAATGTATTTCCACAGTTGCATGTCACTGTACATTCCTGATACTTTGGATGGATTCCTTCTTTCATGATTTTCACCTCTTCTATAGTTTATAATTTATATGGCTTATGCGTTTATCAAATTCAAACAGCTTATTAAGTGTAGCATATATTCATTCTAAATGCAAGTCCTAATATAGAAAACTTAAAGGATTCTCTGTTTCTTGATCATCTGGACAAATTCTTTATTATCCCTGGTTCTGGCAAACATATTTAAAATGTTTTCTGTAGCTTCATCGGATTTCATGCCGTTTAGTGCTTTCCTCATAATTTCCACAGCTTCCAGTTCTTCCGGAGTCAGAAGAAGATCCTCTCTTCTTGTCCCTGACTTTGCTATATCAATAGCAGGGAATACTCTCTTTTCCTGAAGTTTTCTGTCCAGTATCAATTCCATGTTGCCGGTTCCCTTAAATTCTTCATAGACCACATCATCCATCTTGCTTCCTGTGTCAACCAAAGCTGTGGCCAGAATGGTCAGGCTTCCGCCCTCTCTCATATTTCTGGCAGCGCCAAAAAACCGTTTCGGCATGTAAAGAGCCGCCGGGTCCAGACCTCCGGAAAGGGTACGTCCGCTGGGCGATACGGTAAGGTTATAAGCTCTGGCCAGTCTTGTAATACTGTCGATAAAGATGGTTACATCCTGCTTATGTTCCACCAGACGTTTTGCCCGCTCAATGGTCATTTCAGAGACTCTCTTATGGTGCTCCGGAAGCTCATCAAAAGTAGAATAGATGATCTCTACATTCTTTCCTTTAATGGTTTCCTTCATATCCGTTACCTCTTCCGGCCTCTCATCGATCAGCAGAATAATCAGATGCATTTCCGGATTATTCCGAAGGATCGACTTTGCCGCATCTTTCAGCAACGTAGTCTTTCCGGCTTTGGGGGGAGATACGATCATTCCCCTCTGGCCCTTTCCGATGGGGCTGACCAGGTCTGTGATCCTCATAGCCATGCTTCCGCCGGGACGCTCCAGATACAGTCTTTCGTTAGGAAAAATAGGAGTCATATCCTCGAAATTCATTCTCTGCATCTCATTTGCCTTAAAGCCGTTAATATAGGTCACATACAAAAGGGCGGAAAATTTTTCATTCTGACTTTTTACTCTGGTATTTCCCTTTAAAATATCTCCGGTTTTCAGATTAAACCTCCGAATCTGGGAAGGAGACACATAAACATCATTATCTCCCGGAAGATAATTATCACTTCGGATGAATCCATAGCCGTCAGGAAGCACTTCCAAGATTCCCGTTACGCTCTGACCGCTGTCCAGTTCAGACTGCTCCATAGGCGCCCGCACAGATTTTCCTTCCTGTCCTTCTTCTTTTCTATGCTCTTCCTTTTTATATTCTTCTTTCCTGTTTTCTTTACCTTCTTCTTTTTTATGCTCCTCTTTCTTTCCTTCTGTTTTAGCCTCTTTTTTCTCAGCCTGCTTCTTATCTTTTTCGTCTTCCTGGAGCATACGTTCCACTAATTCACTCTTTTTTAACGAAGAGAGCCCTTTCATTCCTCTAGCCCTTGCAATCTCTTTTAATGCCCCTAATGACAGGGATTCATACTTTTCTCTCATTCTAAAATCCTTTCTTAGTATCCATAAATTATCGTACTTTTTATTTACATCATCTGGAATTTATAGTCAGAACTGACATGACATTTTATTATTAGAACAATTAATCTTGTGTGGCCCTATCCACACTTTTGCATATTTTACCACATATTGCCTGTTTTGGCAAATAGAAAATCCGAACCATTGCTGTGAGAATTTGAAGAGAGAAACTATATTATTCCTAACCTGAAGAGAGAGAAATGCTGTAAAAACAGCTTTTCTCTCTCTTTAACTGTCCCAAGCCAGAAGCTATCTATAATAGTCCGCAATACCAATACCGATGGTGGCCCAGTAATTTGCTTTT
>DWYL01000022.1 GCA_019118685.1 Candidatus Blautia merdipullorum
GCAGTTCATCTGGGAAGTCTTTTTTCATGCCAGAATTTCAAGCCAGCCACTTTTTCATCTTAAAAATCCTGCAATGCAGGATTTTTACCGCAGTTTTAATCGGGATTGCGAACTTGTTTCGCAATTACCTAGTTTAAAAACATAATGTCTTATGCTATCATTATAGCGGCAGCAGAAGGGGAAATCTTGCATATTTCCAGCTTTTTCTAACACAATCCTGCTGCCAAAGGAGATTATTTATGAATCAGAATCCGAATTTGCTTGAAGGAGTGAGACATGGATCTGCCATGTTCCCCCTGGAATACTATCACTGTGTTTTTCCCTTGGGAATCAGTAATCTGCCGGTTCATTGGCATAAAGAATTTGAGATTACACTGGTAGAGAAAGGCTCCTGTACTTATCAGATTGACCTTCAGACTTATAAGATCAGAGAGGGAGACGTTCTGCTTCTCCCTCCGGAGATGCTCCACGGCACTGGGGAAGAGCCTAAAGAGGAATTTATTACGGACAGCTTTGTCTTCTGCTTAGATATGCTGGAGAGCCAGAGAACGGATTCCTGCACCACGGAGTTTTTTGTCCCCCTGTCCAAAGGAACTCTCCGTTTTCCTGTATATCTTCCGGCTGCAGATCCCATGGCCCGGCTCCTTGGGAAATCCTTTGAGAAAATCCGGCAGACCTATCTGGAAAAGCCCCCTGGCTATGAACTGGAGATCAAAGCAGAGCTTTTCCATTTATTTTTTCTGCTGTACCGCCAGGCGCCATATCAGCGGAGTGATCAGGAACACACGGAGATCACAGATAAGCTGAAGGTGGTGCTGCAGTTTATCCAGGATCATTACCAGCAGGGGATTACTGTACAGGAGCTGGCAGATCTCTGTCATTTCAGTGAGTATCATTTCATGCGTTTCTTTAAACGTCATATGAACATGACCAGCATTGAGTATCTGAATCAGTACCGTCTGGAAATGGCATCCCGCCAGCTTGCGGAAACAAATCTCTCGGTGACCAGCATTGCCCTGGAGTCGGGGTTTAATAATATTTCATACTTTAACCGGGTTTTTAAGCGGAAATTCGGAATCACGCCTATGGAATACCGTTCTTACAGTAAGAACAGCTAAAACAAATGGATATCCGCCACTTCACTGTTGGTCCCGATCCTGACCGGAAGCTGGAAGAATCCGGCCCCGGAGGAGATAATGGCATGGGTTTTGCCAAACGTTTCATGCCCGTAGAAATAGTGCCTGCCATTGGCCCATTTTGTGAAAAGGGTTACCGGGAAAAACTGCCCTTTATGTGTGTGGCCGCATAATACCAGGTCAGCTCCAAAACGGACTGCTTCCGGTATTCCCTGGGGATCATGGTCTAAAAGGATCAGAGGCCTGGAGGGGTCTGTCTGTTTCAGCAGCTCTTTCAGGGACGCCCGGTAATTGCTGCGGGAATCTGTCCGTCCGACAATGTTTAGTCCTGAGATCCGGATGACTTTATTGTGCAAAAGGCAGATCTGGGAATGGCGGAGAAAGTCTGTAAATCTCTGATCTTCAATATTGGGATCATGATTGCCCAGCACGGCAAATACCCCGTCTTTGGCCTGTATTTTCCTGAATTCCCTGCTTATTTCAGCCAGAGCATGATCGTCAGATAAAATCCGGTGATCCACGTCAATAATGTCGCCGGCGATCAGGACCAGATCCGGAGCCAGGGCATTTATTTTGTCAACGATCCGCCGGACCTGCTTTTTTCTCACAAAGGCCCCCAGGTGGATATCGCTGATAAGGAGGATATGATAGTCCTTATTTCCCAGACCAAGGTCCAGGGAATAAGAAACGGATTTTATGTTTTTGGCATGGAGATAGCCCTAGGCTACAACGACTGTAGAAAGAAGAGCGGTTCCTGCAGCGCCGGCGGCCCGGACAGAGCGGGCAGCATGAAACAAACCTGTCAGGATCTCCCAGATAAGGAGAAAGAAAAAATCATAAATGAAAAAACAGGTGGCAAATCCCAGCAAAAGATCTATGTTCCTGTCTGCCATTTTGGCACTGATCTTTCTTTGACCTGTGATAAGGATACCTGCCGCCAGGTAAAAAACACAGACAGCGCCTGACAGCCAGGGGCTGTCTGTAAGTACCTGGACGGCAGAGCCTTTTGCACAGGCCATAAAGACGGTGCCTGCCAGCAGAAAAAGAAGGAACAGTTTGTCAAAGAATTTTCCGCTGACAAATTTTCCAAATGCTGTATTCATAGGAATCCCTTTCTTCAGAGTCACATTCTGAGATTACTTATGCCCAGCACCAGATGATCAATACCGGTGAGGAGCAGGTAACACCCGATGATATATCCCACAGAGAAAAGCGAGAGGACCGGATCGAAGATCATGAAGAAGCCCAGTACCAGCCCCAGGATATTCACGATCAGTGAAAAATAGTAGTAGCCTGTTCCAGAAGTCAGCCGGATGACGGGCAGATGAGTCAGCCGTGAAATACAATGGGCGATGAACCACAGAGGGAACAGGACCGCCATAGCCCAGCTTCCGGTACCGGGGTTGAACAGCAGCAAGATACCTGCAAGAAGACTTAAAATGCCAGTTACCAGGGAAACCGCAGGGCCGAAGCCGGTGCGCTGTTCAACTTTTACATAGAAGAGGATATCTGCAATACCGGTTATTACGGCAAGGATTCCATAAACAAAAACAATTCCGGTCAGCGCCTTATAAGGACGTATAAAAGTGAAGATACCCAGCAGGAACAGTACAATTCCGATTATCAATTCTGACCATCCAAATGCAGATCTTTTTTTCATCATGTTAAGACCTCCTAAAATAGAATTTTTCTTTTTTGTTCCAGATATAGGATAGCAAAAACTTCAAAGAAGGAACACTTACAGTTTGCGCCATTTATTCTTACAAAACCGGAGATGTGTCAATTTTTATGACACTTAGGGAAATTTGTCTATACACATGGGGAAAATTATAAGTGGGAAGCCTGGCAGGGCCTGGTATAAAATCTATTTTAGGCGTATCTCGGATAGGAGGAATAAGTTATGAAAACAGCGGTTGTGGACGTAGGAGGAGGACTTCGGGGAATTTATGCGGCAGGCGTATTTGACCGGTGTATGGAAGAGAATATTCGGTTTTATGCAGGAGTGGGAGTATCTGCCGGAAGCGCCAATATTGCTTCCTATATTGCAGGACAAAAAGGCAGAAACTATCATTTTTACACAGAGTACTCCTTCAGGAAAGATTACATGAGTTTTCACAATTTTCTGGTAAAGAAAAGCTATATC
>DWYL01000189.1 GCA_019118685.1 Candidatus Blautia merdipullorum
ATAATTTAAAAATCCATAGACGACCATAGCTGAAAATATCTCATTTTTCGTCCGGAGATTCATAGATGTGGCCGCATATTCTCTTACTTTTGCCTGAACCGGAATTCCCGATACCAGCAGCGCCAGATCATCCCGGACTGCATCTACATTTTCTCTTATATAATAAAAGATTTCATCATATGGACCTGAGCTGGTCCAATAGTTTCCAAGATTATTATTGGTCAGCGCAGCCACTACGGATCTGGGATTATATACCCGTTCTCCAGCTTTCGTATGGTAGCCGTCATACCAGATGCGGAGACCCTCTCTGGTCACATTTTCCGGATTCAGTTTCTGAGCTTTATATCTTTTATAAAGTTCGTCAACTTCCCCTTCCGTAAATCCAAAATATTCCGAATACTTTTCTTCTTCGGCCATTGTATATTCATAAAACATATTCAGTTCTGAACCGCTGGAATATTTAGCAATGGGAAGGATTCCTGTCATATATGCTAATTCAACATAAGACTTTCCTTTGAGAAGATTACTGAGAAACTCTATATATGCCTTTTTATCTTTTTCTCTTACAAAGTCTCTGTGGAAAATATAGTCCCATTCATCAAGGACAAAAATAAACCGGTTCTCATCTTCTGATTCATATATATCATTCAGTATATCCCAAACCGGTTCCTCTTCGTCAATCTCTATATCCGGAAACTGCCTTTTCAGATCATTACGGAGTCTTTTTTCGATTCTTCCAATATATTTTTCATAACTTGAACAGTTCTGAGGAACCTCATTTAAGCTGATGTAGATCACATTGTGCTTGTTGATATGAGCCTCGAAAGCTTCTTTTGCATTTCTCACTTTCAGCTTTTCAAAAATCTGTCTGCTGTCTTTACCTTTTCCGAAAAATGAAGCGATCATTGTGGCCATTACTGTTTTTCCAAAACGGCGGGGCCGGGTAATGCACAGATAACGGTTGCTTTTTCCTGTACCAGAGCCAAAATTTTCAATAATATCTTCACTATTCTCTACCATAGGAAGCAGCTCAAGAAGCATTTCTGACTTATCGATAAAGTACATGGAGGCAGCTTCATCCAAAAACATTCCATAAGGATTTTTACTGTTTAAATACACACCCATTCTATGCCTTCACACTCCTTTTCATCTTTCCTATTCTGCAGGAAAACCCAGCTGATTTTTCTGCAGAATAGAAAATCGCCTATACTAAAGTATAGACGATTTTCCTGATTTTCACAACAATATCCTTTAGATTCCATCTCTCTGTCATTTGAAGTTTTTTGTTTCTGTTTTAATCCCATTTTGCAAATAGCATACAGGTGCCGCTCCTGTGGTACATCTCGATGGTTTTTTCCAGGCGTTCCCGGTCTACCCGGAGGTATTCCGCCTGGCATTCAAGACACATAAATTCCTTTGAAGCTATGCCGAACAATTTCCTGTGCAGAGCGATCTCATCAGACATAAGCCTTGCCCCGCATTTCATACAGATATGATCCGTCATTTTCCCGGCACCACTTTGCATCTGTAGACTTTTGAACCATGGGCCGGCACTTTTGCTGAGAATCTTTCCTTTTTCTTTCCAAGATTCTCGTGGTCGATGCAGTCATAAAACTCCAGGGCCATTCCTGAGCTTACTGTCAGTCCCAGATCCCAGAAGTCCACAACCGCTATTGCAGGTACATCTCCCATGTTGAACATTCCTACTGCTACATCGCCGTCAGATAGAAATTTCACCAGTGTAAATACATCCGGACTGTTGGACAGACAGTTCACCCGGAAAGGTGCACGGCATTCTATATCCTGATTGATTGCGATCAGATCTTTATTCAGGAGGATCTTTTTCGTTTCTTCTGTAAGATTTCTCACATCGCAGCCGATCATCAGAGGAGAATTCATCATAGCCCAAAGGGAGAAATGGGTCTGATACTCTTCATCTGTACATCCTCCGGCGGAAATAAAATCATTTCCTCCTTTTCCGTGAAGTCCCACTACCAGCATGTCCATATCGTTATGACAGTAAGGACCGGAAAAAGCCATTTTATCCATTTGTGAAAGGGCAATATCCTTTATAGAATTCCAGCAATCTGTAATGTCCTGGGTAGAACGGAAAAGATGTGCTCCAGTAGAACTGATCCATTCATGAACAGATTCTGTTCCCCACTGACAAGCAGAAAAAACAATATCTCTTCCTGAATTTGCCAGAGCCAGACCCATTCTCCGATACAGGGTTCTGCAGTCCTGATACTGGGGCTTAAAGCAGTTGTCATATTTCAGATAATCTACGCCCCACTGGGCGAACTGCCGGGCGTCTTCATATTCGTGTTCAAAACTTCCGGGATAATCTGCACAGGTCCTTGTGCCGCAGCAGCTGTACATTCCAAACTTAAATCCTTTATCATGTACATAGTCGGCCAGAGCCTTGATGCCGCTGGGGAATTTTTCCGGATCCGCTGCCAGCTTATCTTCACTGTCCCGCTCTTTCAGACTCCAGCAGTCATCGATCACCACATATTCATACCCTGCTTCCAAAAATCCCTGGGCTTTCATTGCGTCAACCGTCTCTTTGATCAGGTCTTCGCTGATCTTATCTGTAAAAGTATTCCATGAGTTCCATCCCATGGGAGGAACTGCACACATTGCTTTTCTATTCATTCTTTTTTTCCTTTCCGCTATCCTATTTTCTTAATTGTAACCTTTGCTTTTCATAAAATAAATGGTAACAATATGTGCTGAATGGTAAATTCTTGCCATATCCGTCTCGCAAGTATATAATAGAGAAAACTTTTTCAGGGAGGGGCTTCTATGCTTTCTGTTATACACCAGCATATCGGTTTCAGTTCATCTTCAGACCTGGCTTTACTGACGTTGAAAGGAATAGGGCTTCAATATATAGATACGCCTTCCTACTCCTGGGATAATCGAAACCGTAAAGATTCACACTGTACCATCCAATATTGTATTGACGGCGAAGGAGCTATTGAAGTTGACGGGATCAAATATCCTCTGCGTCAAAAGGATGCTTTTATCATCGATATACCGGGAACCAGCCATTATTATCTGCCGGAACATTCTTCCCACTGGGAATTTATATATCTGGAATTTACAAAGGAATGTCTTCCCCTGTTATGGAAGATACACCGGACCATCGGTCCTGTAATCCACTTTTCGGAAAATTCTCCTTTTTTCAAGCGGATGATGGAAATTTATGATATGGCTCTAAATAATGAAATGAAATCTTATTTTGAAAATGCCAGGATCGCCTATGACTTCTGGCTGCGGCTTACAGAATATGCCATGACCTTATCGGTCAGTGAAATTTCAAAGGTGGATCATGCCAAAGCTTACATAGACCAGCATTACTACATGGAGGATCTGAACCTGGATCTGGTAGCTGACCGCGCAGGGATGTCCAAGTATTCCCTGTGTAAAGAATTCCACAAAAAATACGGAGTCTCTCCGGGGAAATATCTCAGAAAGCTTCGTATCTCACAGGCCTGCCGGCTCCTCATGACAAAGTCCGATCATACGCTGCAGGAAATCGCTCAAATGGCAGGTTATTCCAATAATAATTATTTCGGAAAAGTTTTCAAAGCTGAAAAAGGAATCAGTCCTGATAAATACCGAAAACAATCCTCTAAATATGATCTTGTCCGCGCTATATATGAGACTCCTCATATATAGCAGGCTTGTTCTGGCTGTCTTTAAAGTCCGGTTCCCTTCAGATCCTTACTTTTTCATCAGATCCGCACCGCTGTGCCAGGCTTGTCCAACCTTTTCATCTGCGATCACATTGACGATTTTTCCAAGAACCCGCAGACCGTAAGGCTGCGACTGCATCTCTACAACTTCGCATTCCAAGGTAAGAGGATACTCTGTAATGACCGGGGCATCTACTCTTTCACTTTTCACTGCATGAAGTCCGGTGCGCTCAAACTTGTCTGCCATTTTTCTTCTGCACAGATTCCTCCCCATGCCATCATCATAACCTCCACTGTGTTATCTTCATTATAGGTGCCGATCATATAAGTCGGCATAGGAAATAAATATGGTTTAACGCCCAGATTTTTTGACATAATTTTGTCTCCTTTCTTATCTCTGCTATTAAATTGATATACTTCCTCTTCCGGAAGCTACTTTATGGATTTTCCCAGTTCATAGGCTTCCTTAAGTTCCGGCTTTCCCTGGATATCGCCTACGTCCCCATTTCCTCCAGCAAGAACATGGCCAAGATTTTTCCATCTCAGATGTTCCATCAGATGATCATAGTACAGAACTACATCATCAAATCCATTGCCTTCTGCAGCCATGAGAAGGGCGGAAGATCTGTCATGGCCTCTTAAGAGATTGCCGTCTCCTTCTTCCAGGGCAAACAGACGGTCAACGGCGGTCCGGATCTGTCCGCTCATATTCCAGTAATACAGCGGACTTGCCAGTACCACTACCTCTGCCTCTTTTACCGCCGGATAAATCTGATCCATGTCATCTTTCTGTACACAGGGACAGGCTTTGCTGCTGTGTCCGCCAAAACATCCTTTGCAGCCATGGATATCCATACCGGAAAGGAAAAATTCTGTCACAGTATTTCCTGCACTTTCTGCTCCTTCTGTAAAGGATTTTACCAGAGCTGATGTATTTCCCTTTTTTCTGGGACTTCCGTTTAAAATTACGATTTTCTTACCCATAATAAATCTCTCCTTTACTCAGCGGATTGACTTTTCCCGCTGCTGATATTACAATCATAGCAAGAATATATAAAAAAACAAGTACGCACATAAAAGTGCGATACTTACAATTAAGTTCAATACTTACCTAAAGGAGAGTGTAAAATGGGCAAAAGATGCATTTCCGACGAAAACTTAAGCACCACCGGATTCAGCTATACCTTATCTTTGATCAACGGGAAATATAAAATGACGATCCTCTACACACTGATGGAATTTGGCGTGGTAAGGTTCAATGAAATAAAAAGGTATATTGGTCAGATTTCTTATAAAACTCTGAGCTCTACCTTAAAAGAACTGGAGGCAGACCAGCTGGTGCACAGGGAAGAATATCCCCAGATCCCGCCTAAAGTGGAGTACAGCCTGACGGAAAGAGGGAAA
>DWYL01000190.1 GCA_019118685.1 Candidatus Blautia merdipullorum
TTTATGAGCATCTCTATGATCTCGAAAATACCAGTATCTCCATTCATTATTACAGTAACCGTGGTTCTTATTTTCCCGCCTACTGGCATCCTGCCATCGAACTGCTCTATATTCTTAACGGAACAGCTGAGATCATCGTAGGAGGTGTCAAACATACCCTTGTGCCTGGAGAATTTATTGTAGTAGATTCAAATCAAATCCATGAGTCTCAATGTGCCCTGGCCTCTATGGGCGTTACTGTTCATGTATCCAAAGAGTTCCTGGAATCCTATATTGAAGACACAGCGCTCCCCGGAATCAATTGTATGAGGGACACCCTGCAGAAGGAAAAACTTCCCAATTATCTGGAAATATGCAATCTTTTTAAAAAACTGGTCCCCATGTATATACAGCATCCGGCCGCTATGCGCCTTGGCAGCGATGCTATTGTTATGGAAATCCTTTTCCATCTGATCAATCATTTTTCTTATCAGCTTCCGGCTTCCCAGATTCCCGGTACAGCCAAAAACCAAGAGCGGCTTCAAGAAATCCTTCTATATGTAGAAGAAAATTACCGGCATCCTATTCTCCTGGAAGATATCGCAGGGAAATTCGGGCTGAACCGGGAATATTTCTGCCGTTTTTTCAAACAGCAGATGGGGATCAATTTTACCCGTCATGTAAATCAGGTTCGGATCTCCCATATCCATCATGATCTTGTTGCCACGGAAGATCCTATTATGGAGATCATAGACCGGAACGGATTTACCAATTATAAACTTTTCCACAAACTTTTTCGTGAAATCTACGGCTGCACACCCAGGGAAGCCCGTCAGGAGGCAATGGAGATCCAAAAAACGTCTTCCCACATAAAGCAGATCCTTCCGGAATAATTTTTATATTCTTTTTTTCGTGAAAAACACAAATTTTCCACATTTATAAGGTAAACTTTAAGAAATATCATGATGAGGAGAGTTTGACATGAAAAAAGAAAACCGAAAAATCGCCCAGCAACGCCGGGCACAGGAAAGAAAAAAACAGGAAAAAATCAGAAAGCTGAAAAAGTTCCTGGCCTGGTTTATTCCCGGCATCATCCTTCTACTTCTTGTCATTGTTCTGGTGGCAGATGCAGTAAGGAATTCCGGTTCAGATGAATCTCAGGAGGCAGAAACTGAACAGAGTACCTCTGATACAGGTTCAGAGGACAGCAGCTCAGAAGAAGACGAAAGCGACACTTCCTCTTCTCTTTCCACAGACACCTCTCTTACTGTGGAGGATGGAGATACAGTCAATATCGACTATGTAGGTACTATAGATGGGGTAGAATTCGACGGCGGCAGCACTAACGGACAGGGTACAGATCTGGTGATCGGCTCCGGGTCTTACATTGACGATTTTGAAGAGCAGCTTATCGGATCTCATCCGGGAGATACTGTGGAAGTAAATGTTACCTTCCCGGAAGACTACGGCGTTGAAAGTCTGAACGGGCAGGACGCTGTTTTTGAAGTAACTGTAAACGGAATTTATCAGAACGCAGAATAAACAGACGGGCTCCGGCATCCAAGAAAATTCTTGGACACCGGAGCCCGTCTTATTTTTGTTTAATGAGCAGGCCACTCATATTGCAGTCCTTTATTTGATTGCTCCTTCAACCATACCATGCATAATCTGCTTCTGCGCGAACAAGAAAATAATGATCATTGGAACAATTGCCAACAATGCTGCTGACAAAATCAAATCCCACTGTTTTACATAAGAACCTACAAAAGCCTGTACAGCTACAGGGAGAGTCTTAACCCTTCCATTCTGCCCTAGCATCAGGGAAGGCAGAAGATAATCGTTCCAGATCCACATACCGTTCAGAATCGTAACTGTAGTGATAACCGGTTTCAGAAGAGGAAAGATGATTCTGAAAAAGATTCCCTCTGGGGAACAGCCGTCAATGTTGGCAGCTTCTTCCAGCTCATAAGGAATGTTTTTAATAAAGCCGGTAAGAATGAATACGGTCATGGCTCCGCCGAATCCACAGTACGCAAATACGATTCCAGGTATTGATTGAAGCATAGAGACTCCGATAAATTCTCCCACATCACGGAAAGTAGAGATCAACGGAAGCATAACCACCTGGAAAGGAATGATCATGGAAGCAATAAACACCATATAAATTGCTGTAGACCATTTTGTTTTATTCCGGCAGATTACCCATGCTGCCATACTTCCAAACAAAGCAAGCAGTATCAGAGAAACTACAGTAATAATTAAAGATGTTCCAAAAGCATACCAGAAATTAAAGTTAGAATTATTAATGACATTGGATAAGTTTTCTATCCATTGTGAAAAATTCACACCCGTAAAAGAAACCGGGCTTGCTACAATATCATTGGCATTTTTGAAAGAATTCATCAATACCAGATAGAAGGGGAACAGGGTGTAGATTGCAACAGCAATAGCAACTACTGTAACAACGATAGAAATTACTTTTTTCTTCTTCATTACATCTCAACCTCCTTCTTGTTTGATATACGTACCTGTACCAGAGATACAACTGCCAGGATGATAAAGAAGAACACTGCTTTTGACTGACCCATAGCATAATTGTCCTTGGATATAGCCGTATTATAAATATTCAGTGCCAGCATCTGTGTACCGTTTGTCAGATAGCTGCCCATAAAGTCTGCCACAGAACCAGAGCCATTTGTCAATGCCATATTTACATCGAACTGTTTAAACGCAGAAGTCAGTGTCAGGAAGGTACAAATAGTGATCGTAGAAGCGATCATCGGAATCTTAATTTTAAATAAAGTCTGGATTCTGTTAGCTCCATCAATCTGAGAAGCTTCCAGCACATCTTTCGGTACCTGAGTAAGGCCCGTGATATAGATCAGCATGATATATCCTGCATACTGCCATATATAAACCACTATGATCCCTGCAAATGCAGTACTTGTGGTGGACAGGATTGAAGCCTGGTTTCCTGAGATTTTCTCTGTAATATCTGTCAGCACATTATTGAACACGAACTGCCAGATATATCCCAGAACAATACCGCCGATCAGGTTCGGCAGGAAATAAGAAGCTCTGAAAAATCCCAGCCCTTTCAAGTTTGAAGTACAGAGAAGAGCCAAAAGGAAACCTACTACATTAACCAGGATCATGTTAAATACCACAAAAAGAATAGTGATCAAAATAGACCAGATAAAAGCCGGTTCCTTAAACATAGATGTATAGTTTTCAAGTCCTACAAATTCATTGAAGCGAATACCGTTCCAATCTGTAAGGGAATAAAAAACACCTAAAACTAATGGAATGATAACTGTTACCGCAAAAGTAAATAAAAGAGGGAATAAAAATAATACATTTATGATCTTTCTGTGATGCTTCACAGTTGGAAATAAATAAGCTCCGATAATGATACCCACAGCTCCGATGATCAGCATAGGTCCACGGAAAGCCAGGGGACTTCCTATGAAATCAAGTACCAGCGCCCCTACAAGAAGGCAGACACCGGCAATCAGAAGAATCAGGGATAATCCCTTTCTGCCTGCAGTGCTTTGATTACTCATGCACTACTCCTCCTTTCTCCAATTCAAGGTATAAAAAGAACGGGCAGCGGATGAAGACCGCCACCCGTTTCTTCGCTTATCTGGTATAATTATTTATCTGTCAGCCCGCATATGCACTCTGAAGTACCTGCTGCATAGTAGATACGAATCCATCTACGTCCAGATTGCCTGCTGCAAAGTCACCGAATATCTGGCCGGTGTAGTTTTGTGCAAGACCTTCGATCATATACAGCCAATGCCAAGCAGAAGTTTTTTCAGCTTCCTGATAATCTGTGATAGTCTGTGCAAACGGATCGCTTGCTACATACTCGCAGGATTTGAATGGGCTGATAAAGCCGGCTTCTTCAACCAATACCTGCTGTGCTGTAGACTCAGAGCACCACTGAAGGAAATCAAGGGCTGCGTCTACATTTTCACTTTCGCTGTAGATAGACCACCAGGATGGTGAGTTTGTCAGGATAGTGTCGATTCCTTCTTCGAAAGCATACGGAATCATGCCAACCTCAAAGTTTCCTGCGGCTTCATAAGCTTCTGCGTCAGTAGATGTCATAGTAGCGCCAATCCAGGATCCCTGGGTAACGAACGCATATTTTCCGGAAGCAAAATTCAGGATCTGCTGATCGTATGTACCGGATACCAGAAGAGAAGGATCTGAATATTCCTGGAAAAGTTCAACCATTTCTGCGAACTTTGTCATACGGTCTGTATCAATCTGTCCGCCGTCATTGAGCATATCAATGTATGTAGTGTCATCACGATCCAGTCCGGCATCAAGATAGTTTGCGAAAAGATGATTTCCTGTAGACCAGTACAGAGAAGCAACCTCAGCACAGTAGCCCACAACTGCAGTCAGTCCTAATTCATCTTTCTTTGCGTCCAAAGTCTCAAAAGCCTGTCTCATGGAATCCGGACCTGTGATAGAAGCCGGATCAATTCCTGCCTGTTCAAGGATATTCTTATTGTAGCTGAGACCAACGGCTTCTACAGTATATGGGAATCCGATGGTTCCATACTCTTCATCCACATAAGCCTGGTCTGTGTCGGAAACCCACTCCTGGTCACTCATATCTACCAGCATGCCTTCCCAGTTCTCAAAGTCAGGAATCGAACCATTTACAAAGATATCCGGCATATTGCCGCCCTGATAGTATCCCTTTAAAGTACCCTGGATATCAACGCCGCCGCCCATGGACTCGATCTCCACCTTTACGCCTGTTTCTTCCTCGTACATAGAAGCCAGTTTCTTTAACTGCTCGTCTACCTCGATCTTTCCGTTTACCAGACGAAGTGTTGTGCCGCTGGAAGATCCGGAATCTGAACTTCCCGAATCGCCGCTTCCGCTGTCAGAGCCGCCTCCGCCGCATGCTCCCAATGACAGTACCATTGTTCCTGTTAGTAAGAGTGCTAATAGTTTTTTCATGTTTTCTTACCCTTCCTTTCTTTAATTTTTTATCTGCTACGTGATTATTATTATACACGTTTTGCACAAATTTTCAATAGTTTTTCACATGAATCCCATGTTTTTTATGTCATTTTGCACATTGACTTTTTGGAATCGTTTCCGCTTCACTATAAAATTGCCCAAACTTCTGCTTCCCACGGCCGCAATTCCGTTTTTCTGGCCAACTCCTGATATTTATAGTTTCCGATGAGTCTGTCGGCCTGAGTCCAGGATACAGAATCTGGTATTTCAAAGGACACTTTCTCAGATGACAGATTGCATATCACAAGAAGCTTTCTTCCTTCATACTCTCTTGTATAGGCAAATACCTGAGGATTTTCCGGAGCCAGAAGCTCATAATGGCCATATACGATAATATCTGACCAGCTGCTGGATCTCCGCAGAGCGATCAGGTGCTGATAATAATGGAATACCGAATCTGGATCCGCCATTTCCTGTTCTGCATTAATTTCTTTGTAGTTTGGATTTACCATGATCCAGGGGGTTCCCTCTGTAAAACCGCCGTTTTTGCTGCTGTTCCACTGCATAGGTGTTCTGGCGTTATCCCTGCTCTTATAAGCAATACACTCCAGCAGTTCTTCCGGCTGCCGCAGTCCTGCTTCTGTCAGTTCATGGTAGGCATTGATGCTTTCCAGGTCCCTGTAATTCTCTATAGAACCAAAAGGACAGTTGGTCATTCCCAGTTCTTCTCCCTGATATACATAAGGCGTTCCCTGCATCATATGAAGCACTGTAGCGATACATTTTGCTGACAAGGGAGAATCATCACCTAATCTTGAAACGATACGAGGCTGATCGTGATTGCAGAAATACAGAGAATTCCAGGCTTTCCCTTCCAGCTCGTTCTCCCATTTTGAAAGATTTGCTTTCAGTTCTTGCAGAGGAATTGGTTTTTTGCACCATTTGTCCATGGTCCCAGAATCTAAAGAGGTATGCTCGAACTGGAATACCATATTCAGTTCCGTTCCTTCTGCATTAGCATATTTCTTTGCCTCTTCGATAGTCACTCCGGCACACTCTCCTACAGTCATCAGATCGTATTTTGAAAGAACTCTCTGATTCATCTCCTGAAGATACTCATGGACATGAGGTCCGTTGCAGGTGCCATACATGCAGTTTCCATAGAGGCCTCCGTCTGTAGGAACATCCGGCAGTCCGTCTTTTTTAGAAATCATAGAAATCACATCCATGCGGAAGCCGTCAATCCCTTTCCGGCACCACCAGTCCATCATAGCAAAAACATCATCTCTTACCTTAGGATTTTCCCAGTTTAAGTCTGGCTGCTTTTTGGAAAAACAGTGCAGATAATACATCTGGGTCTTTTCGTCCCATTCCCAGGCAGATCCAGAAAAAGAGCTTCCCCAGTTATTGGGTTCATGGCCATCTACAGCATCTCTCCAGATATAGTAATCTCTTTTGGGATTTTCTTTTGAAGAGCGGCTTTCAATAAACCAGGGATGCTCATCAGATGTGTGATTCACTACCAGATCCATGACGATCCGGATTCCACGCTCATGGGCAGCCGCTAAAAGCTCATCAAAATCTGCCATTGTTCCGAACTCTGTCATGATGTCCTGATAATCCGAAATATCATATCCGTTGTCATCGTTAGGTGATTTATAAACAGGACTCATCCAGATCACATTGATTCCCAGTTCCTTTAGATAATCCAGTTTCGACTGGATCCCCTTTAAATCACCGATGCCGTCTCCATTGCTGTCGCAAAAGGAACGAGGATAAATCTGGTAGACCACGCTCTCTTTCCACCATGTTCTGTTCATTTGATCTTCCTCCTCTTTATTTGGTTTAGCGTTAAATCTATAATAATATTATATCCTTTTTTTATTGGAGTCAATATCTTTTATTATTTTCAATATTTTTCACATATTTATCATATATTTTTTATGCACTATTCATATTTTTGTTTTCT
>DWYL01000191.1 GCA_019118685.1 Candidatus Blautia merdipullorum
CCAAAGCCTGGAACACAGGCTTTTCCTGCCTCTTTAAAAAGAGAATCCCACTGGTTCTCTTCCCCGAATCCATTGAGGTTTACCCCATGGCAGCCTGCCTTGGCGATACATTCTGTGGAAATGCCGTTTAAGGTGATCTGAGTGCCGTCCATGACCACATCATAGTCTTTCATCATTTCTGCGGCTTCTTCCACCTTGGTAACATCGATCTTCACCACATCTACTCTGTCGTCATTCAGCCACTGGGCAACTTTGCACGCCTCTTCATAATTGTAGTCACCAATGGTGATCTTTTCAAAATCTGAATACTGGACCAGATCCAGTGCGGATTCTCTGCTGATTCTTCCTGCTGCTCCTAAACAAAATACTTTCATTACATTTTTCCTCCGTTATGTTTATTATTCACAGACTGCTCTGTATTTTTGTTTTTAATAAATGGATCCTGGCTTTTCCTGCTGCAGACCGGGCAGTCCTTTCCCGGCTGCTGATCTTCCTGCATGCCTCGTAGATTCCTCTTGCCGCCACATTAATAAACAGGATCAGAAGACTCATAGCCGCAGCCTGGGCAATATCCCCTGCCTCTTCCATATGGGTAATGGCAATGGAAGCAATCTTAAACTGGGCGCTGTACAGGAATACCACAGCAGACACCGTCACCATAGAATTCATAAAATAGTACATAAAAATCTCCAGCACTGCCGGCAGTGACAGGGGAACTACAACCTTGCAGAAGGTTTTCCACCCGGGGATCTTCAGGCTGTCCGCCACATTTTCATACTCTCTGTCCAGCTTTTTCAGTGCGCTGCTGGCGGTTACAAAGGGCACCGAGTAGAAATGGACCATATTGGCCAGGATCAGAATCATCACCGTTCCGTAGATAAAATTCAAGGGATTCTCCTTCTGGTTAAAGAAGAATATAAAGCCCAGACCGATCACCATTCCCGGCAGTGCCAGAGGCAGAGAGGATAACATCCGTCCCGTATTTTTGAGAACTCCGGTACACTTTCCCCGCTCAATAAAATAAGCGTAGACAAAGACGAAAATTGTTCCTAAAACAGCTGTCAGCAGGCTCATCTCAATAGAATTCAGATAACTCTGGATCCCTCCTGTAGAAGAATTAAACCGGAAATTTTCCAGGGTAAATCCCAGATCATAGGGATAGTATTTCGTAAAGGCTCCCACAAATAAAACCGCTACAAGACTGAGCAGGCACAGGGAAATCCCTCCGCATATCAGATAGAAAACGCCGTCCCTTGTCCCGCATTTCTTAATCTTCAGCGCCTGGGCTTTGGAGCTGATCCCGTCATTGTTTTTTCCTGACACCACCCGGTCCACGCCAAAGCTGATCACCGCCGGTATTAAAAGGAGAGTTCCCACCACAGCACCCATATTCATATTAAACTGTCCTGCTACCTGCTTATAGATATCGGTAGCCAGAACGTTGTAATTTCCTCCCAGCACCTTGGGCGCACCAAAGTCTGTAAAGGCCAGGGTAAAGCATACAAACAGACTGTTGATCAGGGTATAGCGCACCGAAGGAAGGGTAATGTGGGTAAACTTTTTCAGGGAGCTGCAGCCCATGCTGTCCGCTGCCTCATACAGCCTTCCGTCTGCATAATTCAGGGCAATGGAGAACATTAAAAACGCCTGGGGGAAGGTATAGATAATCTCTGACAGGATGATCCCTGTCCTTCCGTAAAGGCCGATGTCCCAGCCCAGCCCTGTGATGATCCCCTGGTTTCCGAAAAGGTAGACCAGACTCAGTCCGTGGACCACTGTGGGGAGAAACAGAGGGATCATGGCCACATACCGGAAAAAGGTTTTTCCCTTTATCCCTGTTCTGGTAAGACCGTAAGCGTAAAGGAATCCCAGCAGAGTTCCCATCACAGCGGCGGCCAGGGACACCACCATGGTATTTTTAACAGATACGGACAGGGCCGGCGTAGAGAAATATTTCATATAGTTTTCCAGTCCCGCAAAGTCTCCGGAAGCTGTGAGAAAAGCTTTGGAAAACAATGCAAACAGGGGACAGATCAGGATGACCACAAAGGCCAGGGTCATAAAAAACATCAGGATATTTCCCGGGTTCCGATACAGTTCCCAATCTCTTATTCTCTTCATGCCGTATTCCTTTCTGCCCCTTTCTGACCCGGATACCGGATAATTCCGGACTGGGGAATATGGAAAAACACCTCTTCTTTTTCCTTCAGACAGAGTGTTTCCTCCTGGTGGGAATCCATATCCGCACAAACGGTTTCCCCGCTCTCTTCCAATCTTCCATAGATCCGGGTAAGGGCTCCCCGGAACTCAATTTCTTCTATGGTTCCTTTCAGATACGCAGGATCTCCCGCTTTGGCAGTCCTGGTGATCCCGATCAGTTCCGGGCGAACGCCCCAGGCAGTTCTGTCCTGCTGATACAGGTTCATGGTGCCGATAAAGTTGGCGGTAAAGGCCGTCTTTGGAGAATTGTAGATCTCTTTTGGCGTACCGATCTGTTCTACTACCGCATTATTCATAACCACGATCTTATCCGCCATAGTCAGGGCCTCTTCCTGGTCATGAGTGACCAGGATAGTAGTAATC
>DWYL01000192.1 GCA_019118685.1 Candidatus Blautia merdipullorum
ATCTCCGCGTCTCCGATCCGTTCTGCGATCAAAGGAGATTCTTCATAGGAAGTCCTGTCATATACTGTCACTTCTCCCAGTTCCTTCAGAGTATCCCAGCTTAAATCTCCGGGGTTTTCTGTATATCCGTCTAAAACAACTATTTTCATCCTATTTTTCACCTTTCTGTTTTTCTGTATTTTCTGGTCTATCCGTTTAATTTCTTATCCAGTTCTTTCAGCTTGTTCAGTTCTCTTATATAGAGACTCTGGGCCAGTTCCAGTCCTACCTGGATGAACCGCACCTTAAAGCCAGGCTGGCTCTGGGCAATCTTAGGAAGATCCACAGAAATAACGGTTCCGATTTTTGCATATCCTCCTGTGCTCTGTCTGTCTGCGAGCATAATGATCGGTTTCCCGTTGGCGGGAACCTGAATGCTTCCCAGTGAGATTCCGTCTGTGTTGATGTTGCCGTCACCTTTATGTTCGACAGGCTCCCTTTCGATCCTGCAGCCCATCCGGTCAAATTCATTGGTGATCACTCCGCTGTTCCAGAAAAAGCTGCGGATCCCTGCTTCTGTAAATTCATCATCCTGGGGGCCCAGAACCACACGGAGAACGATTTCTTTATCTGGATAAATCTCTGCCGGAACCTTCCTTTTTTCCATATTGGGAAGTTCCGTCTTAGGACTGATAAAACCAATCTCATCTCCTGGCTGAAGCTTTCTGCCTTCTATTCCTCCCAGGTTATTCCGCAGAAGCGTGGATTTACTTCCCATAACCAGCGGAACATCCAGGCCTCCTGCAAAAGCAATATAGCCCCGGCATCCGTTCCGCATGCCGCCAAAAGACAGTTTCTGACCTTCTTTTACAAGAACTGCCTGATACATGGGGAAGGGACGCCCATCCAGCATAGGCGCCAGATCTCCCCCTGTAATCGCAATCATATTATCCTGGGTAAAACGAAGGACAGGACCGATGAAGGTCATCTCCAGCGCTCCTTCTGTCATCTCATTTCCTACCAGCAGGTTTGCAATGTGAAAGGCATGACTGTCCATGGCTCCGGAGGTAGATACGCCGTAAGCCTGATAACCGAACCGCCCTTCGTCCTGAACGGTTGTCAGAACTCCTCCATTTTCAACTACGATTCCCATATCATCCCCTCCTCTCACACATTCTCTTCAGCTGCATAGGTCTTTACTTTATAAGTTCCGTTTTCTACATCATGCCGTATCCGGTCATACTCATCCTTTGTAACAGGCACATGTCTTACCCAGTCTCCCGCACTTAAAAGAAATGGCTCTTCTTTATCGAAATTGCAGATATCCAGAGGTGTGCTGCCGATGATATTCCAGCCGCAGGGCTGCTCAAAAGGAATCAGATCTGACAGATTCAGCTGAACCACTACAGATCTGGCAGGAATCTTCACACGGGGAGATTCCCTTCTCTTAAAGCTGTAGGGTTCCTCAAATCTTGCCATATAAGGATGACCCGGGGCGAATCCCAGCATATATACATAATATTCATGCTCTGAGTGTTTCCGTATGATCTCTTCTGCTGAAGTCTGTTCCAGCTGTGCGCAGTATTCCAGATCTGGTCCTGTCTCTCCCCCATAAAGAATAGGGATCTCTTTCACGATTTTTTTCTTTTTCTGGACAGAATGCATATTCTCCAGTCTTTCCTTCAGCGCCTGGACCAGTTCATCATAAAGCAACACTTCCGGGCGATAGTGGACGATCAGGGAGCAATAAGTAGGCACCACCTCTACCACGCCCTCAATAGGAGATTCTTTAAGTTTCTCTTCCAGCATCCGGACCTTTTCGTTTGTCTCAAGACAGATTACTTTGCCAAATTCAACAGACACCGCTCTATCACCGGCTATGAGAAATTTTACGTCCATAAACAGCACCTCCGTTTCTTAATTGTTGTATTTTCAAATGTGTCATCAAGCCATAGAAATAGGGCCGCCTCTCATCTTTCCTGCTGTAGTGATCCTGTCTATAGCCACCATGTAAGCTCCCATACGCATAGTAGTGCCTTTTTCCCGGCTCATCTCTCTCACGTCTTTATAAGCTTTCATCATGATCTTTTTCAGAGTCTGGTTTACTTCCTCCAGATCCCATGCCATGCTCTGGATATTCTGGACCCACTCAAAATAAGATACCACTACACCTCCTGCATTTGCAAGGATATCCGGCACTACCAAAATTCCTCTTTTTTCCAGGATCTTGTCAGCTTCCACTGTGGTAGGACCGTTGGCAGCTTCTACGATCACTTTTGCCTGGATGGCTCCGGCGTTTTCCTCTGTGATCTGATTTTCAAGGGCAGCCGGGATCAGTATATCACAGTCACAGGTCAGCAGCTCCTCATTTGTGATATGCTCTGCTCCCTCAGCCTCATAATCTTTCAGACATCTGCTTCTGTCGGAAAGGAATTCCAGGATCTTAGGAATATCCAGTCCTTCTTTGTCCATAACTCCGCCGGACCAGTCGCTGACTGCAATAACCTTTTTCCCCTCGTCATATAAGATTTTTGCAGCCGTTCCGCCTACATTTCCCATTCCCTGAACTGCATAGGTCTGTTTCTGAGGATCCATGCCAAGATCTGTTATGCATTTTTCTGCAATAATCGTAACGCCCCGGCCGGTTGCTTCTGATCTTCCGATG
This sequence comes from Candidatus Blautia merdipullorum, assembly GCA_019118685.1. Lineage (GTDB taxonomy): Bacteria > Bacillota > Clostridia > Lachnospirales > Lachnospiraceae > Blautia > Blautia merdipullorum. The sequence goes on from DWYL01000192.1 coordinate 2,645, forward strand.
GAGCCTCCGATCTCTACAGGTTTTCCGGTAACAACTCCCGGTACGCTGTGGCCTTTGAACATACTGTATGTATCCATGATCCAGCCCATGACTTCTCCGTTTGTATTTACATCCGGTGCAGGAATATCCTGATCCGGTCCGATCAAAGGAAGAATCCTTGTGGTATATCTTCTGGTCAGTCTGATCAGCTCATCTCTTGACAATTTACCGGGATCTACTTTGATACCGCCTTTTGCGCCGCCATAAGGAATGTTTACGACAGCGCACTTAAAAGACATCCATGCCGCCAGAGCTTTTACCTCGTCAGGATTCGCGTTCTGATGGTAACGGATTCCGCCTTTGTATGGACCCCTGGCACTGTTGTGCTGGACACGGTAACCTTCAAACACCTTTAATGTTCCATCATCCATTTTTACCGGAATAGAAACTGTCAGTTCCCTTTCCGGATATTTCAGCGTTTCATATTCCTCCGGCTTCAGTCCAAGTTTACCTGCTGCTTCCTCCAGCACTGCTATCATATTTTCATAAGGATTATATGCTTTTGTTTCCATAATGGCTTCCTCCATTCCTAATCTGCCTGAAAACAGTTTTCTATACTTTATTTCGCTCAGTCTACAAATTCAAATCCTACTTCTTCCAGTTTTCCATCTACCCAGGGACGGGGCCATTCGCCTCTCTGGAGGATACCCTCCATCTGCTTCTCTTCTCCGCCATGGTAAGCTTTGGCCGTCTCAGCCAGTTCCTTTGCAAACTCCGGTCTTATAGCGATCAGACCGTCAGAGTCTCCAACAATGATATCTCCGGGGTTAATAATGATTCCTGCGAAAGACACAGGAAAATTCATTTCTCCCGGGCCGTTTTTGTAAGGACCGTTTGGTGTAACGCCTTTTGCATATACCGGAAAGTCCATCTGGCTTAAAGTATAGCTGTCACGTACACATCCATCGATAATGATTCCAGCAAGGCCTCTGGACTTAGCGTAGCTGCTCATGATCTCTCCGCACAGAGCACGGCTCATGCTGCCTTTGTTTGCCAGAACGATCACATCTCCCGGCTGGGCCATATCCAGGGCTTTGTGGAACAGAAGGTTATCTCCTGCCGGTGCATTTACGGTAAATGCAGTACCCAGGAGACGGGCCTTGGGATTCAGGGGATAAATGCTGGCGTCAACAGCAGCGATCCTGCCGCAGTTATCGTCGATATTTGCTACAGGAATGCCTCTGAAGGCTTCTACCAGTTCCTTTGCCGGTCTTTCAAAATTTCTTCTAATTCTACATCCTACTGCCATTTTTTAAACCTCTTTTCTTTCAATCTGACCTCATCATAGCACAGAAGTTAATAATTGAAAAACGAATAATTTCTCTGTATAATATAAACAAATTTTATAAATAAACAAAGGAGAATCTATAATGAATCTGTCTGAAATTGAAACTTTCCTAACCATCGTAAACACCAGAAGCATTACCCGGACAGCAGATCTTCTTTTTCTGTCTCAGCCCACTGTCAGCCATCGTCTCACCTCTCTGGAGAACGAACTGGGATTCTCTCTTGTGATCCGGAATAAAGGGCACAAGCAAGTAGAGCTGACTGCCAAAGGCACAGAATTTATCGCTATCGCCGAAAGATGGATGTCCCTCTGGAAGGAAACCATGGAACTGAAGCGGAACCAGGAAACACTGCTGCTGACTATCGGCTGCACAGACAGCCTGAATATTGCTGTGTTTACTCCTCTTTATGACAGCCTTCTCAGCAAAAATTCCAACCTGGATCTGAACATTCAGTCTTCTCATCATTCTTCTGAGCTTTATGGACTTTTAAGTGAACACAGTATAGACATTGGATTCGTGTATCACAAGCTTCACTATAAAAATATCATTACAGAAAAGCTCTTTGAAGAAAAACTATATCTGGTCCAGTCAGATACGCCTGAAATTCTGTCTGTCAAAGTGCATACCGATGAGCTGGATCCTTCTATGGAACTTTTTCTGAGCTGGGATGACAACTATCAGCTCTGGCATGACCGCTGGCTCTCCACTGTCTCCAGACCTCATATCTCTGCAGATACCATCACTCTTCTGGACAGACTGTGGAAAAAACCGGGAAACTGGATGATTGCGCCGGTTTCTGTAATCCTGGAATTTGCCCGTTTCCGCCCTTTGTATATCAGTGAGTTGAAAAATCAGCCGCCCAATAGAGTCTGTTATAAGATCAAACACCGTTATCCCAAAATCACCAGCAAACGGGCTGTAGAATTTTTCGAAAACGCTCTGGAAGAATATATGAAAATTCCTCTGAAAGAATTTCCTCTGGGGGAAGTATGGAGAAATACTGATTAAAAATAAAAAACGGGG
>DWYL01000193.1 GCA_019118685.1 Candidatus Blautia merdipullorum
CGAGTCCCATCTGGACCGCCAGTTAATAGAAATGTTCCGATGCGGAACTTTTTTTATGGGACTGTTTCATTGCATGCCAAATTTTCTATGGGATTTGCGAAAAGAATGAGATTTGTTATTGCATTTTTTATGGAAATTGTTTAGAATAATGGCATATCGGGATGTAGCACAGCTTGGTAGTGCACTTCGTTCGGGACGAAGGGGTCGCAGGTTCAAATCCTGTCATCCCGACCATATCGAGTGTTCATAACGGATTTGAGTTATGGACACTCGATTTTTCTTTGTATCAATCGGTTTCCTCAATATGTATGGAGCAGGTTTTATGCCTGCTCTTTTGTTTTATGCAGATTTGGTTATATATTCGACTGTAACACCTTTTCGGGTGTCCGCCTTGTAGTAGTTTCTGCATTCCGGAATTTCTATGACTCCAATAAACTTGTAGTGAATCACAATCCGCTGGTTTCTGTTCTTACCTGTTCCTTCCGTCTCATAAACCGTAATCTTATCAATCAGTTCCCGCAGCAACGGCGCTGTCAGCGTTTTCATTTCCATAAACCGCCGTACAGCACAGATGAATTGCTCTTTGTTCTGCTGCATAGTACCCATAGAATTGAGTTTCTCACGAAGTTCGGCAATCTTGCTTTTCAGTTCCATTCGTTCGACTTCGTATTTATGACTGAGATGCATAAACCACTCATCTGTCACCTTTCCGGTTGCGTTATCCTCATACAGCTTCTCATAAAGTCTTGCTACGGTTTCGCTGCGAATAATGGATTTTTGGAGTTCTGATTCCACTAGCTTTTGCTCTTTTACAATATCTTGATTGGTCTTTTGAGCGAGCAGTTCGGCGAAGGTTTCTTCATCATCGGATAAGAATTGTGTCATCCGTCTGAGCTCGAGCATCACGACCTGTTCGATAGCGTCTGCCCTGACATAGTGTCTCGTTTCACAAGTGCCTCTGGTGTCAGTCTTGTAATTAGAACAACTGAAATACTGAATCTCCTTATTGACAGTATTAGTATGAAACCAAAGCTTGCTTCCGCAATCAGCACAGTAGAGCAAATCACAGAACATATTTTTTACGGCATTATCCTTTTTTGGCGCTCTGCGCTTTGTCTTTGCTGTCAGCTTTTGCACCTGCTCAAAGGTTTCACGGTCGATAATCGGTTCGTGAACATTCTTGAATACCGCCCAGTTTTCTCTCGGATTTTCCAAACGGGTTTTGTTCTTGAATGATTTGGAGCAGGTCTTGAAGTTGATGACATCACCGCAGTATTCCTGCTGAGCGAGTATTTTTGCAACTGTTGTCTTTCCCCATTTATAAGGGTTCGGCTGCGTTTTCTTGCCGCCTCTGCCAAGACCTTTTTCGTGCCAATACGCCATTGGGATTAACACCTTTTGTTCTTGCAGAATGCGGGCAATCGTTTCATTCCCCTTGCCCTCTAAGCACATACGGAAAATATCTTTTACTACCTGTGAAGCAATCGGATCGATTATCCACTTCTTTTTGTTCTCCGGTGATTTCAGGTATCCGTAGGGCGGTTGGGACAACGGCTCTCCGGCGTTGCCCCGAAGTCTATGAGAGCTTCTGACCTTACGGCTGATATCTCTTGCATACATCTCGTTCATTACATTTCTGAACGGAGCAAGCTCGTTTTCGCCGTCATTGCTGTCCACACAGTCATTGACAGCAATAAAACGGATATTGCGGTCTGGAAAGTAAGTATCGGTATAATAACCCACCTGAAGATAATCCCTGCCAAGTCGGGACATATCTTTTACGATGACCGTACTGATATATCCCATCTCAATATCCTCCAACATTTGCTGAAACCCGGGGCGGTTAAAATTTGTTCCCGTATATCCGTCATCAACATAAAATCGGGTGTTGCCGAAGCCGTTTTCTTTTGCATACTTGGTAAGCATACGCTTTTGATTCGCAACGGAATTGGAATCGCCCTCCGCCCCGTCATCACGGGATAGGCGGCAGTACAAAGCAGTAATTCCTATCTGTTCTTTTGTTTTTTTCGACTGCATTTAGTCCTCCTTTCCGGCAGCCGAACACACATTGTCTGCTGTCATTTTACTTTGTATGGATTCTGCCGTCAAAGGTATGATGTCGTTTTTAATAATTCTTTTGAAACGGTCTGTAATAGAGGGGTTAGACTGTATCTTTGCACTTTGGAAAGAAGATCCGACAATATATTTAACGCCGTTTATGACATATTCATTTTCTTTCTGTGCTAATCCGCAGATAAACTTCATATTTTCACCCTACCTTTCATCCCGTTGTCTTTCTCTTTGCCTATGCCACTTATCCAACAGTTTCAGAATGGTATTCTGCATATCCTTGTCCGTATAGCTTTTCGGGAAATATTTCTGTATCTCTTCTTTTGGAAAGCGGATCTGTTCCTTCTGATTGGCTTTTTCCTCGCTTAGTACGGCAAAGATCACATCAGCATTGAGTCTGCCCTGACGGGAAAAATTTCTGAGTCTTTGTGCTTGTGAAAGCGATGGGGTAGCGTCTGTATATTCGATTTCGTTCAGCAAAGCCTGTTGTTCTTCATTGGTTAAGTACGACAACTCCACCGCCGGGGTGAGTGCAATTCTGCCCTTGTCCACCATCTCAAGTAGTTCGGGGATCAAGTAAGTCAGGCGGATATACCGGTGCAAAGTATCCTTGCCGATACCGAATTCATTTGCGATTCTTTCGTCACTTCGATACTTTGTCGCAGGCTGCGACAAAGTTAAATCGGTACGCTGGCCTTGTTTCCTGATTGCTTCCCATTTCATTTTGTACGCAAAGGCACGCTCGCTGGGTAGGATATTTTCCCTGTGCATGTTTGCGTCCACCATCATGGAAATTGCCTGCTCATCGGTCAGATTGCGGACGATGGCGGGTAGTTTTTCAATGCCGAGTTCTTTGCAAATCTCCAATCGCCTATGTCCTGATATGACTTCGTATTCACTTTCCGAAAGAGAACGGACAATCAAAGGCTCGATTGTACCTTGTGCCTTTATGCTCTTTAAAAGCTGTTCCTTTTCATCTCCGTCCCGTAGCTTGAACGGGTGATTTCGAAACGGAATAAGTGATTTTAAATCTAAGTATTCAATCGTCTCTTTTTCTTTCATACCATGAAACCTCCATTGTTTTTCTTCTTTTTCGGGTAGTAAGTAGTCTTACTTCATTCGTCTTATTAGCTTCTGCTCTTCGGAACTTTAGAAATCTGAAATTCAGAAGTCAGAACTTTTTTAAGTAAATAATGCTCGGCTTGCCTTGTCCCTGCCGTTTGCGGACGATCAAGTCTGCCTGCTCTAATTCCGAGAACAGTTTGCAAATCTTTTCATGCCCGAAACGCAGCTTATCTTGTGCTTCTTTAACGGTAAAGAACTGGTAGACACGCCCAAGCCGGTCCGTCCAGCCGTTTTTGACGGAAAGGTGCATTCGGTCGAGCAGTAATCCGTACAGCATTTTAGCGTCGGTGGAAACCGACTGGTATTTTTCCTCTGCAAACAAAGCCTTTGGGACTTTGTAGAAGACATAGTTTTCCGCTTCGGATAGTTTAAAATATGGGTTCAGAAACTCACCTTCTTTCTGTCACGGTTTTAAACCGTGATTTTGTATGTTCGGGTATTACGGTATTTCATCCTGCATTTTCACTCTGAAAAAGCCTTGATTTCTGCGGATTTGCGGCTCCAAAAAGCGTGACATAGACACCGTTTTTCTGCTTGTTTTAATCAATAGAATATTCCTTTCTTCAATCTCTGCCCTATCAGAGCGAGCAGACTGTTTGTATCCACAAATCAGTAACTCGTCAGGACTCCGTCCTGAAACCTGACTACAACTGCGCCGCCCGTTTCCTGCGCTGGCGCTCGGCGGCTTTCTTCCGCTTTTGGATAGTAGCGCAATCCGGGCAGTACCGCTGGTTTTTTGCCTTTGGTACAAAGTGTGTTTTACAGATTTGGCATTGCTTTCTGCCTGCCGGACGCACAATTTCTGCGTGTAATGCATTGTCGGCGGGAAGGACCGCATTTTTGAAATAGTTGCAGTAGATTCCGTACCGGCTGATGCACTGGACACAGCTATGCTCTTCACCGTCATCCAACAAAAGACAGTTGCCGTCCACATAATTGCAGCAGAGCTTTCTGATGAGGGCGTTGATCTTTTTTGACTGCCTTGGCGTGATTGGAATGACCATAATTTCCACCTCCTTGGGGTTGAGTTCTATAGTTGGAATCAAATTTGATTTTTTTGTCGTTTTACCCGAATGCCATTCCTGCTACGGAATTTCACCGAAGCGTTGCTTCGCTCGCTCCTGAGAGGTCTTGGCAAAGTCATATCTCATTCGGGTGATTATTCAATTTTCAAGGTACAGTAAGAAGGTCTTTCACTTATTCCCACTGAGAGAGGTCAAATGGCAACCCTAAACGTGAAAATATTTGTAAATTTTAGAAAGGTCCTTCACTCATTTGGACAAAGGGTGCCGAAATGCACACCCATTTTTGTGGTTTTCCGAGAAAAAATTTTTATTCGGTAAAAAGACCCCCTCACTTATTTGGAATTACAAAGTCAAATGACACCCTGTTTCTCAGAAAAACTGAAAAAATATTTTTTCAGTTACGAGATGGTTTGCTTTTACTTGCCCCAAAAGTCCCCTCACTTATTTGGAATGGGAAGGTCAAAACGCAACCTGTTTTTTAGAAAAATTCGAAAAATTGTTGAAAAGATTGTCCGTCTCAAAAAACACCCTTCACTTGTTTTTACTGGCAGAGGGCGTTTGGGGATAGCAATTTTCAAAAGGCAAAAAAATATGCCCGCCGGTTATGGCAGGCATTCACAAGCGTAAAGAATAAGCAATTCTTGTTGAAATATTCACGATTTTGTGATATGATAATTTTGAATTATTATCGGAGGTGTAATTGGTGGCTGTTAAATATGATAAGCTCTTTCACTTATTGATTGACCGGAAAATTACGAACGCCCAGCTTGCTCAAAAAGCAGGTGTCAGCGCAAATATTATTACTCGTTTGAAACGTGACCAATATATCTCAATGGAAAGCATTGAACGCCTTTGTATTGCTTTGGGTTGCGGCGTGGACGATATTCTTGAGTTTGTTGAAGATTAAAATTGGAGGATAAAAAATGGCTACTGGAAACAACGCTAATATCGGCTTTGAAAAACAGATTTGGGATGCAGCGTGTGTCCTTTGGGGGCATATTCCTGCCGCAGAATACAGAAAGGTAATCGTAGGTCTTATTTTCCTGCGCTATATTTCAAGTGCTTTTGAGAAACGCTACCAGCAGCTTGTTGATGAAGGCGACGGCTTTGAAGATGATAAGGACGCATACACGGAAGAGAATATTTTCTTCGTGCCGCAGGACGCTCGTTGGAGTAAAATCGCTTCAGCGGCGCATACTCCTGAAATCGGTACTGTCATTGATGACGCTATGAGAGCGATTGAAAAAGAAAACACAACGCTTAAAAACGTATTGCCAAAAAACTACGCAAGTCCTGACTTGGACAAGCGTGTATTGGGTGATGTTGTTGACCTGTTTACCAATATGGATATGGGTGATACAGAAGAAAGCAAAGACCTTCTCGGCAGGACTTACGAGTATTGTATTCAGCAGTTCGCCGCCTATGAAGGTGTTAAGGGCGGAGAGTTCTATACCCCGGCAAGTATCGTTAAAACGATCGTTGCTATTTTAAAGCCGTTCAAGAACTGCCGTGTATATGATCCTTGCTGCGGTTCAGGTGGTATGTTCGTACAGAGTGCGAAGTTCATTCAGGCACACAGCGGAAAGCGTGGAGAAATCGCCGTTTACGGTCAGGAGTCTAATGCTGATACTTGGAAAATGGCAAAGATGAATATGGCTATCCGTGGCATTGACGCTGATTTCGGACCGTATCAGGCGGATACATTTTTCAATGACTTACATAAAACGCTGAAAGCAGATTTCATTATGGCAAATCCCCCTTTCAACCTTTCCAACTGGGGACAGGATAAATTAAAAGAGGATGTCCGCTGGAAGTACGGAACGCCGCCTGCGGGAAACGCCAACTATGCGTGGATTCAGCATATGATCCATCATCTTGCACCGAACGGAAAGATTGGTCTTGTCCTTGCAAACGGAGCGTTGTCCTCTCAGTCCAGCGGCGAGGGTGAAATTCGTAAAAACATTATTCAGGCTGACCTTGTGGAAGGTATTGTTGCTCTTCCGACTCAGCTTTTTTACAGTGTTACCATTCCGGTTACTTTGTGGTTTATTTCCAAGAACAAGAAGCAAAAAGGCAAAACCCTGTTTATCGACGCCCGCAAGATGGGTTATATGGTTGACCGCAAGCACAGAGATTTTACGGACGAGGATATCGGGAAGCTGGCAGATACATTTTCCGCTTTCCAAGAAGGTACACTCGAAGAAGTCAAAGGCTTCTGCGCTATTGCCGACCTTCAGGAAATCGAAAAACAGGACTTCATTTTGACGCCGGGCAGATATGTCGGCATTGAAGAAGTCGAGGACGATGGAGAACCGTTTGAAGAAAAAATGACTCGCCTTACCTCCGAATTATCGGAAATGTTTGCAAAGTCCCACGAATTAGAGGATGAAATCCGTAAGAAACTGGGGGCGATTGGGTATGAAGTGTGAGAGTATAAAGCTAAAGGATTTATTACAGTCCAAAGGATATATTCGAGGTCCTTTTGGATCGGCATTAAAAAGAGGAGAATTACAAAAAACTGGTATTCCAGTTTATGAACAACAGCACGCTATTATAGGAACTAGAAACTTTCGCTTTTTTGTAGATTCTCAAAAATATGAGGAATTAAAACGGTTTACTGTTAGGACGGATGATA
>DWYL01000194.1 GCA_019118685.1 Candidatus Blautia merdipullorum
CTGGGAGAACAGGATCCTGCTTTTTCCGCAACTACTGTAGAGTGTGTAGGGGTAGAGCGGATGGATTTTTATTCTACGTATGCAGGACTGTTCTTCCTGGGGATCCTGCTGGGCATCGTGTTCCTTCTGGGAATGGTGCTGATCATGTATTATAAGCAGGTATCAGAAGGCTATGAAGACCAGGGCAGATTTGAGATCCTCCAGAAGGTGGGTATGACGGAAAAAGAAATCCGGAAAAGCATTAATTCACAGGTCCTTACAGTATTTTTCATGCCTTTGCTCTGGGCGGGGATCCACACAGCCTTTGCTTTTCCTATGATCTACCGGCTGCTGCAGCTTTTCAGTCTTCACAATATGTGGCTTCTCATCGGGATCACCGGAGGATGCTTCCTGGGATTCGGACTGGTGTATGTGCTGATGTATCTGCTGACGTCAAAAAGCTATTATAAGATCGTCAGGGGCGGAAATTTTTCTTCACGTAGGCAGAGGGGGTAAGCCCCGTACACTTTTTAAAGATTTTACTGAAATAATACGGGGTGTTTCCGCAGCCAACCAGCTCGGCAACATCCTGTATTTTTTCGCCTCCGCTGGAAGCCAGGATTTCCTTTGCTTTCTGAACACGGAGATTCATAAGAAAACCGGAAAATTTTTCACCGGTTTCTTTTGTAAAGCAGCGGCTGACATAACTGATATTCATGTAAAGATAGTTTTCCGAGATCCATTTCAAGGTCAGATCCGGGTTCTTGTAATGCTCCTGGATATAGTCTATGAGTTTCGTAATAAAAGGGCCGTACTGCCGGGAACTGAAAGAAGAAACGGATATGACTTTCTGGATATAGTCCAGGACCAGAACCGGGATTTGTGCCATATTTTCTTCTTTGTGCAGGTTGTAAAGGAAATCTGTGATCTCAGGAAGGATCCCGGAGGGCAGATGGGTTCCCAGGGAAATAATAATATTATCTGCAAGCTGCAGGAGAAAATCCTTGTTGGAGACGGAGGTCAGAATGCTTTTCAGCTCCCGCAGACTGCTTTCACGTTCCTCGGAATTTCCGGCAGAGAGCAGAGGAACAAGATGGTTTATCTTTTCCACAATCTGTCCGTAGTTAAAGGTGGGAACTTTTCCGGTGCCTTCAATGAAATACATGATGTCATAGCGCTTTATTCTTTTGATCAGCATAGTCAGCAGAGATTTAAGATCCGGGTATTTCTGCCGCTGATAATCAACGGAAACGGTCTCGCCGGGAAAGGATACTGACTGAAAATAAGCATCCAGTTCCTCATAGGAGGATTCTCCGTTAGTAAAGAAAAACAGAAGAATATTTTTGATATATATGAGGTAAACCTCTGTATCCGGCATACTTTCAGACAGAGATCCAGATTTTTTTCTTCCAGATAATAGACACAGCAGAACTGATAAGGGACATTTGTCAGATCCAGATAATGCTCGTAGGACTCAAAAAAAGAATCCGACAGAGAGATTAAAGATACGCCTTCCCGGATCATGTTCTGGATCAGTGTTTTATGGAGATCTTTCAGTAAAGCTCCGTTTGGACCTTTTTCACTGTCTCGCTCAGAGACTGCCTGATAATAATCCCTGGTTACATCCTGGATACAGTCAATAATCTGCTCTTCCGTGCAGGGCTTCAGCAGATAATGACGAACGCCGCATTTCATGGCTCTTTTTGCATAGTCAAATTCTCCATAGCCGGACAAGATGATAAACTGGGTATTAAGATCTGTACGGCTGATCCGTTCAATCAGCTCCAGTCCTGAAATGCCTGGCATCCGGATATCGGTCATAACAATATCCGGACACTCGTCCAGAATGGTATGATAGGCGTCTACTCCGTCGGTACAGGTGCCGATAAGCCGGATATCATATTTTTCCCAATCAATAATATTGGCAATAGCCTGGCAGATCATTTCTTCATCATCTACAATCAGCAGTTTTAACATATTCTTACTCCTTTTTTTTACAGGGAATGCGGATCTCAGCTACCGCACATTCTTCATAGGTTTCTTCATCTTCAATATTATAAAGCAGCAGTCCGTAGGGCTCTCCGTAAGTCAGCTGAAGCCTGCGGTGGATATTCAGGATACCGATACCAAATCCGTGAGGCTGTATTTCGCCGCTCTGCAGTTTCTCCATGCAATTTTCTTCAAAGGAAGATCCGGTATTGGTGATCCGGATGATCAGCAGCCCCAGGACTTCCCTGCAGACAATGGAAATATAGCAGGTTTCTGAGGATTCTTCCAGGCCGTACCGTATGGCGTTTTCCAGCAGAGGCTGAATGGTGAATTTGGGTATGAAAACTCCCAGGAGATCGGAAGGCACATCTGCGGAAAAATCCAGCCGGCGCTGATAGCGGATTTTCTGTATGGTAATATAGTTGTTTACGATCTGCATTTCCTGATCCAGAGTAAAATCTTCAGAATTTTTTCCAAGAGAGAAGCGCAGCAGACTGCCCAGAGCTGTGGTGATCTGAGAAATTTCTTCGGACTTGATCATTTTCGCTCTCCAGTTAATGGATTCCAGAGTATTGTAGAGAAAATGAGGATCCATCTGGCTTTCCATAGCTTTTAGCT
>DWYL01000195.1 GCA_019118685.1 Candidatus Blautia merdipullorum
AAGCCCCTGTTCGGAGATCGTACTGAATACAAGACCGAGCACGCCGAACGGAGCAAAGCTTATGATCCACTGCACGATCGTTGAAAAAGCGTCTGCAATCTGCATGATTGAATTTTTTGTCCCATCGCTGGCTTTTCTCAGAGCAATGCCAAGCAGCACTGCCCATGCCAGGATGCCGAGATAATTTGCATTGGCAAGGGCGTCTACCGGATTGGAGACGATGCTCATCAGAAGACTGTTAAGAACTTCGCCGATCCCGCTGGGAGCAGCCGCCTCGGCAGATGTTTCCGTCAGAGTGATCGTGACCGGGTGTTTTTTGTCAAGTACTTTTCCCTGAAAAAAGCGTCGGAATTCCCTTTTTTCAGCAAGGGATTTTCCCTGCCTTCAGCGGGCATTATGTATCCCTGCGCATGAGGGCGTGCTCCATTCGGTAGCTTTTCCCCTCGAAGATCAATAAATGTCCGTGATGGACAAGCCGGTCGATCATTGCAGCGGCCATCTGGTCATCCGTAAAGATCCCTCCCCATTTTGAGAATTCCAGATTGGTTGTCAGGATCAGGCTCTTGCTCTCATAACTGTCAGATATGACACGGAACAGCAGTTGGGATCCATCCTTATCGACAGGTACATATCCCCATTCATCCAGTATGAGCAGGTCAAGGCTGCGAAGATCCCGCAGAAGACGCTCCAATGTCCCGTTTTTCCGAGATTCTGCAAGCTTCAGCACAAGTTCTGTTACGGTATAAAACTTCGTCTTGTAACCGAGATTGCAGGCTTTTACACCAGCCGCGATTGCCATATGGGTTTTACCGATGCCCACCGGGCCGTAGAGTACAAGATTCTTTTTTCCCGGCACAAACTCAAGGGTTTCCAGTTCCTCCCTGCTGAATGCAGGGGGAAACTTTATGCAGTGATAGCTGTACCCCTCAAAGGTCTTATAGGTTGGGAACCCAGCTCGCTTGATCAGACGCTTTCTGCGGTTTTCATCCCGGAGAGTTAGTTCCGCCTGCAGCAGTTCCAGAAGAAACTCCAGCTGTTTCTGCGTCCCCTTTTCCCGGCAGATCTCTGAGATTCTGCCAGAAAGGAAGAGCTGTCGGCTTGCTCCGAGGATCTGTGTGCAGAAATCCTCTTTCATCTTTGGTGTCATCATGAAACAGTACCTCCTTCCTTCAGGAACATATCATCATATACTGCAAGGGATGGACCTGTCTCCGGCGGTGTATAAATGCCATATCCGGTAATTCTTGCAGCAAGCACGGAAGCATCGCAGATGTTAATACTGCCTCTCATACAGGCCATCTCCATGGCGCTGGCCGCTGCCTGAAAACCGTACTGATTCGTCAGCTCATTCATGATTCGCAGGCAGTCCTTCAGTTTCTCTTTCGGCTGCGCATCCATGTAAGTCCTTAAAGCATCTGGTGTTTCGCGGCGCAGCCCGCTGTTTCCCCACGCCCCGGAGTTTTTCATTAGAACAGCCAGCGTGGTACTGTAATCGCTGATATCCGTGCGGTTATCTCCGTAAGCGCGCCGATGAGTCGTGACGACCTGTCCGCCTTCCGTAAGAATGTCAACGGTATGGGCACGGATGCCCACCAGCACCTGTTTGTTTGCGTTTTCCGGCCTGGTAGAATAGAAATGCTTTCCATCCATGCACACTTTGCCATAACCATCCGCCTTCAGCCATTCATATCGGCAGACATCGAACCGTTTTGGCGGCAGCATCAGGAGGGCTTTCCTGTCTTCTTCAAACAATTCCCTGATAGGGACCTGTTTCTTATAATGGAGTTCAGATGCCTTCTTTTCATGGCAGGCAAGAAGCTTCTGGTTATACTTCTCTATCTCATTGAAATGCGGGACCGGGACAAACAGGTTCGCACGGTTATAATCAACCTTGCGCTCCACATTCCCTTTTTCCCAGCCGGAATAGGGATTGCAGAAGCGCACCCGGAAGTGATAATGGGCACGAAAACGGGAAAAAAGTTCCGATTCATGGATTGCGTCACCGATCCGCCGCCCGACACCGGTTGCATTGTCAAAGATCAGTAATGGCGGTACGCCGCCGATAAATTCAAAGATATCCTGCAGCCCCTGACAGACACACTCTGCGGTTTCTCCGCCGAACACCTGGCTGTATCCATCGTTGCTGTAAGGGAACGACACAGTCAGATATTTCCTTCGGCAGAGTTTCCCTGTCTCATAAAAGTCTGCTTCCCCGAAATCTACTTGTGCAGGCCCAGGATCCCAGATCAGTTCCAGGTTTGCCTTCTCAGTCTGGATGGAGCGGCATTTCTTTATATAGCGTTGGACAATGCTGTAACTTCCGGTATAGCCATGTTCCTCCACAAGACGCTCATAAACTCTTTGTGCGGTATGATGCTGCTTGCGCCAATGTTTCTTGTCTTCATCCAGCCATTCGTGGATGATGGGTTTGAAGGGATCCAGCTTGGATGGCTTCTCTTGGATGATGGGTGGTTGTGGTGAGAAGTCATCCTGTGCAAGGTACTTGCGTATCGTTTTGGGATCAGCCCCTGTTTTTTTAGAAATTTCACTGATCCGGTATCCACAATTGCTCAAGTCTTTGATATGATTGATTTGGGACATAGTGAGCATCTTCCTTTCCTCCTCTATCTTTGGTGGTTCTTAGATAAAGGATAAATGTAGTGTAAAGGGGATTCAATATGTCCCGCTTTATTTGGGGAATTTCCCTTGCTTTTTTCAGGGAATTCTGACGCTTTTTTTGGGTAAATTCAATGTATCATAAACAGCGGGCTGCGATCAGCACATACAGAAGCGTCATGGCTTTCCGGCACAGACCTTTCCATCCCGCCCTGCTCTCCAGTGCCCCGTTAGGGGATTTCGGGCTTTTTCGGAATACCGCCGGAAGAAGTATCCCTCCCGTGATCCAATCCGCCGCCATAAAGATCACCAGTGTCTGCAGCGCCTGATCCCATCCCCCAAGCAGTTCCGCCAGGGCGCTTCCGGCAAGAGCCAGGGCTGTAAAAATTTTGTATTTCATCTCACTTTTCCTCCTCTTTCGTCTGATTTTCCCTAAAAAAGGGTACAAAAAAGGAAGCGGCCGGTTTTAAGACCGCCTCCCTGTTCTTTGAGCCATTATTTACTGTTCAGTAATTTTTCAGTTTTTTCTTTATCGTACTCATCCTGATTGCCATAGTAAATACAGCGGAATCTATCAACATGATTATATCTCTCAGATATGTCTAAGAGCTTTAAAAGTTCTGCCCTCATCTTTTTATATTCTTTTACGCCAAAAACGGTGCCAAATCTCTCTGGAATTGTCAGCATGGCGTTTTCTGAAAAAACAAGAATCCCCGGCAGACGGTGGCGTCTTCTGCTCTGGTCTATCGCCTGACAGTTGAATAATCTTTTTTCGAGCAGCCTGTTATGCTCATCTATACACATCAAAAAAATAATGGACGCATCTTTTACTTTTTTCTTTTTCCCTATAAATTTCAGCCAGTAGTCCTCAAAAACCGCATTTAATTCCTTCATTTTTTCTTTTGAGTATTCTTTTATATGGATCAGCAGAAAAATTTTCAATGTTTCATTCCGCTTTTTATGATATATCCTGCATTCGCCATCATCTTGCAGCCTGTACGACTCAAGGAATATATATCCCTCTCTTTGACAGTTCCTGTCTAGCTTTTCCCGTATTTTTATATATCTTACATAATAGTGGCAGCAAAATTCTTTTTGGTCTTCCACGTAATACTGTTTCCACCCTGTATGTTTTACCGGACGGAGAATACAACTGAACGGTTCCCAGATACCATTTTTATTTTTTATATACTGGCATGAACGGGCATATTTAATCCGGTAATATCCGTCAATCACAAAGCGCAGACAGATCAGGCCAATAAAGCAACACATAAGCAGCCATTCAGCCATAGAAAATTCATATTGAAAATCACCATCAAATAATATGACGCGGATAATCCTGTATATAATGGCAATACCTATTAATACATATAATCCCATCTGGAGATAGCATCCGCCTTTTAATCCATTCAGCCATGGCAAAAAACGTGGATTATCCCGAAAACAGCCTCTTTCGTATAATGGGTTCTGTTCAACCCTCTCACCACCAAAATTATAATTAAACCTTGTATCTACCATATCTAATGGCGTTATAATAATTGCATAAAACATGGCAATACTTAATGCATGATTATATCCAAATAAGATTTTTGTAAAAATAAAATCTCCTATAACATATAATA
>DWYL01000196.1 GCA_019118685.1 Candidatus Blautia merdipullorum
ACAGGAAATGGGGCGTATCCAGAAAAAACTGACTTTTCTCAAACCCAGATATGAGATTGATTATAAAAACTGGAAAGTACAGGGAGACTTTCTGGAGTGGAATTATGATGTGACAGATAATTTGGGCACAGTGGTACATATTACCAAAGAACCTTTACATTGGGGTGATACTTATGTCCTGGATTTTGCCAGTGAGGAAGATGAGCTTCCGGGGCTGTTGACAGTGATCGCCATTGATGCGGCCAACTGCGCAGACCAATGATAAAAAATCTAATAAAACTTGACAAGTTCCTCTTTTTGGGTATAAACTGTAAGAAGTTTATTGCGATAAAAAGGTGAAGTGATACAAGGGTGTATGGACTTTGACGGTGTCATATACCCTTTTTCCTTATCTTTCTGCCGCAGAGAAATTTAAAGGAGGAGTACAAAAGTGTATGAGACAATCTATTCTGCCGTTCAGGCGGTAGATGATCTGGTCTGGGGCTGGGCCATGATCATATTGCTTTTAGGCACCCATATTTTTATGACTATCCGGACAAAAGGAATCCAGAGAAAGGTTTTTAAAGGGATTAAGCTTTCTGTGACGAAAGACCCGGATGCGGAAGGGGAGGTAAGCCAGTTCGGCGCTCTTACTACAGCTTTGGCGGCAACCATTGGTACAGGAAACATCATCGGTGTGGGAACGGCCATTGCCCTTGGAGGACCCGGCGCAGTACTCTGGTGCTGGCTTACCGGCGTATTCGGAATTGCCACAAAGTACAGCGAGGCTCTGATCTCTGTGAAATATCGTGTAAAGACAAGAGACGGACGTATGCTGGGCGGGGCCATGTATGCTCTGGAGAGAGGGCTTCATGCAAAATGGCTGGGCCTTCTTTTTGCCATCTTCGGCGGTCTGGCTTCTTTCGGGATCGGCTGTGCTACCCAGGTAAATGCCATTGCTTCTGTATGTAATGAGAACCTGGGGATCCCTACCTGGATTATTGGTATCGTAGTGGGTGTTCTGGTGGCTATGGTTATTTTCGGCGGGATCAAATCCATTGCCAATGTATGTGAGAAGCTGGTTCCTTTCATGGCGTTCTTCTATGTATTTGGCTGCATTATCATCCTTTGCTTTAATTATGACTTTATCATTCCTGCTCTTCAGACAATCTGTACCCTGGCCTTTAAGCCGGGAGCAGCAGCCGGCGGTCTCATTGGCGGCGGTATTATGCAGGCTATGCATTACGGAGTTGCAAGAGGTCTGTTTTCTAATGAATCTGGTATGGGCTCCGCACCTATCGCTGCAGCGGCTGCCCAGACCAGAAATCCCGTGCGCCAGGCGCTGGTATCCAGTACAGGAACCTTCTGGGATACGGTAGTAGTCTGTGCTATGACAGGCCTGGTGCTGGTAACCAGCATTATGAAAAATCCGGACATTGATATGGGAAGTATCAGCGACGGCGGCGTGCTGACCACCCTGGCATTTAATCAGATACCGGGCCTGGGTCCGGTGATCCTGGTAATGGGTATCATTACTTTCGCTTTCTCTACGGTTCTGGGCTGGGCTTATTATGGAGAGCGGTGTATTGAATACTTTGCAGGAAAGAAGATTATGATTCCCTATCGTGTCCTTTACATAATCGTGGCAGTGATCGCACCTATCGCACCGTTAAACCTGATCTGGCTGGTAGCGGATATCCTGAACGCACTGATGGCTATACCAAACCTGATCGCTGTGCTTCTTCTGTCGCCGGTGATCGTTATGGAGACAAAAAAATATCTGAACAATCTGGATATGAAGGACGATACACCGGTTCCTTATGAGGATGAGGTATAAGTAGTTTTCACAGAGGCTCTTTTGTGTTAGAATAGTCCCGTTAGGGGGAAAGAAATATGCAGAAAAATCTGACACAGGGGCCGATCACAAAGACATTAGTATTTTTTGCCCTGCCTATGATCGGCGGAAATATGCTGCAGCAGCTTTATAATATTGCAGATACCCTGATCGTAGGCAGGTTTATTGGTTCCGGGGCATTGGCGGCGGTAGGTTCTTCCTATACCCTGATGACCTTTCTCACATCTATCCTGCTGGGGCTGTGCATGGGCAGCGGGGCGGTATTTTCTATCCGCTATGGAGAGGGAGATATGGAAAAGCTCCATGAAAGCCTGGGAGCTTCCTTTGTTCTGATCCTTGCAGTGGCTGCAGTACTGAATCTGGCAGTTTTTCTTCTGATAGATCCCATTATATATCTTCTTCAGGTTCCCGAAGAAATCTATGCTATGATGCGGGAATATCTCTGGGTGATCTTCTGGGGGATTCTGGCTACATTTTTGTACAATTATTTTGCCTGTCTTCTCAGAGCAGTGGGGAATTCTGTGACACCGCTGATTTTCCTGGCAGTATCCTCTGTGATGAACATTGTTCTGGATCTGTGGTTTGTCCTGGGATTTCACTGGGGAGTGGCAGGAGCGGCTTTTGCTACCGTGCTGTCCCAGTATGTGTCCGGGATCGGTCTGGCAGTCTATACTTACTGGAAAACCCCGGAATTCCGGATACAGCCCAGATATCTGAAGCCCAAGCCGGCTATGCTGAAAGAGATTGGCCAGTTTTCCTTTCTGACTTCTGTCCAGCAGTCGGTGATGAATCTGGGAATCCTTATGGTCCAGGGGCTGGTAAACAGCTTCGGCACGGTGATCATGGCGGCTTTTGCAGCGGCGGTAAAGATTGACTCTTTTGCCTATATGCCTGCCCAGGAGTTTGGAAACGCCTTTTCTACTTTTGTTGCCCAGAACTACGGCGCCGGGAAATCCGGAAGGATCCGGGAAGGGATTAAGAAAGCGGTCCTCATGTCTGTGGGATTCTGTCTGGTGATCTCTCTTCTGGTATTTATCTTTGCCAGACCTTTGATGACCATCTTTGTGGATCCTTCTGAGACCGAGATTTTGGCAGCAGGTGTAGAATATCTGCGGATCGAAGGAGCCTTTTACTGCGGAATTGGCTGCCTGTTCCTGCTTTATGGTTTATATAGAGCCATCAAAAGACCGGGAATGTCTGTGGTCCTCACCATATTTTCTCTGGGAACCAGAGTGGTGCTGGCCTATGGGCTGTCGGCAATAGATTTTATCGGCGTTACAGGAATCTGGTGGTCTGTGCCGATCGGATGGGCGTTGGCGGATCTGGTGGGATTTCTGTATTACAAAAAGAATAAGAAAAAACTGTTTAACTAAGATTTAACCAAAATCAGGTAACAGGTAAAATAAAGGAAAGTTATAATTTCTGTAAAGGAAAGAATAGCTTTCCTTTTTGCATTTGTGGGATACGTCCGGCAAGCGTCTGCCGTGAACTGTCCTGTCGAAAAGTTTATATGGTAAAGGAGACCTGTATATGGTAAAAATCTATGTTATGGACACCAACGTTCTGATCCAGAATCCTCAGGCTCTGCTGAGTTTTGAAGACAATCAGGTGATCCTTCCAGTGGTGGTGCTGGAAGAACTGGATAACCTGAAAAAAGCAGAGGGAGAGAAAGGAAGAAACGCCAGAGCAGCCATACGGATCCTGGAAGAGCTGCGCCTGAAGGGAAATATTCTGGAAGGGGTCCGGCTGGAACCTCATGGAATTATCCGGGTGGAGAAAAATTACATAGATGTAAAACTTCCGGAAGATCTGCCGGAGGATAAGATGGATAACCGGATCTTAAAAGTCTGCAAAGGACTGGCGGAGTCCTCCAGCGAACAGGTGATCCTGGTGACAAAGGATATCCTTCTCAGGATCAAAGCACAGATCATCGGGATCCGGGCAGAAGACTATACCACAGAGCAGGTTGCAGAATATGAAGGGCAGTATAAGGGAAGAATCGAAGTATACGTGCCGGAAGAAAAGTTTAAGGATTTCAAGAAAAAAGGGGTTCCTGTGGAGGACGTTTATCTTTCCGATGATCAGGGCAACCGGAAAGTGCCCAAACTGGAGGAAAACGAGTTTGTGATCTTAAAGGCGGATCAGTCTGCCAGAAAGACTCAGCTGGGAAGAGTGGAAAAAGGAATGATAAAGAAACTGGAATACCGGAAAAGCATCCCTTACGGAGTGACGCCCAGAAACGCCGGCCAGTATTTTGCTCAGGAGGCTCTTATGCAGCCTGCGGACAAAGCCCCCCTGGTGATCATCAAGGGAATGGCAGGCACCAGTAAGACCTTTTACACCCTGGCAGTAGGTCTGGAAAAGGTGTTGAATAATCCTACAGGAGAATACAGGAGGATCCTGATCTCCAGGCCCAATGCCCAGTTTGATTCAGATATCGGCTTTCTGCCGGGAGATGAGCAGGAAAAGATCTCTCCCCTTATGCGGCCGATTATCGACAATCTGGAACAGCTCATTGATTCCAATGAAGAAGAGCGGTACAAAGATGAAATGGAGCTTCAGGGGAAAATCGATGAGATCTTCGAGAGAGGGCTGATCCAGACAGAGGCTTTGAATTATATCCGGGGCCGCTCCATTGTAAAGACTTATCTGATTATTGATGAGGCCCAGAATATGACACCCAATCAGGTAAAGGGGATTATTACCAGAGCAGGGAAAGGAACCAAGATCATCCTTCTTGGAGATACGAACCAGATTGACCGGCCTATGCTGGATGAAAGGACCAACGGGCTCAGCTTTGCTTCGGAATATATGAAGGGCAGCCCCCTCTGCTGGCAGATCACCTTCTCACCGGAGGAGTGTGAACGTTCTGCTCTTGCCATGGACGCAATTACGAGACTATAAGAAAAGGAGCTGCTACAGTATATGGCTGAAGAGAATAAAGGTGAGATCACTTATAGACAGATAAAGAAAAACGAAGAGATCAATTTACTGATTGAAAGAGGAAACCAGGTACTAAATATCCTGGGATTTACGGAACATTCTAAAAAACATGCCGCCAAAGTGGCTGAGACAGCAGGAAAGATCCTGAAAGACCTGGGATATGGAGAAAAGGAAATCCGTCTCAGCAAGATCGCAGGGTATATGCACGATATCGGCAACAGCATTAACCGCCATGACCACGCCCACACAGGAGCCCTGCTGGCTTATGGGATCCTGAAGGATCTGGGGATGCCTCTGGAGGATGTACTCACGGTGACCACTGCCATTGGAAATCATGACGAATCTACAGGCACTGCGGTGGATGTGGTATCTGCCGCTCTGATCCTGGCAGATAAGACCGATGTCCGCCGGAACCGGGTGCAGAATTCCTCTATTGCCAACTTTGATATCCATGACCGGGTAAATTATGCGGCCCTTACTTCTACTCTGGAGGTAAAGAGGGAAAAACGGGTGATCCAGATGGATCTGGAACTGGATGACGAGATGTGTACGGTAATGGACTACTTTGAAATCTTCCTGAAACGGATGATCATGTGCAGAAGAGCTGCGGAAGTTTTGGGATGTAAATTCAAACTGGTGGCTAACGGAAATAAAATATGCTGACAGACCGAAAAGGCTGCTGCATGAAACTAGAATCGGGAATATTTATATATTTTATTGCTCAGTCTGCGTTGCTTCAAGCCTATAGTCTCAAAGTATGCTCGACAAATTCCCATAAAATATAGAAATATTCCTGACATACGTTTCATGCAGCAGCCTTTTAACGTTTCTGGAAAGTCAGCTCTGTGTCGCAGCTCCCGGCGGTGATCATCTGATAAATGCCCAGTATGCCGCATTTTACCATACTTTCCACCGCTGCATCGGTATAAAAAGCCATGTGCTGTGTCATGATCACATTGCGGAACTGATGCAGGTAAAACCAGTTCCGGTCAGCCAGGATATCGGTCTTGTGATCCTGATGGATGATCTTTTCTTCTCCTTCTGCAGTATCGATCCCTAGGGCGCCGATGTGTTCTGATTCGATACCTTCGATCAAAGCCTCCATATCAGCCAGCTCTCCTCTGGCGCAGTTGATGATCACTACCCCTTTCTTCATTTTTCTGATACTTTCCCGGTTGATGATTTCTCTGGTAGAATCAAAGAGAGGCATGTGCAGAGTGATAATGTCAGACTCTGCATAGAGGGTATCCAGATCCACATAAATGGCAGGAGGGGTGACGGCAGGATTTTTTCTTACATCATAGGCCAGGATTCTGCAGCCAAAACCGGAAAGTTCCCGGATTACCTGGGCTCCTATCCGCCCTGTCCCCATAACCCCCACAGTAAGGTCTTTCATTTCCCGGCCCATTAATCCGGCCAGAGAGAAGTCGTTTACCTGGCCTCTCCAGAGGGCCTGTTTATACTGCCTCAGACACATGAGCATCATCATAATGGTAAAGTCTGCAACACCATTAGGAGCGTAATTGGCATTGCATACATGGATGCCCAGTTTCTCTGCATATTCCAGATCAATATGATTGTAGCCGATGGTCCTGGTGGAAATATAATGGACGTTATATTTCGCCAGAGCCTCCAGAAAGGGCCCATCGATCCTGCCCTGTCCCAGAATGGAAATCCCGTCGCAGCCTTCTGCCATGGATACATTTTCCATAGAGGGGATTTCTGAAGTGGTCTGGATCTCTATTGGTAGCTCTTTGCCTAATTTATGGATGGCCTCCAGCTCATCCGCCCGTGTTTCGTAGATTAGTATCTTCATAGTATGTCTCCTTCTTATTGCAATAAAATGCAAGGTTGATGAAATCTGTCTCTAAATTATGATAGAGTGGGGAAAGGTCCATTGCAACTGCCAATATTCCATGATAATATAAGATAAACTTATAATATGCTGTCAAAGCCCCAAATATACTTTACATGAGAAGGCAGAGCTTTGGAAGCAGAAGATTTTTCGGGAGATTACTATGAATATAAACCAGCTTCGATATTTCATTGGAGTAGCAGAGTACCAGAGTTTTACAAAAGCTGCCAGCCGCTATTATATTACACAGACGGCCATTACCCAGCAGATCCGTGCGCTGGAAAGTCATCTGGGCGTACAATTGTTTGACCGGAACACCCGTCCTGTGAGACTGACACCGGAAGGCAGCGTATTTCTCAGAGAGGCAAAAGCTATCCTGGAACGTGTGGAACAGGCGGAACACCGGGTCCGGGAAGCCTCTGTGGGACTGGTAGGCAGTCTGAAAGTGGGTTATATCAAGGGGTATGAAAGAAGCAGTCTCTCAGACCGGCTCCGCAGTTTTCATAATAAATATCCAAACATCCTGATCTCCTGCTATCGCTGGGATACAGGAGTCCTGGAGACCGGCCTTCAGAAAGGAGACTATGATATCATCTTTACATGGAACAGTGAAGAGAGTGCAAAAAACGAGGATACCGGCTGTATCTGTGTGGAAAGATCGCCTCTGACTGTAGTGCTGTACGACAGTCATCCCTTTGCCCGCCGACAGGTGCTTAGGAGAGAAGAACTGGCACAGGAACCCATTATTTATATGACTCTTTCGGAAGACGGAAATTCCTTTGGGGATCTTCATTTTCTGGAACTGTATCAGAAGGCAGGGTATCAGCCTCATATCCTGTTTCAGAGCAATGACATAGAAAGTATATTGATGATGGTTGCCGCAGAGGAAGGCATATCGATACTTCCCTCTTTTGTTACCAGCAAAATTACCAATGGAGACAATCTGAAATTTATTCCCCTGGAAGGATCCGAAGAATTTGTGGATATTTACGCTCTGTGGAAGAAAAACAGGAAAAACCAGATCCTGGAACATTTTCTGGAAGAAATCCGTTGAAAAGAACCCTTTATCGACAGATCCCCCTTTCTGTGCTATGATTATATTTACACGATCATAGAACAGAAAGGGGTATTTTCATGGAAAATACGTCTGAAAATAGACAGAAAAACCAGGCTTTAATTCCTTCAAAGCATATCAGTATCGGCCTTCTGGCCCATGTGGATGCAGGAAAGACCACTTTGGCGGAAAGCCTTTTGTTTCATACAGGAAGTATCCGGAAGATGGGAAGAGTGGATCATCAGGACGCTTTCCTGGATACCAATGAGATGGAGCGGGCCAGAGGTATCACGATTTTCTCAAAGCAGGCAGTTTTTAAACTGAAAGACAAGGAGATCACCCTGCTGGATACTCCAGGGCACGTGGACTTTTCTGCGGAAATGGAGCGTACCCTCCAGGTGCTGGATTACGGGATTCTGATCATTAGCGGTCCTGACGGGGTACAGGGGCATGTAGAGACCCTCTGGAGACTTTTAAAACAGTATCAGATTCCTACCCTGCTCTTCGTGAATAAAATGGATCAGGAGGGAACAGAAAAAGAGAAGATACTGGACCAGTTAAAGAAGCGTCTCCACGAACACTGCATAGACTTTTCCCAGGACAGAGAACGGGAAGAATTTCTGGAAGAGGCTGCTATGTGCGGGGAGCCTGCGCTGGAAGAATATCTGGAAACAGGAAATATCTCTCAGAAGAAACTTGGGGATATGGTAAAAAACAGGGAGCTCTTTCCCTGCTTTTTCGGTTCAGCTCTGAAATCCCAGGGAATTACGGAATTTCTGGAAGGGCTGGAGAATCTTTTGGAATGTCCTTCTTATTCTGAATCATTCGGCGCCAAGGTTTACAAGATTTCCAGAGACGACAAGGGGACCCGGCTGACTCACATGAAGATCACCGGAGGAAGCCTGAAAGTAAAACAGCTGCTTTCGGGAGAGGGATGGGAGGAAAAGGCGGACCAGATCCGGATTTATGACGGCCAGAGTTTTCAGACAGTGGAAGAGGCCGGGGCCGGCTGTGTCTGTGCAGTTACAGGTCTTACCAAAACCTGGTCGGGAGAAGGCCTTGGGGCAGAACCGGCTTCGGCGCCTCCGGTGCTGACTCCGGTGCTGACCTATGAGATCCGGCTGCCCCAGGGCACCGATGTTCACGGAATGCTGATTCGTCTCAGGCAGTTGGAGGAGGAGATTCCGGAACTTCAGATCCTGTGGAATGAACAGCTGGGAGAGATCCATGCTCAGGTTATGGGGGAAGTGCAGATTGAGATCCTGCAACAGATGATCCTGGAGCGCTTTGGCATAGAAGTGGAATTCGGCTCCGGGAATATCGTATACAAAGAAACCATCAAAGAGTCGGTAGAAGGCATCGGACACTTTGAACCTCTTCGTCATTATGCGGAGGTCCATCTTTTGCTGGAGCCTTTAGAGAGAGGGGCAGGACTGGTTTTTGCCGCAGACTGCAGCGAGGATGTTCTGGACCGAAACTGGCAGAGACTGATCCTTACCCATCTGGAGGAGAAACACCATCTGGGAGTCCTTACCGGTTCGGAAATTACAGACATGAAGATCACTCTGATCGCCGGAAGGGCCCACCTGAAACATACGGAAGGGGGAGATTTCCGTCAGGCCACCTACCGGGCGGTGCGCCAGGGACTGAGAAAGGCAGAAAGTATCCTTCTGGAGCCGGTTTATGAATATTCCCTGGAGGTGCCTCAGGATACGGTTGGCCGGGCTATGGCCGATATCCAGCGGATGAGCGGAACTTTTTCCACTCCGGATATTCAGGGAGAATATGCCTTTCTCACAGGAACTGCCCCGGTATCCGAGATGCGGGATTATCAGAGAGAAGTCACAGCCTATACCAGAGGAAGGGGGCATCTGTCCTTTGTATTGAAAGGCTATGAACCTTGTCACAACAGTCAGGAGATCATAGAAGCGGCGGCTTATGATCCGGAAGGGGATCTGGAAAATCCTACAGGATCTGTTTTCTGTTCTCACGGATCCGGCTTTAATGTGCCCTGGGATCAGGTGGAGGAGTATGCCCATATCGATACAGGATTTGGGAAGGAAGAGGAGCCGGAAATGGAGATCCAGTCGGCACCGGCTCCCAGTTTTGAGGAGATCCGCCTGACCCAGCAGGAACTGGAGGAGATTTTTGTCCGTACTTACGGCCCTATAAAGAGACCAAGGTATAACCAGGAAGAAGACTTTGCAGTCAAGAAAGCTCCGGAAAAGACCAGAAGGTATAAGAAACAGGAGCCGGAGAAAGAATATCTTCTGGTAGACGGATACAATATTATTTTTGCCTGGGAGGACCTTCAGGAACTGGCCAAGGTGAATATTGAAGGAGCCAGAAACAAACTGATGGACTTGCTCTGTAATTATCAGGGCTACAAAAAATGCACCCTGATCCTGGTGTTTGACGCTTATAAAGTGGAAGGGAACCAGGGGGAGGTCCAGAAATATCACAATATCTATGTGGTCTATACAAAAGAGGCGGAAACCGCCGATCAGTATATTGAAAAGACCGTCCATGAGATCGGAAGAAAATACCATGTAACCGTGGCTACCTCTGATGCCCTGGAGCAGGTGATCATCATGGGACAGGGGGCGGCCAGACTTTCTGCCAGAAACCTGCGGGAAGAGATCCAGATGATGAACCAGGAGATCCGGAATCACTATCTGGAGAAGACCAAAAAGAGCGGCAGTTATCTTTTTGAAAGCCTTCCGGAAAATATGACAGATTTTATGGAAGATGTCCGCCTGGGAAGAAAAAATTTTGAAGATTTAGAGAAAAAGTCTTGACCTTCCACCTGGTAGAAGGTGTATAGCAAAGGTAAAAGAAAGCATATGTCCTGTACTGCAGGGAAAACGGGGCTGCAGAGAAATCCAGGATCAGAGGTAGGAGGTTACAGACTATGAAGATAGGAGAAGCGGCAAAGAAAGCGGGGATATCCCCCGGCAATATCCGGTTTTATGAAAAGAAGGGACTGCTGAAGCCAAAAAGAGAGGAAAGCAGCAGCTACCGGAGCTATACAGAAGAAGATGTAGAAAGACTGAAAAGAATCCTGGTCTTTCGGAAAGCAGATCTTTCAGTAGAGAGTATCGCTCTGCTTCTGGAGGGAAAGGAAGAGGCGAAGACTCTTCTGGAAAAACAGGAAGAAGTATTGGAAGGAAAAATGAAAGAGCTGGAAGGTTCTCTTCTTCTTTGCAGAAAACTGAAACAGGAGGAAGATCCTTTAAAGACAGATCCGGAAAAATACCTTCGTTTTATCCGGGAGGAAGAGCAGGAAGGAAGAAAATTTTCTCCGGCAGAAGAGATGCTGGGACAAATTTCGGATTTTACAGCAGAATGTTATGGCGGATCCGGATGGTTTACGGCTGTTTTCGGAAGATGGGCGGATTTAGTAAAGCTGATCCTGGGAGCCGGACTTTGGCTGTTTTTTCTATACATGGCTGCAGCCAGGTTTTGGGAAGAACCTGTTTCTGTATCTCACATTGTATTCTGGAGCGGATTGTTTCTTGTCTATAACCTGAGTTTTTTGAAATACTGGTCAAATAAAAGAAAAACAGCAGAATAGAGCTAAATAGAAAAGCCCACGGGCTGTTCTGTTTCACGATGTTGAAAAGGACAGTTCCGTGGGCTTTTATCTGTAAAGACAGAGACGCACAAAAGCACAGCGCCTGATATTTTAGTATCTTCTCCAGGTACCTCTTACGAAGAGCAGCAGGATGGGAAAGATCTCCAGTCTTCCTGCAAGCATATCGAAGGTCAGCACCAATGTGGAAAAGTTTGAATATACAGAAAAGTTCTGGGTAGGACCGACCATTTCAAGGCCGGGGCCGATATTGTTGAACGTAGCGGCTACGGCTGAAAAGTTGGTAATCAGGTCAAAGTCGTCTACGGCGATGAGAAGCACAGAAAATGCGAAAATCAGCACATAGGCGATCAGGAATACATTTGTGGAACGGATGACCTCATGGTCTATGGCATGTCCGTCCATTTTCAGCTTCTTTACACTTCTTGGATGAATCAGAGTCTGAAGTTCTTTTCCGATAGTTTTTACCAGGATCACCAGACGGGATACTTTAATACCTCCGCCGGTACTTCCGGCACAGGCGCCTACCAGCATCAGAAGCAGAAGGATTGTCCTGGGGATTTCCGGCCATTGATTAAAGTCTGTGGTAGCGTATCCTGTGGTAGTGATAATGGAACCTACCTGGAATGCAGCCTGCTGGAAAGCTTCGCCGAAACCGGAGTACTGATCGGTTACCATCACTGCAATCACAATGGTAGATGCCAGGATGATGCCAAAATACCACCGGATTTCTTCAATAGAAAAAGCTTCCTTGAATTTTTTATGAAGGATCAGGTAGTACGCACTGAAATTTACACCAAAAAGGATCATGGAAATAGTCACCACTACCTGAAGATATACAGAATAGCTGGCCATGCTGTCATTTTTGATCCCGAATCCTCCGGTTCCTGCAGAACCGAATGTGATCGTCAGGGTATCGAATAAAGGCATTCCTCCGATAAGCAGGAAGATGATCTCTATAATGGTCATCCCCAGATAGATCAGGTATAAGGTTTTTGCTGTGGACCGTACGGTAGGGGTCAGTTTATTTACAGAAGGCCCTGGGCTTTCTGCTTTCATAAGGTTCATGTGAGAACCGCTTCCTGTAATATGCAGGATAGAAAGCAGGAAAACCAGGACTCCCATGCCTCCGATCCAGTGGGTAAAGCTACGCCAGAAAAGAATACATCTGGGAAGTACTTCAACATCTTTTATAATGCTGGCTCCTGTAGTGGTAAAGCCGGATACTGTCTCGAAAAGGGCATCGATGGGATTGGTGATCGAGCCGCTGATGAGAAAGGGAAGAGATCCCATAATACTTAATATGATCCAGCTTAGGGCTACAGTAACAAACCCTTCTTTTGTATAAAATATTTTATTTTTTGGTTTCTTATGAGTAAGGATACAGCCAAGCAGGATACAGAGCAGGCCGGAGATCACGAAAGACCAGCCGCAGAATTCTTGATAGATGATGGCTGTAATACAGGGAGGCACCATAAAAGCGGCCTCGAAAAATAATACATATCCGATTACATATCTTACTACTGCGTAATTCATATCTGCCTCCGGGTCTTATCTCTTCAGGATATCTCTTAAGTCTTTCAGGCCTTTAACGGTGGTTACTACGATAACGGTATCTCCAATCTGGATGGTATCCTGACCTCTTGGGATGCTGACTTTTCCTCCCCGGTTTATGCAGGCAATGAGGAGGTTATTTTTCAGATTTAGCTGTGCCAGAGGAATATCCGTGACCTCAGAAGCCTCTCTTACATAAAACTCCAGAGCTTCTGCCTGATTATCCAGAATCTGATACAGGGTCTCTACGTTACTTCCTACAGAATTTCCCATAGCTCTGACATACTGGAGGATATAATCGGCGGTAATATATTTGGGATAGATCACACTGCCCAGATCCAGTTCGTCTACGATTTCATCAAAGGTAAGACGGTTGACTTTGGTCACAAGTTTGGCCTTGGAAACTTTTTTTGCGAAAAGAGACAGGAAAATGTTCTCTTCGTCTAAATTCGTAAGTGTGACAAAAGATTCCGCGTCTGCAAGTTCTTCTTCGAAGAGAAGCTTCTTATCGGTTCCGTCTCCCCAGATGATGGTAGCTTCAGGAAGAAGGTCGCTCAATTCTTCACAGCGTTCTTTTCTGGATTCTATGATGCGTACCTTTATTTTCATTTCAATCAGAAGGGATGCCAGATAGTATCCCAAAGTGCCGCCTCCTACAATAAGAGCGTTTCTTACCTGGTGTGTATGTACGCCGATTTTCTTAAAGAAAAGGGCGGAATTTTTCGGTGAGGCAATAATAGAAACCAGATCATTGTCCTGCAGAGTAAAGGAACCAGAAGGGATATAAACATTTTCCCCTCGCTCCACTCCACAGACCAGGATATCGCTGCGGAATTTTTCCACCACTTCCATAACAGACATTCCCTGGAGCCGGAATTCAGGAAGAAGTTTAAATTTCAGAAGCTCCACCCGGCCTTTAGAAAAGGTATCCAGTTTGATGGCAGAAGGAAAACGGAGGAGCCTGGAAATTTCCATTGCAGCTGCAAGCTCGGGATTAATGATCATGGAAATCCCTAACCGTTCTTTCAGAAAATGTACCTCTTTATTATAAATGGGGTTGCGCACCCGGGCTATTGTATGACAGTCGCTGACTTTTTTTGCAATAAGGCAGCAAAGGAGGTTCAGTTCGTCTGAACCGGTTACCGCAATCAGTATATCTGCCTCCTTAAGACCGGCTTCGGATAATACCCGGATACTGGATCCATTTCCTGTGATGCCTAATAAATCCAGCTCTTCTGAAAGCTGCTGTATTTTATCCGAACTTGTATCGATCACCACCACCTGGTGTTCTTCATTGCACAGCTGTTCTGCCAGTGTGCATCCTACCTTACCGCAGCCAACAATGATAATGTTCATAGCTACCTCCAAATAAGTGTTTAATTATTTTAAAAATAAAATGAAAAAAGTTTAAAATATCAGACCTATTATAGCACTGCCACAGGTAAATGCAACAAGATATCACAAGATTTTACCTTTTCCTTACAAATCTGTGATTTGTTGTGCATATATGCCATAAAAATGTCTGATATATGTGAAAATATAGGAGAAAAGTCCAAAGAACCAAGGTATCTTTAAGGAAGATCACTGGTTCAGGATCTTCATGAATTCTTCTCCGGTAATGGTTTCTTTCTGATATAAGTATTCTGCCAGTTCGTCCAGCTTATTCCGGTTTTCTTCCAGGATTTTGCCTGCCTTCTGGTGCTGACGTTTTACCAGTGCTATAACCTGTTTGTCAATTTCCGCCTGAGCCTGGGCAGAGCAGGCAAGGGAAGCGTCTCCTCCCAGATACTGATTGGTTACTGTCTCCAGAGCCACCATGTCAAAATCCGGACTCATGCCGTAGCGGGTGATCATGGCTCTCGCCAGCTTGGTGGCCTGCTCGATGTCGTTGGAAGCCCCTGTGGAAGCAGAGTGAAATACCAGCTCTTCCGCAGCCCGTCCTCCTGTGAGGGTTGCAATTTTATTTTCCAGCTCTTCCTGGCTCATGAGATAGTGATTCCCTTCATCTACCTGCATGGTATAACCAAGAGCCCCGGAGGTACGGGGGACAATGGTGATCTTCTGGACCGGAGCAGAATTTGTCTGCTTTGCGGCTACCAGGGCATGGCCGATTTCGTGATATGCCACCACTTTCTTTTCCTGGTCTGTGAGAATGGAGTTTTTCTTTTGATAACCGGCGATGACCACTTCAATACTTTCTTCCAGGTCAGCCTGGGTTACGTATTCCCGGTTATCCCGCACTGCCCGGAGCGCCGCCTCATTTACAATATTTGCCAGTTCCGCACCGGAAGCGCCGGAGGCCATCCGGGCGATAGAGCCAAAATCCACATTGTCACAGAGGTTTACCTTCTTTGCATGTACCCGGAGGATGGCTTCTCTTCCCTGAAGATCCGGAAGTTCTACCGGCACACGGCGGTCAAACCTTCCCGGACGGGTAAGGGCCGGATCCAGGCTTTCCGGACGGTTAGTGGCCGCCAGGATCATAACACCGGTATTTTCTTCAAAACCATCCATTTCCGTAAGAAGCTGGTTCAGGGTCTGTTCCCGCTCGTCGTTTCCTCCTGCCCGTCCGTCACGTTTTTGTCCGATGGCATCAATCTCATCAATAAATACGATACAGGGAGCCTTTTCCTTGGCCTGTTTAAAAAGATCACGGACCTTGGAGGCGCCCATGCCTACGAACATTTCCACAAATTCAGAACCGGACATGGAGAAAAATGGGACTCCTGCCTCACCGGCTACTGCCTTTGCCAGCATGGTCTTGCCTGTTCCCGGAGGTCCTACAAGAAGGATTCCTTTGGGCATGGAAGCGCCGATCTTTTTATATTTATCCGGATTGTGAAGATAGTCTACGATCTCGGAGAGGTTTTCCTTGGCTTCGTCTTCCCCCGCTACATCAGAAAAGCGGATCCCTTCCGAGGATTCTACATACACTTTGGCGTTGCTCTTTCCCATGCCGAACATCATGGCGTTAGGGCCTCCGGCGTTTCTTGTCAGCCTTCTGGAAATATACTGGCCGATAAGGATAAAGATTACGATAGGAAGGATCCAGGATAATAAGAAACTCAGGATCGGATCGGCCTGTTTAATGATCTCTCCGGTGAAGCTGGCCCCTGAATCGTAAAGACGCTGGGTAAGCTCCGGATCTGGCATCATACCGGTCTTATAAATATGCTGATATTCTTTATCCGTGAAAAGAATCTGGTTTTCCTGTTCCTGTACTTCTACCTGACCGATACTTCCTTCTTCCGTCATAGACATAAAAGTGCCGTAGTCCACTTCCTGTATCCGCCGCTGGGCCAGCCAGGGCATAGCCAGGAAATTAAAGAGCAGCAGGACTAGCATGGCAACGACATAATAGAAGATCAGAGGTTTTTTTGGCTTTTTTACTTCCTGCATGTGTTTTCTTCCTTTCTGGAAGATTGCCTCTCTGGTAATTGTTATAACAGGTTTCCGGGAAAATAGGGATTATCAAATCCGGGATTTTGTACTTACACATTTTTGGATATGTAAAAAAAACTTACATTTTTTTCAATGTGTCAATACACTGGGAAAAAAGTGTCAGTAGAAAATATCCGACTCTGCTGTTAGCATAACTGTGGAGTCAAAAATGGATAAAAGGAGATTGAAGTTATGGAACTTCTTGTGACCGTGGATAAAAATTATATCCCGCCCCTTCAGGTAATGCTTACTTCTCTGCATATGAACAATCCGGGGGAGGATGTAGAACTGTATTTACTGCACAGCAAATTACAGGAAAAAGAATTGGAGCCGCTGGAAAAGCAGTGCGGCAGACTGGGATATAAATTTTTTCCAGTGAAAATAGAAGATTCCTGGTTTTCCCAGGCTCCGGTTACGAAACAGTACCCCAGAGAAATGTATTACCGTCTTCTCGCTCCCTGTTTTCTGCCTCAAAAACTTCACCGGATCCTGTATCTGGACCCGGACATACTGGTGATCAACTCACTGAAGCCCCTCTGGGAAACAGACATGAAGGGAAGACTATTCGCCGCCGCTGCTCATACAGGAAAGACAAACCTGGCCAATAATATCAACCAGGTGCGGCTGGGAACTACCCATAAATATTTTAATTCCGGAGTGCTCCTTATTAACCTGGACCAGGGAAGAAAAGAAATCCTGCCGGAGGAAATCTTCCGATATGCAGGGGAACATGCCAAAGAGCTCCTGCTTCCGGATCAGGATATCTTAAATGCAGTTTTCGGCTCCAGAACCCTGGAGCTGGATGACTATCTCTGGAACTACGACGCCAGGAATTACAGTACCTACCTTCTGCGGAGTGGAGGTGTCTGTGATATGGACTGGGTAATGGGAAATACAGGGATCCTCCATTTCTGCGGAAAGACCAAGCCCTGGCAGGCTGGATATATGCACAGGTTCGGGATCCTGTATAAACATTATATGCAGATCAACCGCCGTCTGGATCAGAGCCTGGCCTCCGGATTCAGGTGAAGCAGCTCGCCGGAAAGAATCTGTTCTAACTGCTGCACCAGCTTTTCCTGATCATAAGAGGGTGTTTTGCTGTATTCCAGCAGAACGCCCACCAATCCACAGGCGTTAAACTGGAGAAGGACCTGCATATCCTCATAGTTTACATACAGATCCGGATGGTTGTGCCGTGATACTTCTACCATATAGGCTTTGGCGGCATCAATTAATAATTCCTCTATCTGAGCACGTCTCTGAGAATTCAGGAGCTTCTGAAACTCAGAAAAATGTTCTGTGCAGAAAGTAATAAAAACCTTGATGGCAGATCTAAGATCTCCTGCTTTCAGACTTTCATCCACCAGGCTATGGGTCTGCTGGCGGATGGACCATTCCAGAACATCCATGATATCCTGAAAATGATAATAAAAAGTCTGGCGGGAAATATGGCATTCTTCGATCAGGGACTTTACGGTAATCTTGTCGATGTTTTTTCGGCGGACCATTTTTATAAAGGTCTCAGCAATGATGCTTTTCATATCAGCAGGCATAAGTATGTCCTTCCTTATCTGTAAATTTTTCTGTTAATATTGATTATAAATTATCAGAAAATAATTTGCAAAGATAAAAAGTTGACAATTCCTGAAAAAATGTAGTAGACTATAGAAAATAAGCAAAGGCGCCGAGAGCAGATTCTCTGGGCGCCTTTTCCATTTTAAGGAGGGAGCAGGAATGAGAGAACTGGTGGAACATACAGAAGGAATCAATCGTCTTATGGCCAGGTTCGGGGTCAAATTCGGGATTTATAAAAACGGAGAATTTCACGAACAGCTATTTCCCTTTGACGCCATTCCCAGGGTGATCACCGGGGAAGATTTCCGGATACTGGAAAAGGGCCTGATCCAGAGAGTGGATGCCCTGAACCTTTTTCTGAAAGACATATACGGAGAAAAAAAGATCATAAAGGATCAGGTGGTCCCGGAAGAATTTGTATTTATTTCTTCCGGCTACCTTCCGGAATGTGAGGGGATCTGTCCCCCTAAGGGAATTTACAGCCATATTTCAGGGATCGATCTGGTGCTGGGGAAAGATGGGGAGTGGTATATCCTGGAAGACAACCTGAGGATCCCTTCCGGCGCTTCCTATCCCATGATCGCCAGAGAGATCTGCCGCCGGGTATCCCCGAAAACTTTCAGCAGCAATCAGATCGTGGACAACCGAAACTATGCAGAGCTTTTGAAGGAGACCCTTGACTGGGTAAACACAGGGGGCATATCAGTGATCATGACTCCGGGAAGGTATAATGCGGCTTACTTTGAACATTCTTATCTGGCAGAGCGGACAGGGAGTGAGCTTGCTGCCTGCTCAGAGCTTTTTGTAGAAAATGATTATCTCTATTACCGGGACTACAGGAATACGAAACAGAGAGTAGGTGTTCTTTACAGAAGGATATCCGATGAGTATCTGGACCCATTAACATTCCTTCCCGAATCTCTTATCGGAATTCCAAATCTCATGGAGGTCTATCGAAAGGGACATGTGGCTATTGTAAATGCTCCGGGAAACGGGGTGGCAGACGATAAAGGGATTTATTATTTTGTGCCCAAGATGATCCGTTATTATCTGGATCAGGAGCCAATCCTGAAAAATGCACCCACTTATCTTCCTTATTATCCGGAAGACCGGAAATATGTACTGGATCATCTGGAAAAGCTGGTGGTAAAAGATGTGGCGGAAGCCGGAGGATACGGGGTGATCTTCGGAAATGAACTGAGCCGGGAAAAACTTTCCCAGATGAAGGAGATCATAAAAAAAGAACCCAGAAGATTCATTGCTCAGGAGGTCATTGATTTTCAGGATATGAAGGTTTCAGAAGGGGATGGAACGGTACTGCGAAAGGCGGATCTGAGAGCTTTTGTACTGTCCGGAAAGGAGACGAAAGTCTGGGCCAGCGGCCTGACCAGGTTTTCCAGAAACCCGGATTCCTTTGTTGTAAATTCATCACAGGGAGGAGGATTTAAAGACACATGGGTATTATCTCAATAGAAAAAGCAGATCATCTTTATTGGCTGGGAAGGTATGCAGAAAGAGTGTATACCACGCTGCGGGTATTTTTTCATATCTATGACCATATGATTGAACAGCCGGAAGGCATTTATGCAAAGTACTGTAAAAGACTGAATATCCCGGATATTTATACTTCTAATAAACAGTTTGCCCAGGCTTATCTTTTTGATGAGGATAATCCGGATTCTGTAGTATCCAATATGAAGCGGGCCTATGACAATGCTGTGGTACTTAGAGAAGAATTAAGCAGCAATGTGCTGTCTTATGTCCAGCTTGCCCTGGATACTTTTCAGGCCTGTAAAAAGACCACGGCGCCTCTTCTGGAACTGCAGCAGGCCATTGACTATCTGCTGGCTTTCTGGGGCTGTGCAGACGATTATGTGGATCAGGAAGACTGCAGGAATATTCTGAAATGTGGAAAATACGTAGAAAGACTGGATCTTTTCATCCGGCTGGATTATCACAGAGAAGATCTGGAAAAAGAATACAGAAAGCTGGTTAACCGGCTTTATAAAGCAAATTTAGATTATAATAAGGAAAATCTGAAGCACCTGGAACAAATCATTATGGATAAGGGCCAGCAAAAATCTTATGATCAGGAGGCACTGGGCTGCTTGGGAGGTTTGATCTCCTGAGCAGCCGGCAGGTGATATGAAAAAATTAAGATTTATATACAGAATGGAAATCCAATTTTCGTCTCCGGTGAACAGCCATTATTTTGCCCTGCGCTGTATCCCCGGAGACTGTTCACGGCAGAGGATTGCTCTGACAGAACAAAACATTTATCCTGCGGACTATCTGGCCAGGACAAAGGACGGATTTGGCAATATTCGGCTCAGCGGATGCTGTCAGGGACCTCATGAGACCTTCGGATATACCATAGCCGGTACTGCGCTGACCAGGGGGATGGAAGCGGTAAAAGAGCCCCTTCACCCCATGTACCGGTATCCATCGGCCTATACCCGTCCTGTTCCGGAAATAGCTGCCTTTGCCAGGGAAGCGGAAAAACTATGCCGGAAACTTGGCAAAGAACAGAATCTGGAAAAGGCCGTCTGTGTTATGGGAATGCTCTATGAGGGCTTTTCCTATGTGCCGGGATCTACAGATATCAGCACCACAGCAGGGGAGGCTTTGAAACAGGGAAAAGGCGTATGCCAGGATTATGCTCATATCATGACGGCGGTACTCCGGTATATGGGAATCCCTGCCAGATATGTGGCAGGATTGATGATCGGAGAAGGGTATACCCATGCCTGGGTAGAAGTTTATACCCGGGATGGCTGGTATGGACTGGACCCGACGAACAATCTGCATATTGACGAATATTATATTAAACTTGCCCATGGAAGAGACTACGGAGACTGTGTGACAGACCGGGGCTGCTTCCGTGGAACGGCTGGGCAGGTACAGAAAATTTATGTAAAGGTGGAGGAAATAAAAAATGACGGAAACAGTGGTGGCAATGAAACTGCCGGTGGATGAAAGCCTGCGGATCCGGAAAAACCGGGTCATGCCCACCCACCCCACAGGAGAAGAAAAGCGGATCGCAGTGGTAACCGGTACTCATGGAGACGAACTGGAAGGTCAGTTTGTCTGCTATGAGCTTCTTCGGAGGCTGAAGGCGGAGCCAGAAGGGCTGAAAGGGATCGTAGATGTATATCCGGCTTTGAACCCTCTGGGAATTGATTCTATCACCAGAGGGATTCCTATGTTTGACCTGGATATGAACCGGATCTTTCCGGGGAATGATGAAGGCCCTATGATGGAGTCTTTGGTCTGTGGACTGACGGAGGACCTGAAAGGGGCCGATCTCTGCGTGGATATCCATGCCAGCAATATTTTCCTTATGGAATTGCCCCAGGTGCGGATCAATGAGCTCACGGCAGAGAAACTGGTCCCTCTGGCACAGGATATCAATGTGGATTTTGTATGGGTACATGCCAACGCTACCGTGCTGGAATCTACTTTGGCTTACAGCTTAAACCAGGCTGGTACCCCTACTCTGGTGGTGGAGATGGGAGTAGGGATGCGCATTACAAAGGCCTATGGATATCAGCTTGTGGAAGGATTGTTAAATGTTATGAAGACCCTGGGGATCTGGGAGGGAAAAGTGGGAGAAACCCGAAAGCCTATCGTGTCCGCAGACCAGGAAATCGGTTATCTGAATGCAGACTGTGCAGGGATCTATGTTCCCCGGGTGCAGATCGGAGAACAGGTAAAGGAAGGAGACCTTCTGGGAGAGATCCTCAATCCTCTTACCGGAGATGTGGAGCAGGCAGTGAAAGCCCCTATTTCCGGCATGGTATTTACAAGAAGAGAGTATCCGGTAGTCTACAGCGGCTCCCTGCTGGGAAGGATACTGGGAGGTGGAAAAGCATGAAAAAGACAGAAATTTTTACCCTTGGCTCACCCTATAGGGAAGACCTGAAGATAACCGGATATACTTTCGGACAGGGACAGAAGTCTGCCTGTATAGTGGGAAGCATAAGAGGCAATGAAGTCCAGCAGCTCTATGTCTGCTCTCAGATTGTAAGGAAGCTGGAAGAATTGGAGGCAGCAGGAAAAATCACCAAGGATAAAGAAATTCTGGTGATACCTTCCATAAACCATCATGCCATGAACATTGGAAAGCGGTTCTGGCCTGTGGACAATACGGACATTAACCGGATGTTTCCGGGATACGATCTGGGAGAGACTACCCAGAGGATCGCAGCAGGAGTATTTGAAAAGGTGAAGAACTATGATTATGGTATCCAGTTCGCAAGTTTCTACATGCCCGGGGACTTCATTCCCCATGTCCGTATGATGGATACAGGAAAGCAGAACACCAGCCTGGCAGGTCTTTTCGGCCTTCCTTATGTGGTCATTAGAAAGCCCCGGCCCATTGATACCACCACTTTGAATTACAACTGGCAGATCTGGGATACCAGCGCCTTTTCTGTCTATACTGCAGAGACGGACTTCATAGACGAAGAATCCGCCCGGCAGGCAGTCTCTGCTGTCCTTCGCTTTCTTACCAGAATGGGGATCCTGAAATATAATTGCCATAACGGCTATATTGCCACCGTGATCCATGAGGAGGAACTTATGTCTGTCAGGACCAATACAGGAGGGATCTACAGAAGACTCTGCCGGCCTGGTGATGAGGTTTATACCGGACAGCCTCTGGCAGAAATCTTGGATCCCTATGAGGGATATGTGACTTCCACAATCTTATCCCCCACAGATGGGATTATCTTTTTCACCCACAAAAAGCCTCTGGCTACAGAGAACGAAGTGATCTGCAAGATTATACGGCGGCTGCATAACTGATAAACAATCCGATTAAAAAGATCAGAGAACTGGGAACTGCCTAAAAGGGAGCATATTACTCAGGACATCTGATCTTTTTGTATGTTATGCCTCAGAAGTATTGACGAAAGGGAGATTTCAGTATAATATATAGATGATAGATATATATAGAAGATCTATATAAAATGAAAATGTTGCGAAAGGAGGCAGGATTATGGGAGATGGAAAAATTGATAAAAGTCTTCTTTCTGGAAGCACCACTTTACTTCTTCTTCAGCTTTTGTCAGAAAAGGATATGTACGGCTATGAGATGATCGAAACTTTAAGAGACCGGTCTCAAAATATTTTTGAACTGAAAGCAGGGACTCTTTATCCCCTTCTTCACGGGCTGGAGGGGACGAAGTATCTGGAATCCTATGAACAGGAGGCGGGAGGAAAGACCAGGAAGTATTATAGGATCACCAGAGCAGGAAGAAAACATCTGGAAGAGAAGAAAAAGGAGTGGGAGACTTACACCGGTGCAGTAGGCCGTGTCCTGGGAGGGCCTGCCTATGGAAGTATATGAGTATTTAGATCAGGTAGAAAAACAGATACGCCAGGAGGCTGTGCGGGAAGAGATCCGGACAGAACTGCGGCAGCATATCGAAGACCAGGCAGATATTTATCAGGAATCTGGCATGAACCGTAAAGACGCTGTAGAAAAGGCAGTAGAGGATATGGGAGACCCGGTGGAGACGGGAGTGCAGCTGGATATGGTCCATCAGCCTCAGTTGGATAAGAAGCTGTTGATATCCGTAGCTATATTGCTGATCGTCGAAGCCGGATTTCAGATTATCTATTACATTCGGGTAGAAGAACGGCCTTTT
>DWYL01000197.1 GCA_019118685.1 Candidatus Blautia merdipullorum
CGGCATACCCTGCTTCGGAATCGCAGACGGCAATCATATCCTTTTTCAATAATAACCTCCTATGAATAAAATAATCCCCGTAAAAATAGGGACAGTGAAATGGAAATTTTCCGGTTCCATTCCTTTTTTTCTGTAATTCTTTTCATTACCTGTTTTCAAATACTCATAAAAATAATGGAAAAAATAGGAAATGCGCTCTTTTAGATTCCCAGTGGAAATAAGAAATGCTGCAGAAAGAATTCCTCCTGTAAGAAATGAAAATAACAGCAGTTCCAGAACCTTTGGATAACCCAGGATCCCTCCCAGAACCGACAGCAGTTTCACATCTCCGCCGCCTATCATTCGAAAATGAAAAAGAGGAAGAAAACAGAATATGGGTAAAAGAAAACCAGGAAGAAAGTACAGAACTCCGGCACTGCCATGGGAAAAGATCCAGAAGACAAAACCCGTGACCATGCTCAGGGCGATCAAAAGATTACTTATCCTTTCCCATAAGAAATCCATCAGAACTGCTATGCCGGAAATGGCCAAAAGCAGTATCTCTTGGACGCTCACTTCATCACCTCTTTCTTTTGAATTGTAGATTGGATTTGTTGACCGACAGGTCTGCAGAATAAAAAGACATTTAAGATTCCTGTGTATGGAAAAGAACTTCTGTTGATGTAAGACCGATTATACCCTCATGACACAATGATGTAAAGGAAAATAGTGCACAAAAAAAGACTTTGGAAAATACTTCTAAAATACCGGGACTTAAAAAGATTAAAATTAGGTAATATATCATAAAATGTTGCGCTAATATAGACTGTATCTTGCATAGGTATATAAAAAGTTTTATAATACACTTAAATTAAAACAAATAGAAAGATATAGACAAATTGAAAGACTTAAAACAGGCTCCGGTTAATCATATTATTATTTTAGTTAATATTGTCATTTTTCTTATGGTGGAAATTACCGGTTCCTGGGAAAATGCAGACCATATGCTGCGCTGGGGCGCGACAGGAACTCTTGACATTTGGGAAAACCATGAATATTATCGGCTCTTTACTGCTATGTTCCTTCACTTTGGCCTTCAGCATTTAGGCAATAACATGCTTGTGCTTCTTTTTATTGGAGATTGCCTGGAAAGAAACCTGGGAAAAATCCGATACGGATTGCTATATATACTGGGAGGAGCGGGAGCAAATCTGTTTTCTGTGTTTCAGGAAATACGCGCACATGAATATGTAGTGTCTGCCGGCGCCTCCGGAGGCGTTTTTGCTGCAATAGGGGGACTGCTGTACATAGTGATCAGAAATAAGGGCCATATAGAAAATTTTACTTCCCGGCAGCTTGTTATTCTGGCTTTTCTTTGCCTTTACCACGGCATGACCAGTGCGGGAGTCAATAATACAGCCCATCTTGCAGGATTGATTCTTGGATTTGCCCTTGCCTTTTTTATGTGCCCCGGAGGCTTAAGAACCAGAGCATTTAAGTAATAGGAAGCACTACAATAAAAGATGTTTCTTTTCCGGCGGGAGCAAGGAATGAAATCCGGCCACCATGGGCGGATACGATTCTTTGGCAGATAGCCAGCCCCAGTCCGGTGCCTCCCTCTTTATGAGTGACAAAGGGCTCAAAAATATCTTTTTGATAATTGGCCGGAATGCCGGAACCAGTGTCTTTTACAGTCAGATATACATTTTCACCGTCACAGCTTAAGGAACAGATGATCAGTCCCTGCGTTCCGATAGCCTCTCTGGCATTGGTGAGAAGATTGAGAAGAACCTGGCGTATTTTTGTAGGGTCAGCAGAAATCAAAGGAATGGCTGTTTCTTTCCGGTAAAGAACAGAAATTCCCATATTTTGGCAGATAGGCGTCACAGATTCGATCGTATCCCGGACCAGATTATCCAGACTTATTTCCTGCACCGACAGTTTGGAAGAATTATTAAAAGAAGAAAACTCTTCCAACAAAGCTCTGAGAAAACTCATGTTTTCCATGACCTTTTCCCAGCATTCGTCTTGTACGATCTCCGGATGATGGCTTTCAAAAAGCTGAAGAAAACTATTGATAAGGGTTACCGGATTGCGGATCTCATGAGAAATCTGAGACAGCAGAAAGTGCTGCCGGGACTGGGTTTCTTGGTACAGGGTCTTATAGTCTGGGGCAGGGTTCCCTGATATTTGAAAGACAGAAGATTCTGTTTGCGATTCCATAATATTCCTCCCAATTATTTTTTCGTAGATAGTTTAGCACCGATATTTTTAAATGGCAATTAAATTCATATAACAAAAAATGCCAAATTTCGACAAGAGTGTCACATTTTCCGAAATAAATTCGGATATATAATGAAAGGAAAGGAGAAAATAAATATGAATGACTGTATTTTTTGCAAAATCGCTAAGGGGGAAATTCCATCGGCTACGCTTTATGAGGATGAGGAGTTCAGAGTGATCCTAGATCAGGGACCGGCGACAAAAGGACATGCCTTGATCCTTCCGAAAGCTCATTATCAAAATTTGTATGAGCTTCCTGATGATCTGGCAGGACGTGCCATGATCCTGGCAAAAAAAATCATTACAGAGATGAAAGATGCGCTGGACTGCGACGGCTATAATGTAGTGCAGAATAATGGTAGCGCTGCAGGACAGACGGTTTTCCATTTTCATATGCATCTGATACCAAGAAGAGAAGGGGATAAAGCTGGAATTTCCTGGACACCCGGTACACTTACACCGGAAGATAAAGAGGAGATCTTGTCAAAATTTTCTTTGAAATAACAGAAGTGGATACAAAAGATGAACGAAGAAAAATTTCGGAAAATCTATCAGAAGTACTATCATTTAGTAAAGAAAGTTGCTTTCAGTATTTTGCAGGATTTGGATTTTTCTGAAGACGTGAGTCAGGAAGTATTTCTTTTGTTTTCGGCAAAGTCGGATACTTTAGAAGAGGAGTATTACCGCCAATGGTTTCTTGTAAATGCCAAAAGAAAAGCAATCGATTTTTGCAGAAAAGCATATCAAGTACATGAGATTACCGCATCCATGTCTCCGGAGGAGGAAGAAGAAGGGGATAATGCAGTAGAGTGGATTTCAGAAAGAAGGAAGAATTTTTTTGAAGATGAAATCGCGCATGGAATGGTGTTGAGAGAATTGACAGGAAAATTATTTCAGGATTTAGCTGAAAAGAATAGTGAATGGTACGAAATCATGATGAGGATGGTAGTAGAAGGTGAAAACGCAGACGAGACAGCCCGTGCTCTTGGCATCTCAGTAGAAAATCTGAGAGCCAAAAAGCACAGAATGAAAGTATGGATAAAAGAACATTACAAGGATGAATATGAAAGAGCCTGATTACTTTACTGCTTTTTCAAAAAGCTGCACAATCTGCTCAATAGAATTTTTGTGCTTGCTGGAAGACAGAGCAGTAATATAAGACTCTTTATTTTCATAAAGGTCATACACGGCATCTAACAGTGATTCATTTGTGATTTCTTCTTCTTCCAAGACCTTGCTATATCCTAAATGTTCAAAAGAACGGGCGTTTAATATCTGATCTCCACGGCTGGCACGGGCAGAAAGCGGAATCAGAAGATTAGGCTTGTTCAAAGCACTGAGCTCACAGATGGCATTGGCACCTGCCCTTGAAATTACAATGTCCGCCATAGCGAACAGATCCGCCAGTTCTTTCTTAATATATTCATATTGGACATATCCTTTGGTATCCTTCAGGCTTTCATCCAGTTTGCCTTTGCCGCAAAGATGAACAACCTGGAAATCCTGGAGAAGCTGGGGAAGAATTGCTCTGACAGCCTGGTTTACGGCAGTGGCTCCAAGACTGCCGCCTATGATAAGGATCACTGGCTTATCAGAACTGAATCCTGTAAATTTCAAGCCTTTTTCTCTGCTTCCTGTAAGGAGTTCCTGCCGGATAGGAGTTCCGGTGAGTACAGCTTTGTCTGCAGGAAGCTGAGAAACTGTTTCCGGAAAATTGCAGCAGACCTTTGTGGCAAAAGGAATGCATATTTTGTTGGCGAGACCTGGGGTCATGTCAGATTCATGAATAAAGGTAGGTATTTTTTTTCTGCTGGCAGCAATTACTACAGGAACTGTAACAAAGCCGCCTTTGGAGAACACAACATCAGGTTTCAGCTCTTTCATAAGCTTTTTTGCCTCCATAAATCCTTTCATTACCCGGAAAGGATCTGTGAAGTTTTTAACGTCAAAGTAGCGTCTTAATTTTCCTGAAGATATTCCGTAATAAGGAATACCCAGTTCCTCGATCAGTTTTTTTTCAATTCCTTCATAGGAACCAATATAAGAAATTTTGTACCCCAGTTCTTTTAGCCTGGGAATCATGGCAATATTCGGGGTTACATGTCCGGCGGTACCTCCGCCGGTAAGAACGATATGTTTCATGGTGTTCCTCCTGATTCAAAAAAAGTAACTATAAGATAATATGATACACTTATGGGGAAAAGTCAAGGAAAGATAGGAGTTTCATGAGTAAAATAAAAGAACAGAACAGCAGTGAAAGGCTGGAATCTGCTGAAAATACAGAAGACCAGGAGTTTGACAAGTGGGTTCGGCATCAGTTTTTGGAAGAAGCGAAAGATATTGAAAAAGAAATCGGGCAGATTCCAGATTCCAAAGCCTGGGAACCTACGGAAGAAAAATTTCAGGA
Source organism: Candidatus Blautia merdipullorum (assembly GCA_019118685.1). GTDB lineage: Bacteria > Bacillota > Clostridia > Lachnospirales > Lachnospiraceae > Blautia > Blautia merdipullorum. The sequence goes on from DWYL01000197.1 coordinate 4,670, forward strand.
ACTTTTACAGAAAGCAAAAAAGCAGGGAACGATCCAGGACCCGGCAGACTTTATACAGAAGAGAGATAGTGAAAAAGATAGAGACCAAAAGAATAAAAACAAGAATCGAAAAGAAAAACTGAATAAGGAAAAGCGCGATGATACAAAAGAAAAGGTTGTAAAGAAACACAGCCAGAAACCTAAAGCTTTTAATTTCAGAGAGAAGGTGATAAAGTGGGCTGCGGCAGCGGCTGTAACGATTTTCGGAATCTTCGGAGTTTCTATGAGCAGTGAGGCCAACAGGGCATATATTATGGAGAAAGTTGACCTGATGTTAGGAAATAAAGTCGAAACAAAGGTAAATAATGATGAGACACTAACAAGAGATACCACTGAAGAAAGTGCGATGGTGGATATTGCGGACGCTTTGAATGTAGAAATGCCACAATTTTTTTACTGGCCCCATGGAATAGAATATGAAGATTATACGGTAGATGTGGATGCCCAGATAGGTATTGTTCAGTATATACAAGACACAAATGTCTTTTATTTGATGGTGTACTCTAATATAAAATCTGCATCATCTCTGGCAATTAGTGATGCAGGGAAAAAAATAGAGACAATTAATAGTGAGCTATCAAAAACGATTGATTTGGTGCTATGGAAAGTTTTAGATAGCGATGACGAAATACCTACTTATATACTTCAATGGGAGTATAAGAATGTATATTATGAATTATCTGGAAAATTATCTGAAGAAGATATGGTTAATATAGCCAAAAATATAATGTTTTAGGAGAAAAGGTGTTATGAAAAATAAAACCCAAAGGTTTATAGGTATTTTTTTATCTATATGTGTAATATTAGGAACATGTATGCCGGTATATGCAGCTGAAGAGGTTCCTAGGTTAGGAGAAGTAGTGGATGGCTCGGTTTTAATAGATGATATTTCTTCAGAAAGCAATTTATACAATCGAGCTAGAGGAAATATCTTAAATAGGGGATTTGCCAAAATTACGAATAATGGAGACGGCAGCGTTAATGTATATGGGGCAGTTTTGCCAGCAGTAAAATGTGATACTTTAACCTTGAAAATGACGATACAAAGACTAGAAAACGGAAGCTGGGCTAATGTGAAAACCTATTCGGATGTGGTTTCAAATACTACGTATTTATCGAAAAGCTATAATTATAATGTTAAAGGCGGATACTATTATCGGCTTAAAGCTGCATGCGTAGCAGTGAAGGGCAGTACATCCGAGTCATTAATGCCAATTACAGATGGATTATGGATAGATTAAAGGTATAGAAAAATATCTCCAATAAGTTTGATGTTTTTATACATATTCGAATAAAGTATAATTTTGCTGGGAAATGCTGACTATAAGTAAGAATTTCCAGAAAATCTCTGTCCATCTTTCCCCCTCTGGGGTATAATGAAAGTAACAGATTCATTATACCGCAAAGGGGGTTTTTTATGAGACTGACTTTTATAGGAGCTGCCCATGAGGTGACGGGAAGTTGCTATTATTTAGAGGCAGCGGGGAAAAAGTTTCTTGTAGACTGTGGTATGGAACAGGGGCCGGATCAATATGAGAATCAGGAGATACCGGTTCCCCTGTCGGATGTGGATTTTGCATTGCTGACCCATGCCCATATTGACCATTCAGGAAATTTTCCGCTGGCCTATGCAAAAGGGTTCCGGGGACCCATTTATGCTACTGCGGCTACCTGTGATTTATGCGATATTATGCTTCGTGACAGTGCGCATATTCAGATGTTTGAAGCAGAGTGGAGAAATCGGAAGGCACGGAGAAACGGGCAGGCGGAGTTTGTTCCGGCATATACTATGGAGGATGCCTTAGGGGTTATCCAGCAGTTTGTAGAGTGTGAGTATCACAAAGTCATTACTTTGTCAGAGGGGATCAAAGTACGGTTTGTAGACGCAGGCCATTTGCTTGGATCATCCAGTATTGAACTCTGGATCACAGAAGACGGAGAAGAGAGGAAGCTGGTTTTCTCTGGAGACATCGGGAATAACGACCAGCCCCTGATCAAAGATCCTGAATATCTGGAAAGCGCAGATTATGTGATTATGGAGTCCACATACGGAGACAGAAGCCATGGGGAGAAGCCGGATTATATTGGAGAACTGACTAATATCATCAGAAGGACCTTCCAGAGGGGCGGAAATGTGATCATTCCTTCCTTTGCAGTGGGAAGAACCCAGGAAATGCTGTATTTTTTAAGGAAGATCAAAGCGGATAATCTTCTTCCGGAATTTCCGGGCTTTGAGGTTTATGTAGACAGTCCCTTGGCAGTACAGGCTACCACTATTTTTAAAGAGCATTATAGTGAATGTTACGATGAGGAAGCCATGGATCTGATTAATCAGGGGATCAACCCCATTGCCTTTCCTGGACTGAAATTGTCGATCACCAGTGACGAGTCTAAAGCCATTAATTTCAATGAAAAGCCAAAAGTAATTTTATCTGCCAGCGGAATGTGCGATGCAGGACGGATAAAGCATCATTTAAAACACAATCTCTGGAGACAGGAGTGCACAGTGCTTTTTGTGGGATATCAGGCAGTGGGAACACTGGGACGGTCTTTAATAGAAGGGGCTACAGATGTAAAACTCTTTGGCGAGGAAATTCATGTAAATGCGGACATTGTCCGCCTGGCAGGTATCAGCGGCCATGCAGACAACCAGGGACTGATGAAGTGGGCTGCGGCTTTCAGTGAAAAACCTCAAAAAGTTTTTGTGACCCATGGAGATGACCAGGTCTGTGAGCTTTTTGCCAAAAGACTGGAAGAAGAGCTGGGGTACTCTGCGATCGCCCCCTACAGCGGAACGATCGTGGATCTGCTTTCCGGCCAGGTAATAAAAGAAACCCTGGGAATCGCAGTGAAACATGCCAAAGAAAAGGCAAAGACCAGAAAGGCTGCAGGCGTCTATGCAAGACTGGTAGCTGCCGGACAGAGGCTGATGAGCGTTATCCGCCATAATGAAGGCGGCGCTAATAAAGATCTGGCAAAATTTGCAGATCAGATCAATGCAATGTGCGATAAATGGGACAGATAATAAAACAGTTTGCCTAATTTTTAAATTTTGCGTGAGAGATGCGAAATTCAGAGGGCGACATTTTCTCGGATTGATAAAAAACCCGGTTAAAGGTGCTGCTGCTGTTGAAACCCGCTTCCATTGCTATATCAGTGATAGAGGCTTGGGTGGTCAACAGCAGCAGTTTTGCTTTGTGAAGCCGCTGGGCTGTAAGGTACTGGGTGAAAGATTTCCCTACAAAATCCTTAAAAAGCCTGGAAAAATAGAATTTTGAAAATCCTGCGTATGCAGCAGCTTCGTCTAAGGTAATCTGGGAGGAAAGATTCTGGTTAAGATAACGGCATACAGCCAGAAATTTTTCCTGATATTGATGACCGACCTGTGGATTTTCTGATTTGTTTCCTTCCTTGCCGGAGAATACCTGCATCTGCAGAGCAGAAGAACGGAAGAGCAGGGTATATAGCTGGAGGACCAGAGAGTACAGGCCGGCTTCCCAGAGGATTTTTTTATGTCTGGCTTCCATGATGATAGAAAGGAGAAGTCCCTCCGCCGCTGTATAAGTAGGATCTTTTAAATTTCTTTTGAGCATGAAAGTGGAAGGAAAAGAAAAAAGAAGAGACTGAAATTCTCGCAGAGAATACAAGATTTCTACATCGAACTGAAAAATCAGCCTCTCACCTTTTGCGGGACCTGAAAGTTCATGGAGGGTTCCTGAGTGTAGAAACATAATATCTCCCTTTGCCAGATCATAGGTGCTATCTTCTACTGTTACCTGATAAGTCCCTGTAAGAGGGAGAATGATTTCTACACAAGGATGCCAGTGGGCATTGATATGATAGGTATTTTTTTGAATGAGCACCCTGAAATTCGAGGAATCCGGGTATGTTATGTTTTCGCGAAAACCAGAAAAGATTTTTTTCATGAAACCGACTCCTAATTTTTATAACAGAAGGATAACAGGAATTTAAGATGAAATCAATAGCAGTAGATCGATAAAAAGCAATATTTGGGCAATAAAAAGCATATTTTGTAATGAAAAGAGGGAAAAAAGAAATATAATGGGGACATATAGAAAAAGAGTTTTGGGATACGGGAGGTACTGATTATTGAAAAATTTCAGAAAAGAGAGAGCAGAGGCGAGAAAGAAGGCAAAAGAGCTTGTAAGTAAGATGACCTTAATGGAAAAAGCAGCGCAGCTCAGATATGACGCGGCTCCAGTGGAACGCCTTGGAGTTCCCGCCTATAATTATTGGAATGAGGCTCTGCATGGAGTAGCGAGAGCAGGAACAGCAACTATGTTTCCCCAGGCTATAGCCATGGCAGCTGCTTTTGACGAAGAAGGAATGAAGAAGGCAGGAGATATTATTGCCACAGAGGGCCGGGCAAAATATAACGAATATTCAAAACATGGAGACAGAGATATCTATAAAGGGCTGACCTTCTGGTCTCCTAATGTGAATATTTTCAGAGATCCCCGCTGGGGAAGAGGCCATGAGACCTATGGAGAGGACCCTTATCTTACCGCAAGGATGGGTATGAAATTTGTGGAAGGGCTTCAGGGAGACGGCTCTGTAATGAAAGCCGCTGCCTGTGCAAAACATTTTGCAGTTCACAGCGGACCGGAATCGATCCGCCATGAATTTGATGCAAAGGCAACGAAAAAAGATATGTGGGAAACCTACCTTCCTGCCTTTGAAGCTCTTGTCAAAGAAGCAGATGTAGAGGCAGTTATGGGAGCCTACAACAGGACGAATGGGGAGCCTTGCTGCGGGCATCATTATCTTATGGAAGAGGTGTTGAGAGGAAAATGGGATTTTGACGGACACTTTGTATCTGACTGCTGGGCGATCAAAGATTTCCATGAAAACCACAAGGTAACAAAGAACGCCAGAGAATCTGCAGCATTAGCTTTAAAGAGAGGCTGTGATATTAACTGCGGAAACACTTATCTTCATCTGCTGGCGGCAGTAGATGAAGGCCTTATTACAGAAGAAGATATTACAAAAGCAGCAGAGAGGGCACTGACAACCAGATATCTTTTGGGGCTTTTTGAGGGTAGCGAATATGATGAAATCCCCTATGAAAAAGTAGAATGTAAAGAACATATTGAAGAAGCCGTCAATATGGCAAGAAAAGGCTGTGTCTTGCTGAAAAATGATGGAGTGCTGCCTATTGATAAATCTAAAGTAAAAACAATCGGTGTGATTGGTCCTAATGCAGACAGCCGCGCTGCCTTGATCGGAAATTATCACGGAACTTCTTCCAGATATATTACAGTTTTAGAGGGGATTCAGGATGAAGCAGGCGAAAATGTGAGAGTTCTTTACTCTCAGGGCTGTCATTTATATAAAGATAAGGCTGAAAATCTGGCATGGACGCAGGACAGGATTTCTGAGGCAGTTATTACCGCAGAACACAGTGATGTGGTAATTCTTTGTGTAGGTTTAGATGAGACCTTGGAGGGAGAAGAAGGTGATACCGGAAACAGTGATGCTTCAGGAGATAAAAGAGACCTTCATCTTCCAAAAGTACAGGAAGAACTGATCGAAAAAGTTACGGCTGTTGGAAAACCTACTATTGTAGTCCTTATGGCAGGAAGCGCCATTGATTTAAATTATGCAGAGAAAAACTGCAAAGGTATTTTACTTGCATGGTATCCGGGAGCAAGGGGAGGAAAAGCTGTTGCAGACCTTCTGTTCGGCAAGGTTTCTCCTTCGGGAAAACTGCCGGTGACTTTCTACAGGGATCTGGAGGGAATGCCTGAATTTACTGATTATTCCATGAAGAACCGGACGTACAGATATATGGAGAAAACAGCCCTTTATCCTTTCGGCTATGGATTAAGTTACGGCAATATCTGTGTCACAGGAGCAGAAATTGGAAATAAAATTACCAGAGATTCAGATATTGAACTTGAAATAGCTGTAGAAAATAAAAGTGAAAAGGAAACAGAAGATATCGTACAGGTATATATAAAGGACCTGGAGTCTCCTTATGCAGTGAAAAATCATAGCCTTTGCGGGTTCAAAAGAATACGCCTGAAAGGCAGTGAAAAAATGGTTTTTCAGATGAAGATTAAAAACGCTGCCATGAATATAGTAGATGAAGAAGGAGAACGCTATATAGACAGCAGCAGATTCAAGCTATTCATTGGGACATCTCAGCCAGATAAGAGAAGCAGAGAACTGACGGGTAAAAACAGCATTACATTGGAAGTCAATATAGAGTAAAAATAGCAGAAAAACATTTCAGAGCAATGGAAAATTATAGATATAATTTCCGTTGCTCTTTTGTTTAAATTGTATAGAGTATCCGAAAAAAAACTAAAAAGAAAGGTATATTAACAAAAAAAGAATGGGTAACATGATAAAAAATATAAAATATAACAGGTAAGAATATTATAGAAAGTTGAAAGATTTTTAAATGGCTTCAAAAATATGATTTTGCTATGATTAAGCTACAAAATAAATGAGCGAAAAGGAGAGATGAACTATGAAAAGAAAACTGGCAAAGATGACAGCCATGGCCATGTCCGTAATGATGGCCTTCTCACTGGCAGCATGCGGCGGAGGAAGCGGCAGCGGTGACGGAAGTTCCTCCGGCGGTTCTTCAGGCAGCGGAGACAGTGATAAGACGATCACTTTCTGGAATGTAGGTACGGAGGGTGTAGACCTTGGAACCTACGAAATGATTATTGAAAAGTTCAATGAGAACAATGAGGACGGATGGACGATTGAAAATGTGCCTACGCAGAATGATAAGTACAA
>DWYL01000198.1 GCA_019118685.1 Candidatus Blautia merdipullorum
TTTTCTGATATTTTGTCCAGACGCCTCTGTAAAGGATATTCCGCAGGATCTCCACATCCTGGATACAGGGCAGCTTTTCAAAAGCTCCCGCTGCTTCTCCCATCATCATAAGAAGCATCTGACGTACTGTCTGTTCATATTCTTCTTCGCTTTTGCAGTTTTCTCTGGTAAGCTTCAGAGGATTATAGGCCCCTGACTCTCTGTCTTTTGGCAGATCGTCATAGGCATCCATGATATAGATAAATTTTCCAAGATAAAATCCGAACTTGCGAAGATTCTCTTCCCAGAAATCTTCCCGGATCACAAAAAGATCCTCCATCAAAGCGCCGAAAGCGCCGGACACCATGTCCACATCCATGAGCCCTTGTTCTTCATAAACAGCAAGCTGTCTCAGCTGTTTTTTTATGACTCTGGCCTGCCTTGGATATTCTTTGCAGATCTGGGCCGCTTTCTTCCTGAACAGATGGATCCCCGCGATCCCTGCCAGACTTTTATCGTCCTTCCAGTCATCCTCAAACTTAAAATAGGTCAGAAGGATATTCATCTTTGCCCCGTATTCCGATATATTATTCTGGATCACAGGGATCTTTTTCACCGGATGCAGGGGACAGTGGGAAGGAAATTCCCGATCCTCTGTTTCATAAAGCGACGAAAGAAGAAGGATCAAAAAAGTCATATCATAAGTAAGGGTCATCCTTCCCCTAAAGCCATACTCCTCCTTCAGTGTCCGGCACAGCCCGCAGTAATATGCCTTATACCTGTAAAATTCTTTGACCTTCAGTTCCGGTTTATCTATCATTACATATCCAAACATTTATACTGGACCTTTCTGCAGATATCCTGCCGCTGGAATGGTGCCGGAACCTCAGTGTTCCCGGTGCCATCACATTGTCTCATTATACTATAAGTCCTTTTAAATTGCCATCTTTTCTTTCCATTGACGCTGACCTTTTTTTCCGCTATACTGTTGAGAAGATTTTACCGGATTTATCCGTTTTATACGAAAGAGGTGTCAGATTCTATGGAAAATAATATCAATCAGAAATTCGATCTTCAGGACAAACTGGATATCAGTTCCCCTGAAAAATTCATTAAAAATACCGACCACTTTAACTCTCTGATGATGAGATATCGGTGTGCGATCCGGGAGATCCGGACCAAACTGGAGGTCCTAAATGATGAATTCTCTATCAAGTACAACCGGAAATCCCATTTCCTCCATCAAAAGCCGCATCAAGACTCCCCTGAGCATCTATAATAAGCTTCAGCGTCTGGGCTACGACTTTACTGAACAGAACATTAAGGAACAGCTGAACGACGTGGCAGGTATACGTGTGATCTGTTCCTTTATCGACGATATCTATATCATGGCAAAACTGCTGTCTGACCAGGATGATATCACTGTACTGCGCATAAAGGATTATATACAGAATCCCAAAGACAACGGCTACCGCAGCTACCATATGATCGTGGAAATCCCTGTATTCTTCGCCGAGGGAAAGACTCCCATGCGGGCGGAGATCCAGATCCGGACCATTGCCATGGATTTCTGGGCCAGTCTGGAACATCAGCTCCGCTATAAAAAGGATCTTGGCAGCAATGAACAGTATAAATTGATCAGCCGGGAATTATACGACTGTGCCTGTACCATTACTGCCGTGGATAAACAAATGCAGAATATCAAAAACCTCTTTGAGGAATACAGCGAACTTACTCCCCGATAAAGGACTCCAGCAGCTTTTCATTTGCCTCATAGTAGCTTTGGATCTCTTCTTTTTCATTCAGTCCGCTTCCATCTAAGATTCGCAGGGCAACCATGTAATCGGCTGCGGACTGAGGACTCCCTGCCTCCTGATATCCTTTACAGTCTTCTATCTTTATATAGTCTTCTTCATCTGCCGGAAAAACTCCCTGATCCTTATAGTCCTCAAATTTCTCCTGGTTCAGGAAGAAGATCATGCTGGTACCTTCCTGTATGTCTACAATAAATCTGGTCTGCATAGCCGCGAACACCTGGGGATCATAGCCGTCCTCACCTTCTCCCGGACAGCTGTAGTCGGAAATCTGTACATGGACCTCTCCGTCACCGTTGAGATCCTCTCCATGTTCTTCAAACCACTGCTGGAGAGCCAGGCTGTCATCGGAAGACATTCCGTAATTTCCAAGAAATGCTATGCTGTAATCATAATCGATCTTCGTCACCATATCTTTGATAAAGACGATTACAAAAATCAGGATAAATGCTCCGATCAACACATGAAATTTGTAATAGTAGAAAAAGTTCTCGATTTTTTTCTTTTTTTCTTCTGAAAGTAATTCTGATTTCTTCATTCTTTTGTTTCCTTTGCTCTATTGTAGTGTCATTGGTAAAAATTTTAACACTTTCCTGTGAACAAAGGAAGTCCAACACGTAAAATTTATGAGATTTTAATATTCTTTTCAGAAGAAACAGCCCTGTAAGAAAGGATATCCTTCTCTCTTACAGAGCTGTTTTACTCCTGCGAACAACGAGCCAATCAGATCAATCACTTGCCTGGATAGCATCGTATCCAGTTTCTTTTGTACGGATTTTTAACGCAGACTTAATCTCATAGCTGAATATCTTACCATCTCCGGTCTCTCCCGTATAGGCAGCCTTCTGAATCGCATCAATCGTTTTCTTTTCCCATTCCTCAGAAGACACTACGATTTCAAATTTAATCTTAGGCTGCATCTGCATATCTACCTGCATACCTCGGACCACTTCTTTATATCCTCTCTGGATTCCGACTCCCATTACCTGGTATACAGTTAATCCATTTACACCGATCTCATCCAGAGCGGCTTTTACATCTTCAAACTTTTCTTCTCTGACCATAGCTTCTATTTTAATCATTGTTTTTCACCTCACCTTACTGATCCAGTCCGTTAAAGCTGGGATATGCATTTTCTCCGTGCTGTGTAATATCCAGACCAATCTGCTCTTCCTTAACCGTTACACGGAGAGGTGTGATTGCTTTTACAATCGCAGCACAGATCAGAGATCCTGCCACTGCTATTACAATAGTAATTACTATACCAAGGATCTGAGCCAGGAACAGACGATACTCGCCGAAAGCCAGACCGTTCCACTGAGCTACATCGTTAACGGAACTCAAACCGAAAATACCTGTTGCAATACCACCCCAGATACCACCAAGTCCATGGCAGCCAAAAGCATCCAGTGAATCGTCGATCTTCAGTTTCTTCTTTACCAGTTTTACTCCAAAATAACAGATGGGGCTTACAAGGCCGCCGATAATGAAAGAAGCCCAGATCGGTACAAAACCAGCACCAGGTGTAATAGCCACAAGACCAACCACAAGACCTGTGGAAGCGCCTACTAAAGTAGGTTTCTTATCCATGATCACATCCAGAAGCATCCATACCACCAGCGCCATAGCAGAAGCAATGGCAGAAGTCATAAATGCGTGGGCTGCAAGACCGTCAGCTGCCAGAGAGCTTCCTGCGTTAAATCCGAACCAGCCGAACCACAGCATAGTTGCTCCAAGTACTACAAATGGAATATTATGAACACGGTAAGCAGTAGTTTCATATCCACGGCGTTTTCCAAGAAGGATAGCCATTGTCAAAGCGCTGACGCCTGAACTGATATGAACCACGTTTCCTCCTGCAAAGTCAACAGAACCCAGTGAAGCCAGAAATCCGCCTTCGCCCCATACCATATGAGCCAAAGGATAGTACACGATAATTGACCATAAAATAACAAACAGGAATAAAGCCTTAAAGCGCATACGGCCTACCAGAGCGCCTGTTAAAAGAGCCGGAGTGATCACCGCAAACATCATCTGGAATGCACAGAACACAAGATGAGGGATCGTATCCGAATAAGGGCCGGTTTCCATTCCCACTCCATTTAAGCCAAACCAGCGGAAGTCTCCGATAATGCCTCCATGGTTTCCGCCAAATGCCAGGGAATAACCAAACAGGCACCACATGACAATGGCCACACCCATGATCGACACACAGGCCATCATGGTATTTACTACATTCTTCCTTCTTACAAGGCCTCCATAGAAGAAAGCTAGGCCCGGTGTCATAAAGAACACCAGCGCAGCACAAATAATCATAAAAGCAGTATCTCCACTATTCATAAACTCTCA